>JBIKNA010000136.1:0-16125 GCA_044358965.1 Polyangiaceae bacterium
TCGCGGCAGAAAACAGCGGAGCCGGCGCAGGCAACGGCACGGGCGGCGGCAATGGCACGGGCGGCGGCAATGGCAACGGCACGGGCACCGGCGCGAACGCTGGCACCGCTGCACTCACGGAGTGCAAAGACGCCTGCTACGCCAAACACGACAAATCTGCCGCGACGCAGAAGGCGTTCTACGCCTGCCGAACGGAAACGTGCGCCGCAGCGTGCGCCTCGCCCTGAGCCGAGGGGGCCTTTAGCGCCGCAAGAACATCAGCACGCCAACACCTGCGCCGCCGAGTACGAACAGGCCCACAATGGCCAACACCACCCACAAGACCGTGTTGGACGAGCCGCCATTTGGCGCCCCCACGGTCACCGCCGGTCCTTCGTCGTCGGCCATCATGGCGGGGGCGTCCACGCGATGAACGTTCATCTGCATGCCGTGAAGTAGGTTCTCGGCGTTGCGCACGAACGCTTCGTAGGCACTGGGGTCGAAGGGGCAGGCCTTGCGAAAGCGCTGCCGAAACACACTTTGCACGTAGGCGTAGGAGCGAAGCTCGGCGCGACGCTCGGGGACATGCACGGACCCCACCACCAAGGCCGGACCGCCGCCATCGGGGATCAGGCGAATGTGTTGCAACGCGCGCTTGCCCTGCCCCGTCGACGCCTCGGGCTCCACCAGCTCCGGCGTGTACGTGCCGACCTTCTGTCGCGCCACGCCGTACTTGAAGATCTCGGACATCTGCACGCCTTGGGCGGCGACAGCAGTAAGGGCCTTGGGCTTGTTCATAAGGGAGTCCCCACGGCGGTGATCCTACCCCCCCGGAGGCGGCGAAAGCAAAGAGGGCGCGACAAGCCGCCTCGCCTGGATGTCCATGGACTCAGGGAGAACAGCGGGAGCACCGGCGTTCGGGCGGGTTCGGGGGCGGCGCTAGCCGCGGGCTTCGGCGATGGCGCGACGGATGCGGGCGATGCCTTCGCGGATGCGATCTTCGCTCGTGGCGTAGCTGAAGCGCACGTAGCCAGGGGCGCCGAAGGCTCCGCCGGGCACCGTGGCCACATGGGCCTTTTCCAAGAAGAAGAACGCGATGTCTTCGTCGGTGACCATGGGCTTGCCGTTGTAGTTGGCGCCGAGCAAACCGCGACAGTCGGCGAAGGCGTAGAACGCGCCCTCGGGCATGCGGCATTTGATGCCGTCGGTGGCGTTAAGCTCTTGAACCATGGTGTTGCGACGCAGCTCGAAAGCAGCGCGCATTCGCTCGACCTCGTCTTGGGGGCCGGTGAGCGCCGCCACGGCGGCGTGCTGGGCCACGGCCGTGGCGTTGGTGGTGCTTTGGCCTTGCACCATGTCGAGGATCTTGGCGAGAGGCGCCGGCGTGATGCTCCAGCCGATGCGCCATCCGGTCATGGCGTAGGTCTTGGCGACCCCGTCGACCACAATGATGCGATCGTGCAAGTCCGGCGCAAGGGCGCCGCAAGACTTCTGCACGAAGCCGTCGTAGACGAGCTCGCCGTAGATCTCGTCGGTGATGAGATAACAATCGTGTTTGCGGATCACGTCGCAGATGGCCGTGAGCTGCGCCGGCGTGTAGGCCGCCCCCGTGGGGTTCGACGGCGAGCAGAGCACCACGGCTTTGGTGCGCGCGGTGATGGCGGCATCGAGCGCAGCTGGGTCGACGCGAAAGCCCTGGGCCTCGGAGGACTGCACGATGACGGGCGTTGCGCCCATCATGCGGACCTGCTCGGGATAGCTGACCCAATAGGGCGCGGGGATCACCACCTCGTCGCCCGGCTCGAACAGCGCGATGGCCAGGTTGAAGAGCGCGTGTTTGGCGCCGCAGCTCACCGTGATCTGCGCCGGGGTCACATCGAAGCCCTTGCGAGCCTTGGTCTGCGCAACAATGGCGTCTTTGAGCGGGGCGATGCCAGAAACCGCCGTGTACTTGGACACGCCCTTGTCGATGGCCTTTTTGGCGGCCTCGAGCACGTAGCTCGGCGGCTCGAAGTCGGGCTCACCGACCCCAAACGCAATGACATCGACTCCGGTGCTACGGAGCTGCGCGGCCTTCGCGTTCATGGCGAGGGTAACGCTGGGAGCAACGGCTTCTAGGCGCTTGGCGAACGTGCGTGACACGCGCGGAAAACTACCAGGTTCCCGCGCCCGGGAACACTGGCTACGTGCGCCGCGCCACGCCGAAGACGAAAGACGCGGCGAAGGGGCCCTCTAGGCTTCTTTGGCCTTGGCGTCGCTGTCTTTGACGTCGTCTTTGGCGGCCTTCTTCTTGGCGCCGGCGTCGTCGCTTTTCTTGTCGTCGTCGTCGTCTTCGTTGGCTTCGCGAATGCCCTGCTTGAAATTCTTGATGCCCTGCCCGAGGCCCTTGCCGATGTCGGCGATGCGACCGGCGCCGAACAAGAGGAGCGCGATCAACGCGACGAGGAGAATCTCCGGTGCTCCAATGCTGCCCATGGCGTCCTTCCTTGCCTATACCGATGCTGGCCGATGCTGGGGTGGGGCAAGTGGCCCGGCCCTCAATTAGGAAGCCTACCCCATCCGAGGCCGCCGGGCGACCAGCTTGGACAAGAAGCCCAAGACCGGCAGAAGCACCAGTGGAGCCAGCAGCGCCGACAGCGGCACCAGCGCGAACAACCAAAGGGCGCTTGGGGACGCGCCCTCGGGCAATCGCCGCTCGACCAAGCGAAGTGCGCCCAGCGCGCAAAGGGGTCCGGCGGCGCCCAGGACGATGGCGAGAAGGCGGGACGCCCCGGCAGAGCGGCCAAGGCGCAGCGCCGCCCAACACGCGGTTGCCGCCGCAAGCAGCCCCGTCAGCACCAGGAGCCACGCGCGCTGCGCCCCGGAAAGCAGCGCCGACGACCCCCATGGGGGCAGGCCCCGCAGGGACAGCGATTGAACATGTATCGCTGTGCTGCCGAGGAGAAGTCGGCTGTCCGTGGCCGTGAGGGCGCGCAGGTCTTGGGTAAACTGCACGTCTTTGGCCGACAAAAGCACCCCGCCGGGGCCACGAACCACGACCACCGGCGCCTGACCGGGCACACAGAGCCACGCCGAATCCACGAACGGGACGGCAAAGCTCGACGGCGCCGGGGCACGCGCGCACGCTTCCCGGGCCTCGCGAATGAGCTCCGTGAGCACACGGCCTGGTTCCCGCGCGTCGTTGCCGGCCTGGTACGAAAGCCCAAAAAGCGCCAGCACGAAGGGAAGCGCCCAGGGCAACAGTCGCGTCGTGGTGCGCAACGGTCGCTCGCCCAGCATTTCGAACACCCGGGCCTCGCCGCGTTCGGTGAGCCGATGCGCGGCAAGGGCCCAGCCCGTTGGCCAGCCCACCAAAATCGCGGCCTCGAGCGCAACGGCGCCAACACTTCGGGCAAACGGCGCCACGATGTCTTTGGGGATGTGCGGGTCCAAGAACCACGGCAAAACACGCACGCTGGCCCCGATGAGAGCGGCGGCTCCCAGCAGGAGCACGGCCGCCGCGCCGCGGGTCAGGGCCGGTCGGGCAAGGATGGCAGCGGGAGAAGCCACGAAAACTCGCCGTCACTCTACACGCCCTTGGCTCCTTGGCGGAAAGCGGCCGTGAATGCCGCGAAGCCCCCAAGAAACCAAGGAATTCGGCGCACCAATGCTGGGTGACGGGGCCATTGACCCCGTGATACCGTATGGCCGACGAGCAAGTCCGCTCTGGTTCTTGGGGGGCGCGGCCTCTCTACACTTCACGTATTCAAGGAGTCTCGGATGATCTCGAAGGCACGTTCCACGCGGGTAAGCACGGTGGCCAGCATCCTGTGCGCGGCGCAGCTCCTCGCCTACGCGCCCGCGGCCCGCGCCGACGAAGTGTCCCCCACGGGCAAAGGCATCGCCGGAGGCGCACTCCTCGGGGCCGAGGCGGTCGTCATCACCGAGTCCCTCATCGGCGTCAAGCCAACCTGGGCGTACCTGGTCGGCGGCGGCGTCGGTGCCGTTGCGGGCGGCGTCGGCGGCTACTTCGTCGAGCAATCGTCTTCCGACGGCCGCGTTCCCGTCTACATGTTGGCAGGCGGCCTGGCCCTCATCATCCCGGGTGTGGTCCTGACGCTCAACGCCACGCGCTACGTTCCTTCCGAGTCTGCCTCCGAAGACCGCGCACCCACCAACTCGCCGCCGCCGGATCCGGGCAAGGTGGGTGGCAGCGCCGTGGGCACCGAGCCCGCCAAGCCCGCAAGCCCCCCGGCTGCGGAACCGGCCCCGGCCGCGCCGGCACCTGCGCCGGCCCCCGCGCCCACGCCGGCCCCCACGTCCATGTTCGACTACTCCAAGAGCAACGGCACGCTGCGTTTGGGCCTGCCCGTGCCCCAGGTGCGCCAGGCGTTCAGTATGCAAGAGCGACGGCAGTACGGACTTGCTCCGCTGTCGGAGGTTCGCCTCCAAGTCATGCAAGTGACCTTCTAATAAGCGCTTTTTGCGTTCCATCGGCCGCGGTTTCCCCGTAGTTTTGTTCGGCACCGCGCGAGAGGGGCAAGCTTGGCCCCGCCGCAGCGCCGGATAACGCATGAACAGCCAACGAACTTCGACGAAGCAATCGGATCCGATGCTCGGGCGAGTAGTCGCCGGACGTTATCGCCTAGAGGCCCGCGCGGGCGAAGGCGGAATGGGCGTGGTGTACCGCGCCCGCCACGTTCTCATCGACCGCGTGGTGGCCCTCAAGCTCATTCGCCCCGACCTCCGGGGCGAGACGCACTTGCGGGCATGGATGCTTCGCGAGGCACGCGCCGCCAATCGCGTTGACCACGCGCACATCATCGACATTCACGACATCGGCGAGACCGAAGAGGGCGAACTCTACCTGGTCATGGAGTACCTGGTGGGCACGTCGCTCTCGAGCGAGCTTGCCCGCGGGCCCATGCCGTTGGCCCGCGGCGTCGATATCCTCGAGCAGATGTGCGCCGCCTTGGCGCGCGCCCACGACCTCGGCGTCATCCACCGCGACCTCAAGAGCGACAACATCTTGTTGTCCAGCCGCGGCGGTCGCAAAGACTTCGTCAAGATCTTGGATTTCGGGTTGGCGCACTTGGCCATGGACCCGCGCCTGGCCCCCAAGGGCGCGGTCTTTGGCACGCCCGAGTACATGTCGCCCGAGCAGGCCCGCGGCGAAGAAGCCGGACCGCCCAGCGACTTGTACGCGCTCGGTGTTCTGTTCTTCGAGATGCTCACGGGGCAGTTGCCGTTCCGCTCCAACGACCGCGAGACGTTGCTCGAGATGCAGCGTTCGGCGCCGGCGCCCAAGCCCACCAGCGTAAAGGGCGACGTCGCGCCGCAGGCCGAAGCCATCGTGCTCAAGCTGCTCGAGAAGGAGCGCCGCAAGCGCTACCAAGACGCCCACCATCTTCACGAAGAGCTCAAGGCGCTGCAGCGCTCGCTGCCGAGCACCCCGTGGGAGGTCAACAACGCCGTCGGCGAGAACCAGCCCCCGCCGCCCCCTCCCCCGCCGCAATCTGCTGGCGTCATCGAGTGGGCGAGCCGCGCGGCGCTCTTCTCGCGCATGACGAGCCGGGCCTACCCCGCGGGCAACGCCCCCCAAGAGATCCAGACGGCGCTCGCGCAGTCTTGGGACTTGGCCTCCCGCGCCACGCGCCTCGAAGGCGAAGTGGCCAGCCACACGCGCAAGCTCGAATCGCTCGAGCGCCGCGGTCGAGCCCTGCGCGCCGAAATCGGTCGTAAGGTCGAAGAGCTCGCGCACGAGGAGTCTCGGGCCCTGCGCGACGCATCGGCAGAGCAGCAAGAAGCCGCTCGCCTCAAAGAGCAGGTGCAGGTGGCCGAGCGTGCGGCCGGCACCGCCCGAGCTCAGGCAGATCAGGCCGCCCAGCAGGGCGGCAATGCCACGGCGCTACGCGCGGTGTTCGAGCGTGCGGGCGCAGCGGCAGCGCTGGTCGAAGCACGCCGCGAGCAGCTCACGGACCGCGAGCAGAAGGCTCAGGTCAAAGACGCCCAGGCCCGAGACCTTCGTCGGCAAATCGACGAACTTCGCGCGCAGCTTGCCCGCTACGCCGAAGCCCTCGAAGAGGACTTGGCGAGCGGCCGCGAGAAGGTGGCCGCGCGCACCCGCGAGGGGCTCCAATACGAGAAGTCCTTCTCCGACGCCTCGACGCTGCTCATCAATCACCTCAAGACCAAGCCCGAAGCCCGGGACTTGCTGCAAGAGCTGCTGTCGGGCGTTCCTGGCGGCGAGAAGAAATCCGAGACGAGTCCGGCCAAGTCCGGTCCCGAGAGCCGTTCGGTTCTCTAAGTCGAGAACGGCAGCGCAACGAACAAGGCACCCCGCGCAAGTCGCGCCGGGTGCCTTGGTTGTTTTGTGGTGCAGTTCGCGCCGCTGCTGGCTCTACCGGGCGCGGCGGCGCGCACCACGGAGCAAGAGCGCAGCGCCCAGCAGCAGCGGCCAAGCGTTCACCGGCGTTGCGCCCGGTGCGGTGCTGCAGCCCGACTGCGTGACTTGCTGCGTGGTCTTCTTTTTCTTGGTGCTCGTGGTCGTCGTTGTCTCTTCTTCGTCCGCCGGGTCGTCGGCCGCTTCGTCGTCGCTGGCATTGCTGCCGGTGCCCGTGGTGTCCGTGGCCGGATCGCTTGGGCGGCTTGTGATGTTGGGATCCGTCAGCGTTTGGCACGGTGCGCCCTGCAGCACACCCGTCGCGAGCCAGGCACACTCGATGATGTTCTGCTCGTTCTGCGTCATGTTCAGATCTTTGGCGGCCCGGGCGGTGGCCGCGGCGGCCGCAGCGAAGTCGCTTTGCGCCGCCAGGTACTCGGTAGACGCGCGGTACCAAACCTTGCCGGCCTTGTCCCATCCGAGCCCGAACGCCACCTTCATGTTGCTCTTGGGGTTCGTGCCGCCGTTGGTCATGAGCCAGAAGGCGTTGTTGACGATGCCGGAGTTGATGTGGACGCCGCCTTCGTCTTGTTGCGTGCGCACATATTGAGACAGGTGCGCCGGCTGCTGCCCCTTGGCCGGGTCGGCAAAGTGTCGGTTCGGAATCTGCGGGTTGTTCACGACGTCTTCGCCGGACTCTTCGGTCTTGGTCAGGTTCTTGGTCTTGTCGAACTCGACGAGGGCGCCAAAGATGTCGGAGAGGGCCTCGTTGAGCGCGCCCGACGTGTCCTTGTAGACAAGGTTCGACTCGGCCTGCGTGACGTTGTGCGTGAACTCGTGGGCGCCGATTTCGAGAGACGCCGCGAAGGGCGAGGCACCTTGGCTCGGATCGCCGTCGCCGTAGTACATGACGCCGTCGGCGGCGAAGGCGTTGATGACGTTGTTGCCCATGTGCACGATGGACTTCATGGGGCCATCTTGACCATCGAGCCCCTTGCGCCCGTACTTGGACTTGAAAAAGTCGTAGATCAGGATGGCGTTTGCGTGCGCATCGACGGCGGAGCCAGGGCCCGACGTTGATGCCGTGTCCCAACCTGCGTTGAGCTGTGTCGAGGCAATGAGTTTGGTCGGGGTGGGCTGCTCTTGGTTCTGACCGTCGTAGGTCGAGATGCCCTGCCCGCGAGACGAATCGACCATGACGTAGCTGCCGTTTTGCTGCGCCACCTCGAAGGTGCGGCTCTCGCCCTTGTTGCCCTTGCCCGTGGCCGCGATGGTGGCCACGCCACTGTGTTTGCCGAGCAGCGCACCGGTCTGCGCATCGACGAAGTAGTGCATGACCACCGGCGGCAGCGAGTCTTGGCGCAGCGCAAGCTTCCAGGCTGCCCGCGGGGTGATCTTGTTTTCGTTGTAGCCGCTGAACACCACCAGCTGCTCTTCGGCAATGCGAATGGGCTTGTCTGGGTGGGCGTGCGCGAGGCTGCGCAGGTCGGCCTGTGCTTTGTCTTTGGCTGCGTCCAGGGTCAAGGTCGGGTTGACGTCGACCTGGTCGAGATCTTTCTGGTAGTTGCCCGAGAGTTCAACAAGGCGCCCCTTCGGATCGTAGTGCGCGAGCAGCTCGGCCCCGAACACGTCGACACCGCGAATGGTTTGCTGCATGCGCAAGTGGCGCATGCGAAGGTTGTCGCCGCGCTCACGAACACTTCGGAGCTCCCGCGCGGGGCTCTTCATCCCATAGACGCCACGGTGCCGGTCCAAGAACGTGATGGTTGCGGCGAAAGCCTGGTCCGGATCCTGAAACAGCGCCGCGGTGCGTCCGGACAGAGCCGCCGGAGTTCCGTGAACCTGGTGCGGAACGAGCTGCCAGCGGGTGCCGGTCTCCGTTTCGAGCGCGCCAAGCGCCTGCTTGGTCTCACCATCGATGGACGTCGCCGAGGGGTCGGCATCGCCAGGAGCAGCGGCGCAACCGCACCACATGGCGAGGCCAAAACCAATGAGCAGCTTTCGCATGAACGCACCTCCGAGAACCCGGTCGGATCGTACTGCACGGCGCGGACCAACCTCGGGGCCTTGATGGGGAGCGCTGATGTGCGGCAAATGACTCCCAAAAGCGACACCACCCCGTTTCGCCGCAGAACGGACCTGGATTGGCGCCGCACCAGTCAGATGCTGGGCCGTCCATTGGGGAAAGGTGCGACATGGTCGCCACCGCACGAGGCTTTCCCCGCGCGCCCTGGGCGCCGGATCAGCCCAGCTTGGCGCGAAGGAACGACTTGAGCTTGATGAGCGTCTTCACGTCGCGGGTGAAGCTAGGCACTTGGTAGCTTTCGGCCCAGCCCGTGACCTCGTGCAAGAAGGCGTTCTTGGTGCCTTCGTCGCCCAAGATGTCGTCGACGGTGCGGCCACGCGCGGCGCCCTTGCGAAGCCCCTTCACGTAGGCTTCGAGCGGAGCGTAGACCTCGCCCAGGAACTCTTTGATGATGGCGGCGTCTGCGGCGAGGTTACCGAGGGGCCCGGCCTTGGCCGCAGGTTCGTCTTCGCATGCGAGCGCTGCTGCCACGCGAAGCACGAACGCATCGTCGCAGTAGCCCAAGTCGTCGACACCATCGGGGATGAGGTCGAGGGACTTGAAAATGTAGTTGAGGCCCGCCGTGGCGTATTGTTTGGCGCCGCTGGGTGCGTCCGACGCAACCACCTGCGACAGGGTTCGCGCATCGGTGCCCAGCGTGCGCAGCCAGCCAGGGAACACCTCGAGATACTTGCTGTCGACTTGGGCCTCGCTCATGGTGAGCCCAAAGTACAAGGAAGCCCGACGAGGCGCAACGCACGAGACAAGGGGCACGGGTCGCCAGCACCGAACGCCATGTCCGGGGCCGGCCGTCGGCGGGGGTCGGCCGATTCAACGAAGCCGGGCGTAGCCAAGTCCCATGAAGAAGCCCGCGGCCAGTGCGACGAGCACCAGCGCCGCCACGACGCCGACCGGCACGCCCCGTCGACGTCCGGCACCGAAGGCCCCCGGGCGAAGCACCGGGAGATCTTCCGAGGGCAGGGTTCCGTGAAGGTTCACGAGGACGACGTCGGGCTGTGGCGCCGACAAGAGCATAGGGAGCGAACCGGGCTTGGGGCTGGCCAGGGTGCCGTGCGGGCCAGCGCTGGTCGTGTCGGGGGCCGGCGCCGGAGGCATGGTGGGCGGTGTCGAAGAGGGCGCCGCGGCACCGACGGGACTGTGCGGCGACAACAAACTGGGCACCTCGGGCAGCCGCGAGAGGGGCGTGGCCGCGGCCTCTTCGCGAGGTGACAGCGCCGAGAGCGCCCGTGCCATGTCGTGCGCCGACGAGAAGCGCTTCTCGCGGTCTTTCTGGAGTGCTTTGGCAACGAAAGACTCGAACGGCGCGAGCTCTGGGTCTACCTGCGACAGGGGCGTGGGCTCTTTGTTGAGCACAGCAGCAAGGCGCGCGAACTCCGTGGGTGCCGGAAACGCCGGACGCCCCGTGAGCATTTCGTAGAAGATGACCCCGGCACTCCAAAGGTCCGAACGCACGTCGACCAAGCGCGCGTTCTGGATCTGCTCTGGGCTCATGTACGCGGGCGTGCCGAGCAGCAGGCCCGTGGCGGTCTTTTGGCCCATGCCCCCGGCCACGTCCATGACCTTGGCGATTCCAAAATCGAGCACCTTGGCCTGGAAGCGCCCGGCATCGTCCCGCGCCAAGAACACGTTGTCGGGCTTGAGATCGCGGTGCACCAGGCCCTGCGCGTGTGCAGCGGCGAGCCCCGCAAGCACCCCTTGCAAGATGCTGACGGCCTGGCCCACGGGAACGCGATTGCCGTTGCGCGTGTAGCTGCCGAGCGGCACCCCGGAGAGGAGCTCCATGACGATGTAAGGCCGACCGTCTTCGGCTTGGGCGCTGTCGTGCACGCGCACCACGTTGGGGTGCACGAGCCGGGAGGTCGCGCGTCCCTCTTCTTCGAAGCGGGCGAGCACGTTTTGGTCTTGGAAGAACTCGATGTGCAGGACCTTGACCGCGACCGTGGTCTGCGTGGTCAGGTCTTTGGCTTCGTAGACCGCAGCCATGCCCCCGGTGCCCAGTTTGCGCCCGAGCTCGAACCGGCGCGACAGGACCGCGCCAGTGAGCTCCGGGGCATAGGGCGAAGGCACCACGGGGCGTTATCCGCGCAGCTGCGCGCCAAAGCGTGCTTGGGCTTCTTTGACCAGGGCCGTGTGGGCCGCGTCGACCTCGGTGTCGGTCAACGTGCGATCGCTTGCACGGTACACCACGCGGAACGCGAGGCTCGCGTGGTCTTTGGGTACGCCGGTGCCCACGAAACGGTCGAACAGTTCGAGCTCTTCGGCCAAGGGGCCAGCCACCGCGCGAAGGGCCGACTGCACATCGCCAGCGCGAACGTCGTCGTGGACCACCAGCGCCAAGTCTCGTGTGGCTGCGGGAAACTTGGGCAACGGGCGGTATTGGAATGTGCGGGGGCGGCCAAGGGCGCGCACGTCGAGCGTGAGCGCGACTGCGTGCTCGCCCAGGTCGAAGGACTCGAGCACGTCGGGGTGCAAGGGACCAAGGCGCCCGATGCTCTCTCCGTCGAGCAAGATCTCTGCAGCGCCACGGGGGTGCAGCTCGGGGAACTCTTTGCGCACAAGGGTGGGCGTGGCGCCCGTGAGCGCGTGAACGATGCCCTCGGCCACGGCCTTGGCATCGAACACGTCGAAGGGCTCTGCCTTCTGCAAGTAGCCCGCGCGATGGCCAACGAGCAACGCCGTAAGGAACGGGGTCTCCGTGGGCAACCCCGACGCGTTGGCGGTGTAGGTGGACCCAATGGTGAACAACGCCATGTCGCGCTCGCCGTGACGCCGGGCGTGCGCAGACGTTTCCGCAAGACCAGGCAAGAGGCTCGTGCGCATGACCGCGTGGTGCGCGCCCAGCGGGTTCTGCAAGCGCACCGTGGGTGCAGGCGCTTGGGCCTTGGCCAGGGACTCCTCGGAGGTAAACGCGTACGTCACCGCCTCGGACAAGCCCTGGGCCACTGCAGCGGCACGCACGCGACGAACGAGCTCTTCGGCACCGCCCACGGGCATGCAGGGGCGGATGGCCGGAAGCTCTTCAGGGATCTTGTCCATGCCGCGAACCCGCGCCACCTCTTCGATGAGATCGATTTCGCGGGCGAGGTCTGGCCGATGCGATGGCAAGGTGACCTCGGCGACGCCAGAGCCAATGTCGCCCACGCCGCAGCCAAGCACCGTGAGAATGCCCGTGGCCTCGCCCCAGGGCACGTGCGTGCCCAGAATGGACTCGATGCGCGCGTGCCGCAGGGTGACCGGCGGCGTGGGCTCGGCGCGCTTTTCGACGTGGATCTGCCCGTACACCGCGCGGGCGCTCGGCACGATCTGCGTGGTGAGCGCCACAGCGGCAGAGAGCACCCGCCGGGCGCCGGAGCGATCGACGCCGCGCTCGAAGCGATGGCTGGACTCGGTGTGCATGCCGTGGCGCCGCGCCGTGCGCCGGACGCCGCGCGGCTCGAAGTACGCGCACTCGTAGAACACGCGGGTGGTCTCTGCCGTGATCTCGCTGGACGCGCCGCCCATGACGCCGGCCAGTGCCACGGGGCCGCGGCCGTCACAGATCACGAGGTCGTCGCTGACGAGCTTGCGGTCCACGCCATCGAGGGTGCGCAAGATCTCGCCGTCTTTGGCCCGACGCACAACGATGGTGTTGTCGTGCACGCGATCGAGGTCGAAGGCGTGCATGGGGTGACCGAACTTGAGCATCAGCAAGTTGGTGAGGTCGACGATGTTGGAGATGGGGCGAACCCCCAGCGACGACAGGCGGTAACGTAGCTCTCGCGGCGAGGGCGCAACCTTGACGTCGATGAGGGCCGCGGCGCCATAGTGCGGGCAGCGCTCTTGGTCTTGGACGTCGATCTCGACGTTGAGCGACTGGAAGCTCTCGTCCGAGGTGCGCGAGGGCCCCATCATGCTGGAGAGCGAGAACGGGATCACGTAGAGCGCGCTGATCTCCCGCGCCAAGCCCGCGTGCCCAAGGCAGTCGGGGCGGTTGGGGGTGAGGCCGATCTCGAACACCACGTCGTGTGTGGACGGAATGGCCTTGGCCAGGGGCATGCCCGGCTCGAGGCCAGCGTCGTCCAGAATCAGGATGCCATCACCGTCGTCGCCCAGGCCGAGCTCCGACTCGCTGCACAGCATGCCTTCGCTGGGGATGCCGCCGATGCTGCGCGGTTCGATGGTCATGCCTTTGGCGGGCAAGTGCGTGCCCAAGGGCGCGAGCACCACCAGGCCACCGGGCTCAGGCACGTTGGGTGCGCCGCAGACGATCTCTTGCTGCGTGCCCCCGCCGCGATCGACGGTGACCAGGCGCAGACCGCTCTTCTGCGGGTGCGGGCGCATGGACACCACCCGCGCCACGATGGCGGCCTTCGATGCGGCGCCGAACTCGGTGCTGCCTTCGACCTCGAGACCAGCGAGCGTCAGCCGCTCGGCAAGCTCGCTGGGCGACGCTGTGAGCTGCGGGATCAGGGACTTGAGCCAGTTGTACGATGCTTTCATGGGGGACCGGTCCGGAGGCTCTGAAAGACGATAGGGGCTAGACGCGAAAGAGCTGTGCGCTCAGAACTGCGCCAAGAACTTGGGGTGGTTTTCGTAGAACACGCGGATGTTGGGCACGCCGTAGCGCAACATGGCGATGCGCTCGATGCCCATGCCCAGCGCGAAGCCGCTGTACTTCTCGTGGTCGATGCCGCAGGCCTCGAACACCACGGGGTGGATCATGCCGCAGCCCAAGATCTCGATCCAACCAGTGTGCTTGCACACGTTGCAGCCGGCGCGCGTGCCGTCGGCGTTGCGGCAGAACACGCAGCCGATGTCGACCTCGGCGCCGGGCTCGACGAAGGGGAAGTAGCTCGGGCGCAAGCGCACCGGGGTGCCTGGGCCGTACAAGCGCTTGGCAAACTCGCTGAGCACGCCGCGCAGGTGCGCCAGCGTGACCCCCTCGTCGACCAAGAAGGCCTCGAGCTGGTGGAACATGGGCGAGTGGGTGATGTCGTCGTCGCGGCGAAACACGGACCCCGGCGCAATGAACGCCATGGGCGGCTTCTGCGACGACATGGCGCGCACCTGGATGTTGCTGGTGTGCGTGCGGAGCAGATGGCCGCTGGTGGTCCAGAAGCTGTCTTGCATGTCTGTGGCCGGGTGGTCCGGCGGGAAACCGAGCTTGGTGAAGTTGTTCTCTTCGAGCTCGATGTCGGGCCCATCGAAGACGGCAAAGCCCATGCTGCGGAAGATGTCGACGACCTCTTCGCGAACGATGGAGATGGGGTGCTTGTGCCCGAGCGCAGCGCGGGGCCGGGCTGGCAGCGACAAGTCGAACGGCCGTGCCCCCAAGTCCGCTGCCCGCTTTTGCGCGTGCAGCTCTTTGAGCCGCGCCTCGAAGGCTTGCTCGACGGCCTGCTTGAGCTTGTTCACGCTCTCGCCGATGGCCTTGCGCGCATCGCCGGGCACGCCGCCCATCTGTTTGAGGATGGCCGTAAGCTCGCCCTTTTTGCCAAGCAGCTTGGCGTTCTCGTCGCGTAGCGCTTGCTCGGTCTCGGCCGCGCGAAACTGCGCGGGGAACCGGTCGGCGAGTGCGCTCAGCGCCGACTCGATAGAAGCCTTCATTGCAGCGGGATCCTGTGCGCCCATGGGCCATTGGACATATCACATCGGCCCCCTGTCCCTCTCTCCCGTAAACGCGCCCCCTCCTCTCTGCCCCTCTCCCCTCTCCTCTCTCCGTGCCCGTGCCCGTGCCCGTGCCCGCTCCCGCTCCCGCTCCCGCCCGCCTATCGAGACGTCGCCACGGCAGCCCCGCGGGCCCGCAGGCAACCTGGATTGCCCGCGATCCACTGCCCGCGCTCCCAGCGGTACGCTCTCGCCCAAATTTTCCGCCATTTTTGCACATCCCACGCGCCTCGCGAGTGGTCCAATGTGTGCAGCGTCTGCCCCTTGATGCCGCGCCACGTAGTCCCCTCGTTCCTCGCATCCCGGCGCCTGCTCCGTGCCTCGGCGCTCGCGTGCATGGGCCTCGCGTGGGCAACCGGCTGCGCAGCGCCCACCAATGACGGAGCCACCGAGGCCACCGCGTCCGCCATCTCCCTGGACCCCACCTACGCTTCCTGGGCGGCCCTCGCCAAAGACCATGGCGCCCGCGTCGAACCGGGCGCAGCCAACGACCAGGGCCTCGCGACCGTCATCGGCATCCGTGGCCTCACCATCGATGGCGTCGTGCACGAGACCACGAGCGTTCGCGCCTACGATGATCTCTTCGTGGTGCTCACCCAAGACCGCCGCGTTCTACTCCTCGCCGGGTCGACGCATCCCTTCGAGACCCGCATGCCCACCGGCTCCGGCGTCCCCGACGTGGACGGCGACGGCGTCCCCGACGTGGGGATGATTGCTGCCGGCACATACCTGGCCGTGGGCCGCGGAGCCGCGCGCTTGACCGCAGGCCTCCCCGCCTACGACGTGCGCCAAGGCAATACCGGCGCGCTCCCCGGCTTTCGCGACACAGATCACGATGGCACATTTTCCGACGCCGAGCGCGCGCTCTCTCTGAACAAAGGGCACACCCTCACGTCGGTGCTCTTTCACCACGCGGGCGAGGGCGCACCTCGCGTGGTGGGCTGCCAGGTGTTGGCCCCCGAAGACATGAGCAGACTCACTGCTGGCGTCGGCGGCGAGGGGGCATCCTTCGAGTACGTGCTCATCGAAGGCGCAAAGCTCGACGCGAGTGAGTTGCCGATCACGGCTGCGACGCAGCGCTAGTGTCCCGAACGAGAAGTTCGCACTGCGTTCTGGCGTCCCCACCCGCCTAGCGTCGTTGCACGTAGGTTGTAGGTCGACAGCCTGCGCCCTCGTCGCGCCTCGCCATCCGGACGCCTCGCCAACAGCAGATCACGACCTTCTCGTTCGGGACAATGGGAGGCTGCTGCGCATAGACTCTGCCCTGCATCTGCCCCCGACTCTCTTGGCAGGAGCGAACTGCACGCGAGGCCCGTGAGCCGAGGGGCGAGCGCGTCGTATTGTATGGAAGCTTGGGTCGACGCATCGTGGCCCCAGGCCAGGCTCAAAGTGGCCGGGCCAGAGCGTACCCGCGTCAACGTCGCGTAAAGACTTCGGGCTATCGCGGCATGGGTTTCGCTGCGCGGGGCGCGTGGCTTCCCTCGCGGCGGCATACGCGCCGCGGAGGCCAACGGAGACTGCGCTCTACGGGGTGGTGCAGCGGCACCTTGCGTCTTTCCTTCGTCACATGGCGGAAGCGTACGACAAGCCACTTCCGGCCTACGTGGAGCGCGAGTTTCGCGCCTACCTTCGATGCGGCGTGTTCGCCCACGGCTTCGTTCGCGCGCACTGCGACGACTGTGGCCACGACTTGCTCGTGCCCTTCTCGTGCAAGCACCGGGGCTTATGCCCGAGCTGCACCGGGCGGCGCATGGCCAACACCGGGGCACACCTTGTCGACCGCGTGTTGCCCGACGTGCCCCTTCGGCAATACGTGCTCTCGCTTCCGCGTGAGCTTCGTATGTTGGCGGCACTGAAACCCGCGGTACTGGGAGCGCTCGCACGAATGTTCGTGGAGGCCATCTTCGGGATGTATCGGCGGCGAGCGCGACGAGCTGGGCATGTGCGACCCCAGTGTGGGGCCGTTATGTTCGTGCAGAGGTTCGGCGGCAGCCTCAACCTCAACGTGCACTTTCATGTGGTGCTCATGGACGGGGTGTTCACTCGCGACGAC
>JBIKNA010000137.1:0-16046 GCA_044358965.1 Polyangiaceae bacterium
GCTACTTGGCGGACATGGTGGGGGACGCGGGCACGTTCAGTGGAACTCGGGGTGAACGAGATGGTGTCCACCGAAGCACCGCTCTTGAGTGCCGTTTCTCGCACTTCTCGCGCTGCTCTGTCTTGGCATGCAGCGTGCTCGGTCGTGGTCCCGACACAGGGCCAAGCTGGCCTTGTGGCGCGCATCACCGTGTTGCGAACGCTCAACAAGAGGAACCCATGAAGATCTCGAAGCTGCTGTACTGCGCGCCCTTCCTTGGAGCGATGGCTTGTGGCGATGCCGGGGAGCCCACCCTCGGCGAAGTGCCAACTGGTCCAGCGCTGGACGAGGGCGTTCTCGCGAAACGGCCCGGCGGCGCCCCAGCGCCGGCGGATGGCCCACTCTACGGCCGAGCCTTGACGGAGTCCGATATCTCGAAAACGTTTGGTCTGGCGCCTAACCAGCAAGTGACGCGCAGCGTGTTCGAGGAGTTCTTGAAGAGCAAGATGAACGTCCCCGCGGCCGACGCCAGCCAAGCGGCCACGGCGTTCTTGGTTGTAGGGTCCGCTGCCTTCATTGCCGACCCGCAGAAACAACAAGACCTAGCAGCCGAGGGCCTATCGGCTTCAGATGTTCAAGATGGCCTCTCACCCAAAGAGTACCTGGCATACCTCCGCATCGCGCATGGCGACGGCAAGTGTGCACGGGCGAAAGCGGGCAGCGCCGAGTGTCCGGCCTATGTTCGCGACTTCCAGATGTCGCTCATTACGAACCAGAACCCCATCTTCAACATCCGAGTGCCCGGCCCGGATCGTCAGTACGACAATACGCTGACCATACATCGCGAGAGTCAGGCCAATCGGCAGCTCTTCGAGTACGTCGGCGCCAGTCTTGGCCTTGGTGGTAACCCCCTCAAGTCTATTGAATTCGACCCCAGCAATCCGTCCCACTGCACCGAACTGGAAGGTATGCTCGGCAGCTCCGGGGCACTCGAGAAGTTCTTGAGCCAAACGGTCAAGGTGAATCCTGTCGTCGCGGCGGTTGCCTCGAGGCAATGGGCCAATACGGTCTCCGAGATCACCAACGGCGTTACGTACCTGTATGGGTTCTCCCCGTTTCTGCGCGGCAAGGTTTGCTCCCGAGACAACGTCGGCCAGTGCTACGCGGCGGATCCAAACATGGTTGCCCGTTTGGAGCAGCTTGTCCCTGGCGCCTTGACCAAGACGTCCTTCGATTGCCGGGAGATTGCCAAGATCGTCAACGTGCTTACGAGTGTGCCGAGGACGGGGGCGATCGACTTCAGCAATGCATCGTCGGTCCCCTACGATGTTTTGTCCCCCAAACTGACGGCGGACGAACTTTTCGACATGTTCATCGCTCTGGGCAATGCGCTCACCAATCGGCCCAACGCTCCGTTTGCAGACACGCTGCCTCGGTCAGACCTTGGACTCTTGGACAATTCTGGTGTCTACAACCCCGAGAACCAAATGACTTCGCAAGTCCACCGGTACTTCATGCAGCGGTTCGTCGGCAGGTAGTTTGCTCCCGGGTTTGCCCGGCGGCACCGGCAAGTCGTTGCGCCGAGCCCCGTCGACTATCGCACCTAACGTGCGGCGCAGGACTCAATCAAACGAGACGCCTCGCAGTCGCTACGTTCCGTGAAGATGATGTTTCCGGCGTCGCGGGTGGGACGAGCTGGCTCGACCTTCGCCGAGAATACGGTGGAGATGCTGTCACACGCGAGTTCGCCGTCGTCGGTGTTGGTGCTGCTGGTGAGGTCTGCTGCCGCGCATACCGTCTGCGCGAAGTTCGCGTAGGCTGGCGAGTCACACAGCAGCGCGCCCCCGATCTGTATGGCGCCGAGGCTGGGCAGAAACTCTCGAAGGGGCAAGCGTGCCCCAAGAACTAGGTCGGAAACCAAAAAGGTCGCGGGCACGCCAGCGTCGGCTGTTGCACGCTCAATGCGCGCAACGACCACAGATCCACTTATGCGAGTCGACACCTCCGGCCCTACGGGGAACGGGGCGCGCGCCGGGCTTCGCGCGACAAGCACATTGTTCGTCACGTATCCGGTTACGACGAATTCGGGCTCCAGCGAGGTCCCCGGAAGGAGTCCATCGGCGGGCAGCAACCATCGATCACAACCGTCGCCGGTGGCCCGGTACGCGGCCACGCGGCCACCATCGGGGAGCCGCGGGCGTGAGGTTGGCGATTGGGGTTTGCGCCCGCGTGATTGTCCGTCGCACCCCTCATCGGAAAAGATGCCTACGGAACGGGTCAATCCGACCGTCACGCTCTTGTCGTTGGCCTCGCCGTTGTATCCGGCCACATAGATCATGAGCGCAGACAATCCAGCGCTTGCGTTTGAATCCAGAGATGACGTGGTGTCTATGCCGCCATCGATGGCAAGCGAACCGAACTGATTCTCTCCACCGCAACTGTCCAAATCGCAGCCACCTTCAGGGTTGCCGAGTGGAACACAGGCCCGGCGATTCGGCTCGAAGCTGGATGGCTCTGCACAGCTGCGAAGATCGTCGACGTTCAACCGAACAAGTTGACCATCCGCACCAAGAACGCTCCTCGATATGACGGCAAAGTACTGCGAGGATAGCTCAACGCTCGGTGCATCGTCTTTTGGAGGAGCCGCGGGCGCGAAACGCCCGGCGCATGGGTCCGGAGGAGCCACACCTGCGTCACCTGCCTCTGCAGGCGCACCTGCCTCGAGAAGAATCGCGTCGCCCGCCTCTGGCCCCTGAAGCTCGAGCAGCAGGTGACAGCCGAGCAAAAGACTGGCCGCGGCAGCGCAACTCAGGCCGCGGCGGAGCCAACTCATTGGGCATTCTCACGCCAGCAGAGAGCGCCGCCACCCGAGAGTTCGTGGCCCACGCCAAGGCGGCTCGTTTTGTTGGCGCCAACGCACCGTGTGGACTGGTCGCCCATACCAAGAATACTCCAACACTGTGCGCGCCTGATGGTGGTTCTTGCTGGCGCACTCTGTGAGCAGGGGGAGCGACACCAGACGGTACACCCGCAGTGCCCGGCGCCTCGGTCACTGCGATCGCGATGATCGCGGTGGCGCGTACCAAGCCGCGGCGCGCCCCGGTACATGCAACGCTGGGAAAAGCAGGCAGCCTGCTGCGACAACAGGGCGGCACGAGTCCTGCGTCGTGGGACCTGTATGAAGGCCCCGCGATTCCGACCCCTGTTCGCTTTGTCTCTTGTCGCGCTTGGCGCGTGCGCCGAGGCATCGGACGTCGCTGCGCCCGACGAAGACGCCACGGGAGTCTCCGCGCTGGGCACCGCAACTCGACTCGGCGAACTCGAGTACCGGGCCCTCATGGAGATTCCGGGCGCCTTCGGTGGCGCGCCATTGTGGGTCAGCAACAACCCCGAAGACGTCGGGGGCTTCGGTCTCCTGTCCTCGACGCGGCCGCCGCAACCTGCTGTGGCCCCGCGCAGCGCTGCGACCGGCGCGCCGTATCCGGACCTCATCACTGCCGACCCACTGGAGTGGCAGCGCAGCCAACCCGGCTGCCCCGTCGGAGAAGTGCGCTCAGTGCACCTGTACCTCGCGCACATCCTGTCGAGCGCGCATCTTCGGGGCCACCGTAGGGTTTCGGTTCTTGCCGAAACGGGCGAGACGCCTGCCATGTTGCGCTGGGGGGGCATGTTCGGGACCACTGGTTGGTCCGACGCCTTTGGGATGAAGACCACGCGCAACGACTGGCTGGGGGCCAAGGTGGCAGACTTTCGGTTGCAGCTTGTTCAGGGGACGCAGCCGCTCGACAAGTCTTTGGCCACCAGCGCAGGCCAGCTCACCACCCTGGCTTCGGTAGCGGCCGAATCGCTCGTGGAGGGCGCACTGCACCTTGAATCGCAGGGTGGTTGCGTGGCGGTGCACGTTGTGGCGCACTCCGCCGACGTGGCGTCGCCGCTGCCGACCTACGCAAAGGGCGATGCCAAGTGGCCAGGGTGGCTCGCGGGCAAAGGCTACGGTCGCGCGGCTGGGCTCTACCAAGGAAACACCTGGGTGGGCGCCACGTCTCGGAAGATCAGCTCGGCAAGGAGTGCTTTCGGCTGGAAGTTGTTCCACGCAGAACAGAGCCCCAAAGCGCTGGCGCGACACGGCGATTCCGCAGAGATTCTGTTCGGCGGGTACGGCGTTGTCTACGAGGCGCGCATCGGTTTGAGCAACGATACCAGCCGGTGTGTCTCGGCCCATGTCGCATTCACGTCGTATGGCGATCTCGCCGCCCGCCCGGGCAAACCGCCGCTCGGCGATCGGCGCACTCCTTCGGCGAGATCTCTCGAAGCCACGGACCCTGCAAAGTGGCCCAGCATGATCTGGAACGGCCCCGTGGCGGTACGGCAGCAGGTCCGCGGGGGCGCTTGGGTTAGTGGCCGCGAGCACGTGGTACTAAAACCGGCGCTGGGTCTCTTCGACGGGAGCGATCCCTTGTCCGTGCCCGCGAGCCTGAGTCGCCCGCTCCTGCGCTGGGATATGAACCCAGGGGAACAGCGGGAGGTCGTCTTGCAGATCCCCGTTCCGGGCTACGTCATCGCCCCCGCAGCGATCACTGTCGAGACGAGCCCCTGCGAGCCGTGAGCGTCGCCCTTGAAGGCCTCGATGCGGCAAGGCAAAGCGCGGGATCAGCGTCCGCGCGATTTGAGGATCTGGAAGTAGCGCCGCGCAAGACCTGAGGCCGCGGCGGCCTTGCTGACGTTGCCTCCCTGTTGTTCGAGCTGACTCGCGACGTAGCGAGCTTCGAACTCCCGGAGCATCTCTTGCCGCGCTCGAATGTACGGGAGGTTCATGGCCAGAATGCGGGTGACGGTATTGTCGCCCGTTGCGGCCTCTGGCGGCGTGCGCCCCGCGCTGGAAGGCGCAGACGATGGCGGCCCGCCAAAGGCACCCGCGGTGCCCGTCGCCAAACGCTCTGCAACAGCGTGCGCGAGCTCTCGAACATTGCCTGACCAGGCGCTGTCTTCGAAGCTGGCCAGGTCCTCCAGCGAGGGCTCGCCGGCGCCACCAAGCTGCGTCCAGAAGTGCTTTGCCAGCACCGAAATGTCACCCAAGCGCCGCCGCAGCGGAGGAATCTCGATGGTCGCGCCGGCGATGCGGTACAGCAGGTCCTCGCGGAATCGGCCCTCCTGCACCTCGTGGTCGAGGTCGCGTCGCGTGGTGGTGACGAGGCGAACGTCCACTTTGATGCGAGTGGTGCCCGACAAGCGCACCAGCTCGCCTCGCTCGAGGATCGCGCCGAGCCGGGCTTGGGCATTGGCGCCAAGCTCACTGGGCTCGTCGATGACCAGGGTGCCCCCATTCGCTTGCTCGAACACGCCGGGCTGCACGGTCCCGTTGGCCTCGGTGCCCAGCAGCGCGATCTCGAGTTCGTCGGCGGATCGTCCGGAGCAGTCGAGCACCACGAAGGGGCGGATCGCGCGCGGGCCAGCGTCGTGGAGCACCTCGGCCAAGAGTTCTTTTCCGGTACCGGTCTCGCCCTCGATGAGAAGGGGCATGCTCGCGTTCGCGAGGCTGGCCCAGTGCGCGTAATGCCGACACACCTCGTCGCTGGCGCCAACAAACCGTCCAAAGCCTCTCGCATCGCTCGGCGCGCCTTTGGGAGCCGCACCGGCCCGCGTGAGACGGAACGATGTGCTCCCCAGCGTCACGAGTTCTCCGCCGGAAAGCAGCGCTTCTTTGATGCGCACGCCGTTGACGCGTGTCCCGTTGGTGGACTCCAAATCCTCGAGGCGCCAAGCCTCTACGGTGCGGCGCAGCGCCGCATGCCGACGAGACACCGAGCGGTCTGTCAGCCGCACAGAGCACACGGCGCTTTGGCCGAGCAGAATGCGACCCTCGTTCACTCCATCGAAGACCATCGATAGCCCGGCATCGGGCCCCTCGGTCACGCGGAGCACGAACAACACGCCTCCCACGGGCTCGCCGCGAGCCTGGTCTAGCGCTGTCGGAGCTTCGGGAGAACTTGGCTTGCCGGACATGGCACCAATGTATATCGAAGGCGCGCCGACACGGCACGGGAACGGACAGCGCAGGGACTACTTGGCAGGTGGGCGACTGCTTCGGACCACGCGCACCTGGACGATCGTGGGCGTTTCATCCACTTCCTCCACGGTCAGATCGCACCGCAGGGTTTCAACGTGGGCGACGGTGCCCCCGTCGGTAAAGCACTCCTCCACCAGACTCCCTACCGTGGCGGCCTGTGGGTACTGCGTCACGGTGCGCTCGACCTCTTCGAAGAACTGACCAAAGCGCCGTCCTCCGTGCGTCCAAGACGAACGCTCGAGCTTGCGTAGCCATGCGTCGCGGGCGTAGGGGGCTGCGCCGCCGGCAGGTTGCACTTCGTCGTCGAAGATCTTTGCGTCGGGCGCCAGCAAACGGGCCAGCTCGGCCAGCGCCGGCTGCTCCCCAGGAAAGTGCCCGAGCGCGTCGAAGAACTCTTCGACCACGGTGTGTACCGCAAGGTCGTTCATGACGGTACGAGACGACTTGGGCGAGATGTGTGGGCTACGGGTGGGCATGACGCATCCGTCCGATGCGGATTCTGTGCCACCCCTGTGAACAGGGAATTCCCGCAGGATTCCTTCCTCTGGGTGCGCCCATCGTCCCAGGAGGCGCCACGCATCCTGGCCAGCGAGCCGCGATCCCGGCGATCCTGCGGCGCCGCCGAGCGCTACGGTGCGGCGCGGCCCAGGGCATGCGATCGCTACGATCGCCCCCGTCGCCAGACTCTCCGGCCCCTGTCGGGTGAGGGCTATGAGCGAACGCGCAGCATCCGACGCAACTGCTCGCGCATTGCCACAGTGCGTGCCCCAATAAACGCTGCATGGTCGGGTCGGGTGCCGGCGAAGCGCTCGACGATGTCTTCCATGGCGAATGGCAAGAAGCAGGAACCGATGACGCTCAGCACGACGTGTGTCGGGTCTAGCTCGCGGTCGAAGACACCTTCACGCTGGCCCGCGCGCACGAACGCTCTGGCCGCGGCGAGTGCGGCCTCGACTTTCTTGCCAAAGGGGGCGCGCACGGTTGGTCCACCATGAATGGCTTCGCTGACCAGGAGGCGCGCTGCGTGAGGATGCTCTCCAAGTGCGGCGGTGAGCAGATCACTGAGCCTGTCGAGTCGTTCCAGGGTGGAGCCCTTGGACAAAGTGGCGTCGGCGATGGCGTGCTGGACGGCCTCGACCAAGACCGTGAGCACCCGCTCGTACATCGCGTCTTTGGTGGGGAAATGGTGAAAGAGAGAGGCTTTGCGAAGGCCAACCCTCGCCGCCAGATCGCCCATGGACAGACCGTCGTATCCCTTCTCTGCGAAGAGCCGGGTGGCCTCCCTCAACACGTCTTCTTTGCTGATCCGCTTCCGTGGAACCGCCTCGGCGAGCGCAGCTCTGCCGAGGACCGCCGTCTTGCTCATCTTTGCGGCCTTTGCACCCATTGCGGCCACTATAACCCGCTTTGCCCTCAGGTCGGTACTCAGGGAGTGGAGGCCGACCGGGTGGTCTGGCGGACGCCGGACGACCGTGTATCCTTCGAGACGTGGGCGACGCCAAGAGACAGTTCGGGCGCTATACGCTCGGGCCGGAATTGGGCTCTGGGGGGATGGCCACCGTCAGCTTTGCGGTGGCCACGGGGGCGTTGGGCTTCTCCCGTCCCGTCGCCATCAAGCGGATCCACCCAACGCTAACGGGCGACCAAGAGCTGCGAGACTCCATTCGGGACGAGGCACGCATCGCGGCGCGGGTACGGCACCCGAATGTTGTCGCCGTCATCGACGTAGTTGATGAGGCCGACAGCGTTGGGATCGTGCTCGAGTACATCCACGGCGAGGCACTCTCGGCGTTGCTGCGCGCGTCGGTGGCACGAGGCACCCCGCTCCCCATCGGGGTGGCAGTAACCATCATCACCGATGTCCTCCACGGATTGCATGCCGCGCACTCCGCTGTCGACGAACACGGCCACTCCCTCGGTATCGTTCATCGCGACGTATCTCCACAGAACGTCATCGTTGGCACCGATGGAATTTCCAGGGTCCTCGATTTTGGCATCTCCAAGGCCGAGCATCGCGCCACGGTGACCCGAGACGGACAGGTGAAGGGCAAGCTCCGCTACATGGCGCCGGAGCAACTCGGGGGCGAGGTTTCCCCGTCCGTAGATATCTACGCGACCGGGCTCTTGCTTTGGGAAGCGCTGACGGGACGCTCTCCATTTCACGATGTGGTCGAGGGTGCGCACTTGGTGGCCAGCGTTCTTGGCGGGGTCTCTGCAAAGCCCTCGTCATGCCGCTCGGAGATCTCGCCCGCGCTCGAAGCCATCGTGGCCAAGGCGCTGGATCTGCTTCCCGCCCGGCGCTTTGCGAACGCCCTAGAGATGGCCGCAGCGCTCGAGGCCACGGGTCTCGCAGCCTCGCGCACCGGCGTGGCGGCCTATGTCCAAGAGTTCGCCAGCGAGGTTCTGGCAGCCCGCAGCAGCGTGGTTGCACTGCTCGAACGCGGGATGCCCGCCGACGAACATACCCCGCCGCGCCAGGTCGAAAAGACAAGCAACGAGGCTGTGATGATCGCTAGCGCAGCGCCAGCAGCCAAGCGTAGGCGGGCGTTGCCTTTGGGCTTGGTTGCCGGAGCGAGCCTAGGTTTGGCTGTCTTGGCGTTTGCGCTCCGGCCCGGTGCGCAGCGTCTACCTTCGCCAATGGGAGCCACCGCAGAGCCGCCGCTCACATCGGTATCGGGTCGGCCTGCCGAGGCGCGCACAACGCCGGTACCGTCTGCCTCGGCCTCCGTGCCTCTCTCCGCGCCGCCAACACCGACGTCGTCATCAACACAATCATCGCCACCCACGGGCCGACCTACGGCGAAGCCCAAGCCCAAGCCCGACCGCCCGGACTGCTCCATTCCGTACACGGTGGACGCAAACGGGTATCGCAGCTACCGTCGCGAGTGCTTTCAGCAACCATGAGACGCCCTCGTACATGGCTCCTCGGCGCGCTCTTGCTCCTGAGCAGTCGTCCTGCGCTCGCGGACGTAGCCCAGTGTCTTCAGGCCGCCGAGAGTGCCCAGCGGCTTCGTGGCGGGGGGGAACTGCGTAGAGCCCGCGAGGAGCTCATCGCGTGTTCGGCGACCAGCTGCCCGCAGGCGGTTCGCGTCGATTGCACGCGATGGTTGACCGAAGTCGAGGCCCTTCAGCCAACCGTTGTCGTTCAAGCCCGCGACGAGGCCGAGGCGGATCTTCTCGATGCCACGGTGGCCATCGACGGCGTCCCGCAGCAGGGCGTTCTTGCAGGACGCCAAATCGCCCTGGATCCTGGTCCCCACGTGTTCCGCTTCTCCGCGCCCGGGCGCGACCCCGTCGAGCGCACGATGGTCGTTCGGGAGGGCCAAAAGGGCACTTTGGTGCCGGCTGTTTTGCCCAGGCGCCGGGGCCCAGGCGATGCCCGCCTGTCTCCTCAGCCACGGGAGCCCGAGCGCCGCGGCATCCCTGCGGGGTCATGGATCTTGGGTGGCATTGGCGTCGCGCTCCTGGGCACCGGAGCCACATTCTGGGGAGTGGGCAGCGCGGAGCGCAGCAACCTGCGGGAGGAGTGTGCTTCCGCCGCCTCGTGTACGCAGTCAGACATCGACGCGGCCAAGACGAAGCTCGTCGTTGGCGACGTTGTTGCGGGCGTGGGCGTTTTGGCGGTTGCCGCGGGCCTGTGGTTCGCGCTTCGAACTCCGCCAGCGTCGAACGATTCGGGGCCCGTACGAGCCAGTGCGGCGTGGAACACCTTCTAGCTGCCGCATGGAGTCGAGGGCGGTTACTGTCCGTTTTGCGGACCGTGATAAGGTGAGCGGATGCGACACGCGGTGATCGCCGCACTCGCCACCCTGGTGGTGGCCTGCTCAATACTGAGCAGCTTCGACGGAATCGAGCCGCGGCCACCCGCTGCTGATGCCGGGGCCGACGTTGCTGTTGGCGTAGATGCGAGTGCGGGCCCGGACGCCGGCTGCCCGTTGGAGCGCTGGCCAGGGCCGCCGTCCAACGCCGGCAGCACCAACGATCTTGGCGAGCTTACCTCTGCGGTCAGCCGGCTTCGTGTGCTCGACCCGGTGCTAGAGGGTAAGTTCCAGGGCTTCGACCTCGATGGCCTGTGCACGTGTCCGGATCGACCTGCTTGTGTCGGAGCCAAGGCGAACGAGCCTTGCGATATTGGTGGCACGGGGGTCGACAACGTCGGTGACGTGTTATTTCGAACCTTTGGCACCCAGGGTGCAGCGCTCGACGATACGGGCCTGAAGGCGGGCATCCAGGAAGGTCAGTTCGGTGTTCTGATTCGCATCAGTGGCTACAACGGCGAGCCCAACGACTCCGATGTCCGAGTCACGGTGCTCAATGCTTTCGGCGTGAACGGGGACGGCGGCACGGCCAGGGGCGACGGGACCGATACCTGGACCATCGACGAGGACAGCCTGCTCGGGCGGTTTCCGGCGTACTTTTCGAGTCGCGCGTACGTAACCAACGGGACGCTGGTGGCCGACATGCTCCGCGTGGTACTGCGGACGCGTATTCCCACGCTGACCCGCAAATGGATCCTCGTGGAGTTGGATCTGCGCGACCTACATCTTGTGGCGCGCATTGGTGAGCGCAAGGGCCAGGGGATTGCACTCGAAGCGGGGCGCATCGCGGGCCGCATCCCCGGCGATGCCATGCTGGCCCAGGGGATGCGCAGCGGCGCATGTCTCGACTCCCCGATCTACGCCACCCTCAAGCCCGTCGTGTGCGCGTCACGAGACCTTCCATCGGATCCGGCCAAAGACGGACGCGATGAGCCCTGCCGATCGCTCTCCTTCGGTTTCGGGTTCGCGTCGGTGCCGGCCACCGCGGCGGAGAAACCCGGCACCAAACGCGACGAGTTCCCGTGCCCCATTCTGCCAGACACGTGCGATTGAGCGTGACCAGGTTGGCGGAGACTCCGCCGACGCTGCGTGCGCATCTGCTGGCCATCAGACGCATCTAGCGCGTACAGCTCACCCAGCCGCGCGTCTGTGCGTATTCGAGCCCAGCGCCAATGGCGCTCATGCAGGCCGCGCCCACCGGACCGACGTGGCCAACGTGACGGGGACGGGCCGACGCGGCGCGGCCAACGTGGCGGATCGGGCCACCGCGATCTGGCGTGCACTCCGCGCCAAATACCTTGAAAAAAAGCATCGGGCGCTGGCCACGAGACCGGCACACATCTCGCACACGTCACTTCACAACAGCGGACCATATTCGGAGCAAGCGATGAAAACGAACATGATGCGTGGGGTTCTTGTAGCAGCGACCGTGTCTTTCACGGGCTGCGCGCAGACGGAGGCCGACGCCCCCGCGTGGTCGACCGATGTGAGCGATCAGACCTTGGCCAACAACTGCGCCACCATCCCGGAATGCAAGGAGCTCCTCACGGCGAGCGCCGGACCGTTCAAGGCCAGCCTGATGACGACCCAAGACGCCGCCGGCGTGCTGCGTCGCCGGCTCACAGTCGTCTACACGGAGCCGACTGACCGCCCCTTCCTCGTGTGGTGCGACCGGTCTCCGAACCCGCCGGCGCTCTCACTCGTCTTCATCACTGGGCCCGAGAACGCGCGGACGTCCATCACTCGACCGGCGCCTGAGTACTGTCCGACGTCCTACGGAGATGGCGCGCGCTTCCCTAACTCGGCCACCTTCAGCCTCGTCGAGGACGAGGACCCGGTCTCCTGGGAGACGCTCTTCCCTCGCCAGCCCAACGGTTCGCGCTGGTACGCCCTGCAGGTGGCCGCCTCCAACGCTCGCGGACAGTGGGATAGCCGGTTCGGCAACAATTACCCGCTCGTTCTCGAACCGCGCTGACGGCCTGCCGAAACGCGCGCCCCGCCGAGGCGCGTCCACACCGCGACGGTGCGTAGGTGTTCCAAAGCCCGGTCGCACAGACAAGCCTCCCGGCGACACAATCAGTAGTCGATTGCGGGAGCGCGCAGACGACGGTACCGGTTGCGCGACGGTTGCGCGCGGTCACGTAATCGGGCGTTGGACGGAGCCGCTGCGTCAGCCGCGAGGTGCTACCCGTCGAGACTACGTGGATGTGGGCCGGGACGCCGGAGAGGGCGGTAGCGGGCCGAGGGCGCGCGGCCGCACGTTTGGTTCCCGAAACGACGATTTGTGGCTCCGCGTTGCATCTTGCCGCGGAAGAGCATGCTGCCGCGCAGCGGTGTCGTCGGACGGGGGTAATGTTGCCTGCGGGAAGTGGCTTTGCTTCGAGCTGGAGCCCGGCCGTCGGCAGGATGGAGCATGGCGTCGCGCTGCCGCAGCTTGGAAGACGAGAGGGGCATGATCGCTTGGATCGCAGATCTCCCCCTCAGGAGCCAGACCCCTTGACCCATTCAGCGTACTCCTAACGTCGCGGATCTCTTGGAGCCCGGCGCTGGATCGGATCCTGCTTGCTGAACACCATGAGCTGCAATCGTCGCTACGCACACTTCCTGATCCTCGCAACGCTCGTGCTGACGGGCTGCGCAACCGAGGCGATCACCGAGCAGGAGCTCGAGGCGACCGCCGATGAGCTCTCGGAGACGAACACGGCACTCGATGAGGCCGCGCGACGCGAGCTGACGCGTGTCGGGTTCACGCCGGCTGAGACGAAGGCGGTCTCCGAATCGATCGCCGTGAGCAAGCTGCTCGGCGTTCAGAGCTTCGTCGCCGAGGCGAACGCGGGTGACGCCGCAAGCGATGCGTCGGTGCGGCGCGAGTCTCACGGAAAGGCCCAGGGATGTCTCCGCGCCAAGGTCGACGTCACGACGACGACGGGCGCTGGCGTCTTCCGGAGTGGCGCGAGCTATCCCGCGTGGATTCGGCTCTCGAACGGCGGCGCGTACCAGAAGGACGACAAGAGCCAACACATCTCACGCGGGTGGGGGATCAAGCTTCTCGGTGTCGATGAGACCGCCTCGAGGACCCACGATTTTCTCTTCATCACCTCGCCGCGTTTCTTCATCCAGGACATCACCCACTACCCCGGCTTCCTGCGAAGCTCGGGCAATGGGCGTCTGGGATTCGTCTGGAATCTCCTCACGAACATGTCACTCGAGGAAAAGCAGGTCATCGTCCATCGCCTCGGGCTCAAGGTGTCAAACCTCCTCGAGTCACCCGAGTACAGCGCGGTCCCCTATGCCTACGGAAGCGAGACCGTGAAGTACGCAGTCGCCCCATGCGGAGCGACGCCACCCACAACGCCGGAGAGCCGACCGCCCCCGGCCAACGCTTCCGAGGACTACCTCGAGGACGCGATGAACACGTCGCTCCAGAAGAGCGCTCCAGACAAGGGGGTCTGCTACGGCTTCTTCGTCCAGCGTCCTCGGAGCGAGTCCGCCGATCCGATCGACAACCCGACCAAAGCCTGGGAAGGACCCTTCGAGCAGATTGCAACGATCACGATCCCGTACGGCCAGCATCGCGGCGGCGTCGCTGACTACCGCGCCAACGATGACGAGTGCGAGCGGATGGCGTTCGATCCGTTCAACACGACGAAGGCGAGTGAGCCACGGGGCAAGACGAACTGGACGCGCAAGTTCGTCTACGAGGCGCTCTCGCGGTTTCGTCGCGTCGAGATGCCCACGATCTATGCGCGCTGGCAGCGGAACCACGACGACCCGTCGATTCCGAAGGAGTACCGCGGCGAGCTTCGCAAGCTGCGCGATCCTAGCGCACTCGCGCCGAAGGTGAAGACCACGACCGAACCCTCCATCGACGAGGGGTTCCGGTCGCTCGGTATCGTTCGCTGACCTTGCGAGAACGACGCCGCGCTGTTGGTGGGCCAAGGTATCTGTTCGCACTGCGAGTGGCACAACCTGTCGTGACCCGGGGATGCGTGGACCAACGTGGCTTCGCCTCGTAGCCCCCTACGAAGCCTTGGCTCTCGTGGCCCGCCGTCCGCGACGGAAACAACACTTGCTGGTCCCCTCGCGGCCATGGCTGCAACGTAGGCGACTATCGCTGCTCGTACCTCACTGCCCCTGACGAGGGTGTGGTCTACGCCGCGCGCCAGTCCATCGGGGCCTCGGAATACTTCTCACGATGGTCCGCGCGACGTTCCATGCCGTCCGGGAGCCTCCGCCACCTGTCCGGGCTTCATCTTCCGACGGACCAGGTCTCCGCGCGGTCGTCGACCAGCCCGGAGCGCAGGTGTTTCTGTTCACCACGGTGGCCAACACCGACTTGCTGGTCATGCGCTGCCCACTCGGTGCGGGCGCTTGTGTCGATACCGCGAGCATGCCTGGTTCCGCCGACAGCCTCTTCTATGGATCGGTGGTGCGGGACCCACTGCAAGGCGACCTCTACGTGGCAAACGACTGGGGCGCCGGCGTGGCTGTGGTGCGCTGCAACGCCGCAGGGGCCAACTGTGTGTCTTTGGCCTTCCCCGCTGCGACCACCACGTTGGCGTCGGCGTTCGATTCCATCGGCCTTGGCATCGACAACCACCGCCGTCGCATTGTCCTGATGGCAGCCAGCGCAACCGACGACACGCCGCTGTTGCTGGACTGCACGATGGATCTTGCGTCGTGCGACGTGCACCAAATTGCCGGACTGCCGCCGTTCGCCCTGCGCCAGGGGCAATTGTCCGTGCGACCGGGCAACATCGATGTCATCGGGCGTCGCGCCGATGGGCGGCTTGTGATGTTCCGCTGCGCGGTCCCCTCGTTCGCGTGTGCCGATGTCGACCTCTCCCTCGAAGCCCTCCGAGGCAACACCATGGAGTTGGGGTCCATCGTCGTCGACGAGCCCGCGAAGGCCATGATGGTCGTCACGTCCGACCCCTCGTACGAATCGCGAAACTCGCTGTTTCGTTGCCAGCTGGACGGGACTAAGTGCACGCACACTTTCATGGGCACCAACCAGGTTCCCAACGAAGGGACTTGGCCCGCCGCGTTTCTTGATCGGGAAGCCGGCAACCTGTTGACCACGTTCCTCTCCATGGACGGGTTGCGGCGCTCTCACCCGGCACTGTTGCGCTGCGGCGTGGACGGAAAGAACTGCGCAAACGTCGACCTGTCCCAGGGCCTCTCCGGGTTCGATAGGGATGCCCCCTGGACGGCGGCCTTCGACACCACCGCCAAACGCATCCTGGTGCTGGGCACCCTTGGGCGGCGCGACAGCCTGGGCAACAGCACGGACAGCGCCGTCCTGTGGCGATGCAACCGCGACGGCAACGCCTGCGCGGCCGGCGATCTGGGTTCACGGATGACCCGCGGCGTGGCGCTGTTCTACGACGGGGTCCGCAACCGTACCGTGATGGTGGGGGCCAACGCGGGGCGCACCCCGACGTTCTGTGATTGCGAGGCCGACGGCTCTCGGTGTTCGTGCCGCGACATGCCGTCGGAGATCTTCAGAATCACGGCGTACGACCCCCAGCAAGGGGTTCTGAACGCGATTGGTCTCACCCAGAACGTGGACGGTTATGGCACTCCATCGGCCATGCGCTGCTCGGTTTCGAACCTGCAGTGCACGTACCGCGCGTTGACTGGAGACCCCATCCGAACGCTCTATGGCGTGGGCATCACCTCGGACCCGGGGCACAAGGCCACCTACTTCGCGCTGGGCGACTACGAACAACAGGAGACCGTGCTCTTCCGTTGCGACTCTAGCCTCGTGCGCTGTGCCCGTCTGGAGCGAACGCCCCGCTGGTCGTTGAGCAGGCGGATCACCATGATCGCGGATCAGGTCTCCGGTCAGCTCATGGTCGTCGGCCCCGGCGTCAGCAACAACGGACGACCGTTGGCCATGTTTCTCGACCTGTATTGAGAGGCGAGCGTGCGGTACGCCGCGCCTACGGGACACTTATGGGCGGGGAGTCAGCGTGCTACTCGGAGCAAGTGGCGCGGCTCGGCACAGGGCGCGCCAAGGTCGGTTGGGTCGTCCCGGTGTTCTGCGCGGGAGGAGGTCGGGTAGCCCCGGGTCGTTGCCTTCCCGGGGCCCCCACGGATCCGGACGTGCAGATTTCCCGCATCCGGCTCTTCGAGACACGGCTTCGCTACGCGCCTGCTATCCGTTCAAGTTGCGTTGA
>JBIKNA010000138.1:0-16037 GCA_044358965.1 Polyangiaceae bacterium
CGCGCCGGCACCCACCAGGGCGACCCGCTTGCCGGACTTCTTGACCGCAGGCGAAAGCAGCGGCGCTTGCCCGTCGGCCATGGCCGTCTCTGTGGCGAAGCGCTGAAGGCGGCCGATGTTGATGGGCTCGCGTCCCCATGCATTGTACACGCAATCGCCTGCGCACAGCACCTCGACGGGGCACACGCGGGCGCAGGAGTAACCAAGCAGGTTCTGCTCCAAGATGGTGCGGGCGCTGCCGCGTACGTTGCCGCTCGCGATCTTCTTGATGAAGGTCGGGATGTCGATCTCCGTGGGGCAGGCTTTGATGCACGGAGCGTCGGCGCAATACAAGCAACGCTCGGCCTCGGCGCGGGCCTCGGCCTCGGAATAGAGGGGCTTTTTGTCTTCGAGCTTCTGCTCCAGACGGTCTTTTTTCAGGCTAGCGAGCACACTGGTCATGGTTCCCCTCAGTCGGCAAAAGCTGCGAGTGAGTCTTCGATGGTCTTGATGCCCTCGTCCAGCTCTTGACGGCTGACGTTGAGCGCGGGCGCGATGCGCACGGTGTTGTTGTACAGACCGCCGCGGCCAATCAAGAGGCCGCGGCTCTTGCACTCCTCGAAGAAGCGCGAGACCTTCTCCGGCGCCGGCGTGCGGTCTTTTTTGGTCTCGTCTTGCACGAACTCGATGGCCATCATGAGGCCCTTGCCGCGCACATCGCCGAGGGACTTGGGGAAGCGCTTTTGCATGGCGAGCAGCGCCTCGCGCAGCACCTTGCCCATGGCCTCGGCGTTGTCGATGAGTTTGTCTTCGTGGATGGTGTCGATAACGGCCAATGCTGCGGCATTGCTGACCGGGTTGCCACCGAAGGTCGAGATGTTGCCGCCCTTCCAGGAATCGGCGATGGCCGCGGTGGCAAGCACACCACCTAGCGGCAGGCCGTTGGCGATGCCCTTGGCCATGGTCATGATGTCGGGCTCGACGCCATGGTGCTGGATGCCCCAGAAGTGTTTGCCCGTGCGTCCAAAGCCCGTCTGCACCTCGTCGCAGATGAACACGCCGCCGTACTTGCGGATGATGTCGACGGCGACCTTGAAGTAACCATCCGGGGCGTCGATGAACCCTCCGACACCGAGGATGGGCTCCGCCAGAAACCCTGCGATTTCGCCCTGGGTCGTGGTCTGGATCAGCTCTTCGATGTCTTGGGCGCACTCGAAGGCGCAGTTGCCGGGCGTTGCATTGAAGGGGCACCGGTAGCAATAAGGCGCATGGGCGTGCTTCACACCGGCGATCTGCGTGGGCACCGCACGGTACTTGGCGTGAGCCGTCAGCGTCTGCGCCAGCATGGAGCGGCCGTGGTACCCGTGGCGCAGCGCGATGAGTTCTGTACGCTTCGTGTGCACCTGCGCCAGCGCAACGGCGGTCTCGTCGGCCTCGGTGCCACTGGCACAAAAGAAAGCCTTCTCGAGCTTGCCCGGCGCCACGCGCACCAACTTCTCGGCGAGTTCCACGATGGACGACGTGGGGTAGAGGGTGGACACGTGACCCAAACGTGCGATCTGCGCCTGCACGGCTGCGGTGACCTTGGGATGGTTCTGCCCTAAAGAGACCGTGAGGATGCCGCCAAAAAAGTCGAGGTACTGGCGCCCATCCACGTCCGTGAGCCGTGAGCCCTGGCCATGGTCGAGACACACGGGCTCGCTGTAGTAGTTGGCCACGCTCGGAAAGAGGTACTGCTTGTGCTTCTGCCGAATCTCGTCGCTCTTGCTCATGGGTAGAAGCTCGCGAGCGTACGCGAAACCCAAGCCCAGCTCCAAGGACCTTGCCGGATGCGATTCGCGCCTGCTCTTTCAAACGCCCCTCAGCATCCGTTGCACCCGGGTTTTCTGTACCGCTGACTGCACTTGCGCCGGATTGACTACATGGATCAGGGGAGTCACGGCGGACCACGGCCTAATACGAACATGCGCGTCTTTATGCCGAACGGGCGACGGCACGCTCCGTGCTCCAAGGGCGAGCATGATGTTCGCGACGGGTCGGGGCTGGGTCTTCCTGCTGGGGCTCGTCGTGCTCATGTTGGGCGCGGGCTGCGCCGGAGAGGTGACCCAGGAGGTGCCCCTGGGCCCCGCGGAGGGCGACCCGTCGGTGGTCGAGCCGCCCAGTGCCGGCACCGTCAAGAACGAGAAGGTGTCGACACCGAAAGGGCCAGACTGCTCGGGCAAGGCCGGCAAGACCGGTGAGATCACCATCGAGACCAAGGCGCTCGGTAAGGTCGCCGTACACGTCGGCAAGAAGCTGGACGTGTCGAAGCCCGCGATGTTGGTGCTGAACTTCCACGGCTTCACGTCCAACGGCGCGCAGCAGGAGATGGTCAGCAAGATGAGCGTCAAGGCCGACGAGAAGTCCTTCATCGTGGCGTACCCCGACGGGCCCGGCTCGAGTTGGAACGCCGGCACCTGCTGCGGCGAGGCCCGGAAGGGGCAACGAGACGACGTCGGGGCCACCAAGGAACTTCTTTCGGCCATCTCGGCGCAGTACTGCGTGGACCCAACGCGGGTGTTTGCCACCGGGTTCTCCAATGGGGGGTTCTTGTCCAACCGCCTTGCGTGTGAGATGTCCGACACCTTCGCCGCCGTGGCATCTGGCTCCGGCGTCCTTGGGCTTGCAGAGACGGACTGCAAACCCTCGAGACCAGTGCCGTACCTTCACATCCACGGCACCAGTGACGAGATCGTCCCGTACGAAGGCGGCAAGCCCTCGCCGATTGGATTTCTGAGCGAGCCGCTCCTGGGCGGAATCATCGATGGCATTGCCGGAACGTTCCGCTCCGTAGACAGCACCATGGCCTTCTGGCGCAACAGCAACAAGTGCACTGGTGAGCCGCAGAAGGTGTTCGAGAAGGACGACACACTATGCCAAGAGTGGGCCCAGTGTGGTGGCGGCGCGGCGGTCAAGCTGTGCACCGTCAAGGGCATGGGGCACCAGTGGCCCGGAGGATTCCAGAGTCCGATGGGTGGGGCGTACTCACGGACAATAACCGCCACCGATGTCATCTACGAGTTCTTCGACAAGCACCCCATGCGCTGAGTGGGCCAGCGCGAATCCGCTAGAATGCGTTTCATAGTGGCTACGAGCTCCCGACGGCCAAGGCGGGCGCGAGTCCCAAGGGATTCCCTGCGGTCACACGAGCGGAACGTGCCTGATGGCTTTGAGCACTGCCCGCCGCGACCAACGCCGGCACTCGGGGGCGCAGTAGGTTACGAAATGCGTTCTACAGACATCGCGCTCCGCTTGGGCAAGCCAGGGGGGGAAAGCGTCCCATTCGACAACGAAAGAAGCGCCGCTCAGTGCCCCCAGACCCAGACGCCCCGGTGCGGCCACGGCGCCCTTCGGAGCGGCAGGATGCAGTGCACCGCCGGGTGAACACCATGTCTCGCCGAAAGCTGTGGGACCTCCACCACCACCGAGTAGGTCGACGCGCAGGGTAGGGCTTGGGCCACTGCCAGGCCGTCCTCGGCGCCGAGATCGGCACTCAGGGCCAGCACCGTCTCGGCGTCCGGTGGAAGGACGACCGGCTCGGATAGAAACGCGAGGCCGACCCCGGGCCTCGGATCCGGCGGCAACTGGAAGCCGTCGAAGCGCGCGGTATCGGCGTTCAGCCATGCAGAGGGCGAGAGCACCAACGCTCTCGCCGTGTCGTTGCGCACACGCACAAACATACGTGCATGGACCGAGCGCCCCAAAAGAAAGACCTCGGCATCCTCGATAACCACGCGCCGCCCGTCCGGCGCGCAGCTCGACACCAAGGCCACAAGGAGCAGCGCAGTGCATGTAGATCGCATGCACGAACATGCGCAAGGCCCGGGCCACGACGGGTTTGCGGCAATCTCAGTCGTTTTCGGCCATGGCGCCGTCTACTTCGTTGCCGTGACCGCCAAGGGAGTTGGCTACGGCGCGGTTTGGCTTGGCGCGGGGCTCGGCGCAGGGACCGTGTCACAGACGGCCATGGTGATGGCAAACGTGGCGATGCCGGCGGTCACCGCAACGATGAAGACAGCGATACGACGCCCGGGATCCCGCATGACTGGGCCCGGCGCGCTAGAGCGCCACCACACTGACCTCGATGATGTTCTCGTTCTTTCGGATGGCTTCGACCACTTCACCCCCCGGAGCGTGGCTCGTGTGGATGCGGGCCACTGCGGCGTGTGCCCCCTCGAAGACGATGTTCTCCGTCTCTTGAACGTTGATGCCGCCGGACTTGAGGCAGTCGAACACCTGCGCAAGGACGCCAACCCGATCGTAGTGGCGGATCACGAGCAGGTGCGTCGCGGGAGACTTCTTGGCCAAGTTGACGACGTTGGGCACGCGGCCGGTCTCTTTGTACACGCGCACGATGCGCACGGTTTCCTCGGCCATGGCCTCTTGGGCCTGGTCCGTCGACGCGCCGATGTGGTGGGTGCCAATGACGCCGGGCATCGCAAAGATCCCCGGCGTGACCGAGCCCGTGCCCCCTGCGGGCTCGCCGGCAAACACATCGAGCGCAGCGCGGACGCGCCCTTGCTTGACCATGGCTTCGAGCGCAGCGTGGTCGACGATCTCGGCCCGCGCGGTGTTGACGAACAGCGCCGAGGGGCGCATGGCCGACAAAAAGCCCTCATCCACGAGGCCTTTTGTCTCGGGCTTGAGTGCCAGGTGAACGCTGACGATGTCCGCCGCCTTGGCGATCTCGATGGGAGACGTCATGCGGGTGATGCCAAGCTCCGCGGCGCGGGCATCGGTAAGGCCACGGCTCCAGGCGATGACGTTCATGCCGAAGGCCCGGGCGCGATGCGCCACCTCTTGGCCGATGTTGCCCATGCCCAAGAGGCCAAGGGTGCGCCCGAAGACACCCTTGGCCTTGCTGTACTCTTTCTTGTTCCATGTGCCGCGCTGGAGCTCGAGCGTGCCCTCGACGATGCGCCGGTCTTGCGCCAGGATCATGCCCATGGCCAGCTCCGCCACGGCGATGGCGTTCTTGCCGGGGCAGTTGGCGACCCAGATGCCACGCTTGGAGGCAGCGGCGACGTCGATGGTGTTGTAGCCAGCGCCCGCCCGAACAACGAGCGAAAGACGCCCCGCTTCGAGGGTACCCTGCTTGACCTCCGTGGACCTGACCACCAGCACTTCGCAGCCCGTGCGCTTGACGTGCTCCGTCAAGGCATCACCGTTCGCCTCGGGCTCGTAGATCACTTCGCAGCCGATGGCCTCGAGGCCCTTGCGACCAGACTCTTCGAACTTGTCCGCAACGAGTACGCGCATGATGATCGTTCCTTGGGCCACTCCAAATGGGCGCCCAATCCTGCGCCTGCCGTTGACCTTCCGTCAACGGCTTCCGGCCCACGCGGGGCGGCCAGGACAAGGGGGCATCCCCGGTTGTGTGCGCGAAGGGCTGTCCCGAGGGTGCCCAACTTGCGCACGATGGGGACAACGAGCGGGGGAAGGGCACAAATTGCGGAGAAACCGAGGCGCGGCATACTGGCCTGCCGGTTGCAGCCCTCTTCCGTCATGAAGTTCCTCCCGACAAGCCCCGGCAAGGACGCCCGTGGGCGCCCGCCGATGCCGTCCAAAGACTGGGGGCACGCGCATCCGCTGTCACTTCCCCAGCGCAGGCCCGCCACAACGATGTTGTATGGATCGGCGAGCCCGCGGCCAATGGTCTCCGAGTCGATACTGCGCAGTCCACGCGGTTTGCCCTCGGCGCACTACGGACCTACGGGCACCGTCCGCCTGCCGGACCGTCCGACGTCGTGGGGCGCATCGCCGAGGAGCGCAAGGCCTCCACGGCAAGCCGCCCAAGGGGTATTCGGCGTCTCGCGCAGGTTGCCTGCTTGCTGCTGGCCGGAGCCGCCACCGGCATGGTGATCGGCTCCGTCATCGAACAACACTGGCGGGCAAGCCCCGGGAGACTTGCCACGCATAGCAACGGCATGTGATCCGGAGCTTGCGCCGCCTACGTAGAGGGCGGCGCTAGCAACGTTTCATGACCTGCCCCCCCGAATGCCGGCGTTGGTCCTAGGCGCGGCCCGTGGCCACCTGCCAAGAGGGGCGGGCGCTGACGCTCTTCCACCACGACAGCACGTTGGGGCGCGACTCGAAGTGAGCGCTCTCGCCGCAGGCGAACAGGTATTCGACGTAGGGCATGAAGCCGATGTCCGCGAGCGTGAACTGCTCGCCGACGATGAAGCTCTTGCCCGCGAGGTGCGCGTCGAGCACATCGAGACATTTGGTGTACCCCTCGCGGCCCGCTGTCTCGCTGGCCGGGTCGAGCGGCAAGCCACGCATGGGCTTCAGGATTTTCTCGTAGATGACCATCATGGCGAAGCGGCTGAAGTTCTGCATCTCCACGCTGATCCACTGCTCCATCTGCGCCCGGAGCTTTGGCTCCTTGGGGGTGAGCTTGGTGCCGGGCAGGGTCTCGTCGAGGTAGCGGGCGATGGCCCGAGACTCGTACAGACGGAAGTCTCCGTCCTCGAGCACGGGGATCTGGCCAAAGGGCTGCCGCGCGCGATGTGCATCGCCCTTCTGCTCGCCTTTGCCGAGGTCGATGACGACCATGTCGATGTTCGTGCCGTGCTCGGCCAAGACCGTGAGGACCTTGCGCGTGCACGTGCTGCCCGGATTGCCGTAGAGCTTCATGGGGAACTACGGATAAGTCGCCGGCGACGCGACGTCAACTCGCAGCGAGAGGCGGCGCCGATGCGGGCTTGGGATACACGTAGTAGACGGCACCAGACACGAAGGTGCCGACGAACCAAGCGTACTCGTACAGAACGTGGAGCTTGGGGACCACGAGCCCAACCCAGGACACGGCGCAGCCCACGAGCGTGGCAACCACTGCGGCGCTGCTGGTGCCCGCGTAGCGGCCCTTCTGCCGATACAGGTCCGCGATGTGGAGCTGCTTTTTGCGCAGAAGCCAGTAGTCGCAAATGAGCACCCCCGCGATGGCGCCAAGCCCCCCGGAGTAGCCCAGGAGCCACCCATCGATGTACCGCCCGGGGTTCTCCAAGATCTTCCACGGCAACATGGCCGCACCGATGATGCCGGTGATGAGACCGCCGGTTTTGAAGCTGATGCGCTGCGGGGCGAGGTTCGCAAAATCGTTGGCCGGCGAGACCACGTTGGCCGCGATGTTGACCGCCAGGGTGGCCACCACCACGGTGAACATGGCGATGCCAACGATGAGCCGAGACTCGAACTTGCCCACGAGTTCGACCGGGTCCCAGATGGGCGCGCCGAAGATCTCCGCCGAGGCGCTCGTGATCACGATGCCCATTGCGGCGAACACCGTCATGGTGCTGGGAAGTGCAACCACCTGACCGATGGTTTGCTCGCGCTGGGAGCGCCCAAAGCGCGTAAAGTCTGGCATGTTCAGGCTCAGAGTGGCCCAAAACCCAATCATCGCCGTAACGCTGGGCACGAACACCGGCCAGAACTCTCCGAAGGTCTTGAACTTGCCCGTGTCGCGCATGACGGACCCGAGTCCGTGCGCCTTGGTGACCGCCCAGACCACGAGCACGAAGGTCATGACGAGGACGTAGGGCGCCGCCCAGTTCTCCACCTTGCGAAGCAGCTCCATGCCTCGGTACACGATGAGGATGTTGAGCCCCCAGAACAGGGCGAAGCTGACCCACTCCGTCGGCAGATGTCCGTCGATCTTGCCGGCCCCCAAGAGCGTTGGCCACCCGGGGTAGAGCGACTTGAAGAACGTCTGCAGCGCCTGGCCGCCGATCCACGCGTTGATGCCAAACCAGCCGCACGCCACGATGGCTCGCATGATGGCTGGCAGATTGGCGCCGCGCACCCCATACGCTGCCCGCGCGAACACGGGGAAGGGGATGCCGTAGCGCGTGCCGGGGTGCGAGTTGAGCAGGATCGGCACGAGCACGATGACATTGCCGATGAGGATGGTGGCCAACGCTTGCCACCAGTTCATGCCGGCCTTGATGAGGGCCGAGGCCAGCATGTAGGTCGGGATGCAGTGCGCCATGGAAATCCATAGCGCCGCGTACGTGTACGTGGTCCACGTGCGCTTGCTGATGGGCGTGGGCGAGAGGTCCTCGTTGACGAGGCTCTCGTCTGTGAGCTCCACCCCAGGGCTCAGCTCGACGCGACCATCGGCCCGCTCCACTTGCTCGGCAACATCCGCTCCCATGGGGTCTCCCCATACCCCAAGGCAGCGCCCGTCGGGAAGTGTAGATTGCAAATACCTACGAGCGAGGGACGAAGCCCTTGGCCCGCGGCAGCTCCGTGGCGCGCCAGAGGTACCACGAGGCCAGCGATGCGTACGGCCGCCAGCGCTCGCCATACGCCCCAAGCTCCTTTGCACTCGGCAGCTGGGGCTGCCCTCGGGCAATCGCAAAACCCTTGCGCACACCAAAGTCCGCAAGGGGCAGAACGTCCGGACGCCCCAGGCGGAAGATGAGCATCATCTGCACTGTCCACGGGCCGATGCCGCGCACCTGCGTCAGCGCGTCGACAATGGTCTGGTCGCCCATATGCAGCAGCGCCGCCGCGGCAGGCAGCGTTCCCGCGTCGGCGCGGGCAGCGAGATCGCGCAAGGCCTTCTCTTTGGCGCCGGACAGACCCGCAGACCGGAGAGCCTGCGGGCCCAGCGCGAGCACCCCACGCGGCGTGAAGCGACCAGGGACGAGAGCCCTCACGCGCGCCAAGATGGTGGCCGCGGCCTTGCCGGTGAGCTGCTGATACACGATGGACCGTGCAAGGGACTCGAACACGCTCGTCAGCGGCTCGGCCACAAGCGAGCATGGACCAACCTCGGTCACCAAGCGACGCATCAGCGGACAGCTGCGCCTGAGGAACGCGACGCCATCATCGAGGTTGAACGTCGCAGGCACGGTAGCTCGCTCCAGCGAGCGAAGACGCTCTTTCGTGGCAAGACCGCCAAAGCCCGAAAAGCCGCCGGGCTTGCCGCCCGATGCGAGCACACGATGGCAAGGCACGATGAGGGGGACGGGGTTCTTGGCCATGGCTTGGCCCACGGCGCGCGACGCCCCAGGGGATCCTGCGGCGCGGGCAAGTTCGCCGTAGCTCGCGCTGGTGCCCGGACCAATGCGCCGCGCTTGGGTGAGCACTCTCTGGTGGAACACGGGGCTAGCGGCCAGGTCCAGCACGACGTCCGTGAACGCATCGAGATCCCCCGCAAGGTGCGCCTGAATGCGCCTGGCCACGCGTCGCATGTGCGGGGGGAGGGCCGCTACCTGGCGCACGGGTACGGCGCAACGGCGAATCATGCGCTGCCAGGTTTCGGCGCCGTCAGGCCCGGGCAGCTCCAACAGCGCAACGCCTTGCGCAGACCACGCGAAGGCAACGGCACCAAGGGCCGTCTCCACCACGCCGCCGTCCACGCGGCTTAGCGCCCCTCGACCTGGTTCTGAATCATGGCCCGGAGCATCTCGGGGCGCTTGTCGAGCGAGAAGGTGTAATCGGTGATGAAGTTCTTGCGCACCTTGGTGCGACCTGCCTTGGGGAACTTGGCCTCATCGGAAAGCACGCTCTCGCTGCTGAGGTCGAGCGCTCCGGCGTGTTGGTGGCAACCAATGCAGTTGGTCTGGGCGTTCTTGGCGCCTTTCTCGATGTAGGGGTTGCTGCAGCGCGTGACGCCGCCTTCGGTGCCCGCCGCTAGCGCCTCGCCAAGGGAGCCCTTGAAACCGCCGGTCGGGTCCTTGTCACGCTCCTCGAAGTCCGTCGTGACGCACATCTTGTAGTTCTTCCACGGACCACCCAGGGCCGTGATTTCCGCCGGGCGGTCGGCGCCGAAGTCCGTATCGGGCTCGTCGGACCACCAAATGGTGATCCAAACCCAATGCCTCAGCTCTTTGGTCACGAGGTGCAACGCCGGCATGCGGAACACGTTGCCGTCGCTCAGTTTGACCGTGTAGATGTCGCGCGCCTCGGGCTTTGCCGTGCCGTCGCCAGGCCCCCAGCCGCCGCTGTCTTTGGTGCCCTTGAGTCGACCTTCGACGGACTTGGCGTCGGTGCGATAGACGGGGATCGAGTCGCTAAAGACGTCGTTTCGGTACCACGAGGTCTTGATGATTGCCGCGTCCGCCGGGAACTCTTGGTTGAAGCACGAGGAAAAGTTCTTGCCGATTTCGAGGTCTAGGTTGCCTGCGATGCGCCGGTCGTCGCCGCAGTTGTAGACGTCCCAGTACCTGCTGATGAGATGCCGAACGAAGCCTGGGCTGTAGGTCACTCGGCCATTGCCCCCGAGGCCGTCGAGATCCGTTTGATCTGTGATTCGGCCCACGCGAGCGAGGTAGTCTTCTTCGGACCAGGAGCCACGCCCCTTGGGGTCGTCGGCGATGACCTTGTCGATGGTGGTGTCGGCGATGGGCTCGCCCGGCTCGGCGCTGCCCGTCTTGGCCGCAGCGGCGAACATGCGCTGGAAATCATCGCGGCCGTACCACGTACGGAACAGCGGTAGCTCGCCCGCTTTGCCACTGGGCTGCGGCCGCGTATCGGCAATGGCAACGGGTTTCAGGATCTTGGCAAGGGACTTCCATGCCATGGCCCTGCGCGCGGCAATGCTCGAGGCGAGCTCTTTGTCGCGGGCGGCCAGGCCGCGGTCGGCCGGGTAGGGGACCGCGGCCCCCACGATGTTGCGCTCGCCTTGACGAATGGCTTCGTCGCCGGTGCCGTCGTCAGACTCGGAAGCGGTACACGCTGCCACGAGAGCAGCGAGCACCACAAAAGCGGGAGCGACGGTAGAGCGCATGGTGGAGGGGCGATAGGTTGGCAACGGTACTTATGATGCTCGCAACGCCGTTTAGGGCGTGGGTTCCGCCGCCTCGGCGCGGATGGCCGCGTCGCTCACCACGATGTATTCCTTCTTGGTGTTGCCGTCGCGGACTTCGTAATAGATCCAGCCGTCCGAGCGGAAGTGCGGGAAGATCGCGAACTGACCGGGGTTCATGCGGCTAATCCGGGACTTTTTGCCCGTCAGCAAGTCTGCCATGTAGATGTCGGCTGCGCCCTTGCCCTTGTACTTGTTCCACTCGGTGTCGCCCGCGGCGCCCGCGGGGAAGTCCTCGCGCACGAGGTAGTGGTGAGTGATGAGGAACCGCTCGTCGAAGGAGAAGTTGGCCTTGTTGCCCGGCATGCAGATGCGGCCGAGGGGCGCCATGCTGAAGCGGTATCCGCTGGACGTCTTGGTCGACTGAAGGCGTCGAATCGAGTAGCCCAGGGCCTTGCCCTCGCCGGCCACGCGACTACCGACCAGGTAGCCGGAACGTGAGGTCATGGTGTCGCCCTCGAAGGGGCTCGGGAGTTTTTCGGTCTGCTTGATCTCGTAGCCCGACTCCGCGTCGTTGCCCTTGGCGATGCCCACGTGGATGGTGATGTTGGCCGTCGGACCCGCGGAAGGCACGAGGTCTTTATCCGACGCAGTGAGGCCAGGGTTGTCGCTCGCGAACGTGCTGTTGACCACGAAGATGTCGCTAATGGAGTTGTCGGCGACGGTCTGACCGATGGTCTGGTACAGGCTGATCGAGTCGAGCTTGGAGCACTCGGGCTCGTCGAAGGAGATCTTGGTGGTGGTCTCTTTCCGCAACAGACTCATCGCGCAGGCAACACCCGAACGGGACGTGCCCTGGAACATAAAGAGTTCGTTGCTCGGGAAGAAGTCGGGGTCGTAACGGGCCGAGGCGAGAATGTCGCGGATCTTCGGTCCGCCTTCTTTGAGCGATGCCGCCAGGTCGGCAATGACCGCGCCGGTGCCGTCGGTGCGCGGACCGCCACCATTGGCCACGAAGCGACCATCGACGGAAGGTCGCATCCAGAAGAATGTTCCGTACTCGAGCGCCCGAGCGATACGGACGGTCTGCGCCACCTCGCCACCACCCCAGCCCTTACCCACCTCGGTGGAGTCGGCCTTTGGGAAGATGTCTTTGCCCTCGAACTGCTGCTGGAAGCACTTGGTTGCGTCGCCGCTGGCGTCGCAGGCAAACATTGGAATGCGCTGCTCGCGGTTCACCGCGGCCCAAGACTTGGTCTTTACGTCTTTGACGTGCCCCTTCAGACCGTCGAAGCTGTCGGTGCAGTCCGTCGGACGACCCTCGTCTTTGATGAGCTGCTCGAGGCGAGGCAGGCCCTTGTCGATCCACTGCAGAATGGACTCGTAGCCCTCGGCGTCGAGGCGGTCGAAGATGGGCTCGATGGGCATCAGCGCATCGGCCTTGAATCGGTCGTACTCGTCGGTCTTGCCCTCGAACAATTTGGCGAGCACCTTGCCCTGCTCGAGCGTCAGCTTGTGGCGTTCGGGGCGAACGAGGGCAGAGGTGCCCAGGTGGGCGCCAGCCGTGAGCATACCGAGCTTGTGCGGCGCGAAGCCCGACTTCGGGTCCTCGGGGTTCCGGCGCATCGAGTTGATGCGCTGGTCCACGGTCTTGGTCTCGTCCTTGAGGACGGCCATGGTGGACTTGTAGCTCTCGGCCCAGGCCTTGATGAGCTGCCGGTTGTTGATGTCGTGGCACCCGCCGCAGTTGCCGCTGCCTGCGCGCCCCTCTACCTTAGTGCCGAGCGCGTCGAGCGCCTTCTTTGCGACCTCGTCCTCGGTGGCGGCCGAGTCTTGCGAGGCGTCGTCACCCTCGGTGGAGGTACACGCAACCGAAGCGGTGATCGCAAGAACGAGAGCGCTGAACAAAGCAGGGGTATGGCGCATGCGGAGTCCTCGTGCAGGGTGTGTGCCACCGGCGGCAATGTAGGAGCCTGTTGATTTCAAACAGATTGTCTCTCTTCCGAGACCATCAGAAAAATCCTGGCTTGCCCCACCGGTGGCCATTTGATCCAGCCGTACCCAGGCTCGCACCTATTTGCCTTGGAATCAAAAGATTCCTGTGCTCGCGAACAAGAAATCCGTAGTCTCGGAGACGCTGGGGAAACTAGATCGTTTGATCCACCCCCCGGTACAGAGGTACCGCACTTCTCCACCGAAAAAGTGAAGGATGTGAGGTCGCAACATACGCGCCCCTACTGGCATGCGTCATGCTGAGGAGACAATCATGATTCCCCGCAACCTTCGCTCGCTTGGTCTGCTGATTGTGTTGGGGGCCGCTGCGACGGCGCCCATCCTCGTCAACTGTTCTTCGCCTTCCGAAGAAGACGAGGGCGACCAACCGCTGAGCGAGGACGCTGTCACCGGCGTGAACAACGTGCTCGGCCTGGGCCTGCGCTACACCGAGAAAGAGGGGCGTCTTTACGCCACGCTCAAAGAGAACCTCAAAGAGGGCGAGAAGCTCTACGTGAAGGTCTACCAGGGCAAGGCTACCTATAAAGGAAGCGCCGACGTCGATTGCGCCGCGCTCGCCGAGGCCCCCGCAACGGCTGGCGGCAAGCGTGAGGCGACGGGCAAGGTCATCTACCAAGGGCCCCAGGTCACCAAGCGCCTCATCGACCTGATGAACATCTACGACAACGAGGGGTGGCAGACCCGCAACGGCATTCCCGCGGCGGTGCAGGAAGACGTCAAGAAGAACGGCGGCGCAGTGCTCGTCGACGCATGTGTTGTCAAGGGAAGCACTGTCAAGGCGCGGCTTCGCACCAGCCTGGCCCAAGCCTGGGACAACGGTACGCTCGCGGAAAAGCAGCTCAGCGCGCTGTCCGGCGGCTTGCGCTTCATGGCTGGCGATGGCGGCCTCGGCGACGGTAGCGCCCCCGATGCAGCAGGCGCCGACGCAGCTCCGCCTCCGAGCGATCCCGCGCGTCTCATCGAGGGCGATCGGTCGTATAGCCAGCGCGAGTACGGCCAGCTCTGCGTGGACGAGCTCGGCGAGATTCCCTTCTTCCCGAAGATCGGCCCGGGCAAGTACGAGACCTTCGACTGCCGTGATCTCGTGGCTTCCAACGGCACCAAGCCTGCCGGCGTAGAAGGCGCGGGCATCCCTGCGTTCGTCAATGGCGTACAGGTCGAAAAGTGTTCCCCCGGTCGCGAGCTCGGCCCGGAAACGAGCCGCTACGACTGCCTCGACAAGGCCGATCATGGCATGTACCTCGATAGCGGCGGCACACAGCCTGGCCCCATGGTGGTTACCGCCAAGAACGACAAGGGCACGCACTGGCTTCTTCTTTGCCGCAAGGTCGCCGACGACGGCAACGGCATGATGAAGACAAAGAAGTTCAACGACATGGCCATGATCGGGCACAACCCGAAGACCGGTCGGACGTGCTTCTTCCAGAACGCGATCAGCTCTGGCACCGACGGCGCCCACGTGCCGCACCCGGCGGACGTCGAGAAGTCCATCAGCGTGTGGAGCGACAACGTGCAGTCCTACTGCACCGGCAACTGCCACGCGGCGGACGCCTTCGTGCACTCGCGCTGGATCGACGGCGCCAAGCGCGCCAACGGCAAGCCCATCGTGCCGCGACTGGGCGACCACCCGGACTTCCCCATCAGCGCCCTCGACGCGCCGTACAACATCATCAATGGCGATTCGCAGGGCTTCGAGATCCCCAAGCAGATCGTCAACCCTGAGGTCGGTCCCTGCGCCAACTGCCACCGTCTCACGGTCAACCGCATGGCGGGCGACTTCAGCGAGTGGTCCACGGGCACCGGCGAGGAGTACTTCAGCAAGATCACCGACTACGGCAAGAAGTTCGAGGAGTCCCACTGGATGCCCCTGAACCTCGCAGGGCTCAACGAGGCCAACTGGAAAGACTCGAAGTACTTCAAGGCGCTCGAGTTCGCCAAGAAGTGCAACACCGAGTTCAACGCGCCGCCGGAGTGTGAGTACGCGCCGGTTCCCCGCGGCAACTTCAACAACCCGAAGGTCACCGAGTAAGGGCGACCGTCAAGACCCCCGCTTTGGCGGAAGCTGAAGGCCGCGGACACTCTCCGCGGCCTTCATGCCTTTGTGGATGACGATGCGGCGCCCGGCCTCACGTCCCTTGGCGTAGGCCTCGGACTTCTGCTGCCCGGCATAGCGGACGTGCCGGACATAGGGATGCCGGCGTCGGAAGAAATCTGCGAGATCGCCGTCCTTGACCCACACAAGGCCTTGCGTGAGGGCCGAGGCCTTGTCGCGCGAGAGCTTGTCGAGCATGCCGGTCATGACGCCCGCCAAGAAGGTGCGGCGCTCGCGATCCGAGCGCACGCCGGTGCCGCGTTTGTGGGCCACCCACAAACGCTCCGCGGTACCCAGCAAGAAGCCGTGCACATAGCTTGCGATCTCGACGTTGCTGGCGGTGCCGCAGATCTCGAGCACCGAGCCGCTGAGGGCCTCCCGGGGACGATACGCTGGGATCCAGATGGCTTCGACGAAGAAGAAGCGCGTCAGGATGCTGGCGAGCAGACGCTCGGGCTCGTAGATGCGGCCCTTGGGCTCGCCAAGGGCCCGGTGGACGTAGCCTCGCGAGGCATTGGCACTGGCGAAGTCGACGTTGTGTTTCCACAGAAGACGCTGGGCCGCGGCCATGGCGGCCTCGGCCTCGTTGCTGTTGTCACTGCCGGCCAGCGCGAGCAGCTTCGAGATCCGGTCCATGATGCGGGTCGCGTCGTCGCTGGCTTGCCGCGGCTCGGGTGTGCCTTGGGCTGCGCCATCGATACCGAGGCGTGCGGTCACCTCCTGGAACGTGCGGCCATGCGCGGTCTCGTCGGTGACGCCAAGCACCTCGAACACGTATTGGTGGGCCATTTCGTGTTTGAGTACCTCGACAAAGCGAAGCCAGCCGAGCGTCAGAATCTGGGGACGACTGAGCTCGATGGTGCGCGTGGCGGGCACAAAGCGCCCCAAGGTGCGCTCGGTGTCTTGCAGATCCAGCACCGCCGGCTCGAGACGCCCCTTGAAGTAGGCGCGGTTGATGCGCACGTATTCGCTGCGAATCTCACGCAAGAGTGCGGCCTCGAGGGCCCGGGTCCACGCGCGCTCGGTCATCGCGGAAGATCGAGGGAATACGTCCAGTCCGCCCACTTCTCGCGCGGACCATGACAGTTGGTGCAGATCTTGGGTTGCCCGGAGAACAGCACGTCGCCGTCTTTGTCGTATTCCGCCCAGAACCAGACGCCG
>JBIKNA010000139.1:0-16025 GCA_044358965.1 Polyangiaceae bacterium
CGGAGGACGCTGTCCTCCGCCCCAGAGGCATTGCCGCTGGGGCCCCACCTCCTGCATTTGGGTCCCAAGCCCAAATGGCGCTCGGCGTCTGTAGTCGAATCGCGCTCGGTCATTTAGACACCGGGCGAGAGTCCTGCGCCAAAAGCGGCCTCCGCGGCACCGACCTGCTACGCTTCTCGGGATGCGGTTCTTTGCTTCCTCGGCTCTTTCGTTCGCTGGTCTCTCGATGTGCCTTGTGCACTGCGGCGGCACAACCGTGCAAGCGCCTGCGGTGGTGGACGCTGGTCCCGCCGACGCCATTGCGACGACGACGCCCTCCGAGGCCGGAGCCCCCGTCGACGCCGGTGCACCAGACACGTCGGTCCCGAAAGAAGCCGCTAGCGATGCGGCGTCCCCGTCTGGCTCGGCGCTCACCTTTGGTAGCTGCCCGGCGTTTGCTGGCTGCGAGGGCAACATCGTGGGCAGCTGGAAGTACACGGGCGGTTGCATCGAAGATGCCCTGGTAGAGGCCAAACAAGGCTGCCCGGACTTGGTGGTTGCGAACATCGCAGGGACCATCGACGGCACGCTGACGGTTGGCGACAGCACCCTCGAGCGGGACGTCACCGCAGTGTTCACCGCCAAGGTCCAGCTGCCGGCTTCGTGCACGCAGGGTGCGCCTTGCGCCTTCGTAGGCCCGGGTCTCAAACAGTTTCTTCCCAATGCCACGGCCACGTGTACTGGCTCCGGCGCTTGCGACTGCGACGTCGTGATCACCCGTACGGAAAAGGTGCAGACTACATATACGCTCGCGGGCACCACGCTCACCACGCAGAGCGGCGAGGTCTACGAAGTGTGCGCCGAGAACGGCAAGTTCAGGCACCAGCAAACGGCCGGCACGCCGCTCATCGCTGGTGTGTACGAAGCGTCGCCCAAGTAGCCAAGTGCTACTTGGCTTGGCTCGCCGCTTCGTGGTTGCGGGCCACCTCGGTGATGAGGTGCGTCTCGCGGGCGCCGAGCATGCCGAACTGAACGCCCATGCCGTCGGGGCGCATCCATCGGATGACTCCCGGAAGGCGGAACTCGGTGGCGCCTCCGCCCGGCAACCGCGTGATGACTGTGACCTCGGCGCCGAAGGGCGGAAGCGGCAGCGCGGTCACGATGAACATGCCTCCGACGGCGATGTCTTTGCCCACGCCGCGTCGAGGCTCGACCTCTCCCTTCAAGATGAAGGAGAGCTCTTGGTCAATGGGACAACGGGCGAAGCGTCGTTGCTCGATCATCCGTTCGTCTGGCCATGGTAGCATTCTCGCTTACGGCGCATTGGAAAAGGTTGGGACGGCCATGGGGCTTTCGAAAGAGACAGAGCACGCAGGTTCGGCGCACATCGCCCTGATGAAGGCTGCGGTGAGTGCGCGTGCGCTTGCCTTGGTGCCCATTGTCTCGGCACTTTTGGTGGGGGCCATCGTGTTTCCTCGCAGCACCGAGCCCGCCGACGTACCGCTGCCGCTCGTCAACCAAGCCGCCATAGACAAAATCGAACAAGAAGAGCGCGCGCTGCTGGATGGGCATCGGCAGACTCCACTTGCCCCCGAGCTTCGCATTCTCGGCACCGAGCTTCGCAAGTTCTTCCGCGTCCAGGTCGTCGATCGCCAAGAGACCGTGCTCGCTCAGGCCCGCGTCGACGTCGACCGTGCCGGGCGCGAGGCCTTCCTGCTGCATGGCCACCAGGGGCTTCGGGCCTTGCGCGCCGCGCAGACCGAGTCATTCCTTGCGGCCGTACGCGACTTCGAGGCCACGGGCCAGGTGACCGACGAGCTCACGTCGGCGGGCGGCGCTTTTGTGACCCGCATGGGAGACGTGGGGTGGGTGCGGAATGGGCACGTGCTCATGGACCCAGAAACCTTGCGCGTGGCCTACCGGGCCATGTGGAATGGTGCTCTCGGCGTAACCAAAGAGCCGGGGCTGGCCCTTGGTCTCGACGAAGAGCGTGTGCTCTACAAGTTTTACCTGCAGAACCCACATGCCACCGAGGGCATGTTCCCGCTGCTCGCGCAGCTGCGCAAAAAGGCCACCGACGAAGCCTCTTGCCGGGTGTTCACGGACCGCGAACGCGAGTCCCGCGAGCTCTGGCGCGTCGACAAAATCCGTCGTATCGGCGCCATCGACCCGACCTACCCCGAGAAGTACGCACTGGGTGTGGCCTTCTACCGCGCCGGCGACTACGCGCAGAGCGCGCAGGCGTTCCGCGATTGGCTTCAGACTCACCCTTCGGGACCCTACACGCAGCGCGCGCAGAACCACCTTCGAGCGGTCATGCGCGCCGAAGGCCAGTGAACCGCAGCGCGGGCCCATCCGTGCACTCTGTCGACGTTACGTACCCTGCCTGGCGCAATCTCGCGGATTTCACCGCGTGGGCCCGCAGGCACGCGGCATACACGCACCATTTACGTATCTTTGCGTCGGGCCCCCCAGCCGGCCGCGACACCAGTGGCTACACTAGAAGTGCATCCGCATGATCCGCGCCCTCCTCGTCGACGATGACGTCGAACTCGCAAAGCTGTTGAGCACCTACCTGTCTTCGCACGACGTGACGGTGGTGCATGCGCCCAGCGGCGAACAGGGGCTGGCCAAGCTTGCCGCCGAAAGTTTCGATGTGGTGCTGCTCGACGTCATGATGCCCGGCATGGACGGCTTCGAGGTGTGCCGACGCATTCGTGCGCAGGGCTCGTTGCCCGTGGTCATGCTCACGGCCCGAGGCGACGATGCCGATCGGATCACCGGGCTCGAGATAGGCGCCGATGACTACCTGCCCAAGCCGTTCAACCCCCGAGAGCTGCTCGCTCGGCTTCGTGCGGTGTTACGGCGCACGCAGCGGGGCCCGGGCGATGAGCGCATCGTGGTGGGCGAGCTCGAGATCTCCACCGGCGATCAAACGGTGCGCCGCGCAGGGGTTCCCGTCACCCTGACGTCCTTCGAGTACCGGGTGCTCATCGCGCTGGCCCGTCGTGCCGGCGAGACCGTCGCCCGCGAAGAACTGGCGACGCTCGTCAAGGGGGGAGCGTACGACCCGCAGGTGGACCGCTCGCTCGACGTGCACATCAGCCATCTCCGGCAGAAGCTCGAGAAAGAAGCCAAGGAGCCCAAGCTCATCAAGACCGTTCGCGGCGTGGGCTACGTGCTCCTGAGGGCACCGTGAGACGGGGCCGGCGTCCCAAGCGCCTGCACTCCCTCATCTTCTTCTGGCTTGTGGGCGCCATTCTGTTGGCCACCGTGGCGAGTGGCTTCGCCGTCAGTCTGCTTCGCGACAACGATGCCCATCCGGCCTCGGTGGTGTCGCGCAACGTCCAAGGTCGATTGGGTCGCATCTGGGATGATCCCGCGGCCGTCGATGCCTACGTGACGCAGCTTCGCGAAGACACGGGGCTCGCGCTGACGGTCCACCGGAACCCCGAGGCGTTGCCCGCACGGCTCCGGGCGCGTCCGGCGCGTGGCGTCGTCGTGTTCGACGGCACCGCGGGGTACATCCCCGTGGTGCAGCGCGGCGTGCTGGTGGGGGCCCTCGAGGTGCAGAGCGGCGAGCACCGACACCTGGGGCCTCTGGGCTTGGTGCCCATCGCTGCAACGCTGCTGGTTCTGGGGCTTGTGGCGCGCAAGGTGGCCAAGCGCATCGCGCGTCCGCTCGAAGACGTGGCCCGGGCCGCCAATGATTTTGGAGCGGGCAAGCTCGACGCTCGGACGCGGGTTGGCAGTCAGCGACGTGCGGCCGGCGAGGTACTTGCGGTGGCCGACGCCTTCGACCACATGGCCGCGCGCATCGAGCGCACCGTACGCGGGCAGCAAGAGCTGCTTGGGGCCATCAGCCACGAGCTTCGCTCTCCCTTGGCGCGCGCGCGGGTGGCCCTCGAGATCTCCAAAGACCAAAGCGCCGACCCAGCGCTCGAGCATTTGGGGACCGTCGAGCGTGAGCTCGATCGGGTAGACGGCATCTTGGGCGACCTGCTCGATGCCGCGCGCGCAGGTCTGTCGGACCTGCACCGCGAAGACATCGATTTGGCCGCGTTTCTCCAAGAACGGCTGCCCCAAGAACTCTCGCCGCGTCCGGTGCAGTTCGAGGTCGGGGCTACGCCGGAGCTTGCGCATGTCGACGCCAAGCTCATGTTGCGCGCGGTATCGAACCTGGTGCGCAATGCCTTCGAGCATGGGCACCCGGAGACACAGCCCGTACGCGTCGGCATCGGTCGCGTGGGCAGCGAGCTGGTCATCACCGTGCGTGACGACGGCCCTGGCTTCGATCACGATCTCTTGCCCAAGCTCTTCGACCCGTTCGTGCGCAAAGATCCCGCCCGCACACCCGCGCATGGCCGCGGTGGTGTTGGCCTCGGCTTGTCGTTGGTGCGACGCATCGCCGAGGCCCACGGAGGCACCGCGCTTGCGCGCAACCGGGTCGAACAAGAGACCATCATCGGCGCCGAGGTCGAACTCCGGATCCCGGTCTAGGTTGGCCCCGGCGCTCACCTTTCGATAGGCTTGTCGTTGCAGTGAAGACGATCAAAGAGCTTGGCACCTGGCTTCTGATCCTCGTGGGGATAGCCGGCGTCATCACCTTCGTCGTCTTCGACATCTGGTCCGTGCCCGACGACGAGAAGGTCGCACTTTCGCTCGAACCAAACGTTCATTCCGGCGATACGTTGCTGGTGCTTCGCGCCGGAACGGGCGCGGCAGGACACTTGGTTCGCTGCGCAGACCCAGGCGGACGGGGCTTCGTGGTCGCGCGGCTGGTGGCTTCCAACGGCGAGAGGGTGGCCTTCGGCCGCGAGAACGTCTCCGTGGACGGCCGCTCCACCACATCACGCGTCTGCGACGGGGCGCCCTTTGTGTTCCTCAAGCACCCGGCCACGGGCCGCGAGGCCAAAATGCACTGTAGTATCGAAGAGATGAACCATGGGACGGCCGTGCTTACGGCCGCGGACTTCCCCGATCCCGACAGATCCTACGTTTCCGAGCCAGGTCGGGGGTTTCTGGTCTCCGACAATCGCCATTTCCACCATGATTCTAGAGACTTCGGTCAGGTCGATTTGGCCACGTGTCGCGTGGTGGCCGCCCGGGTCGGCACCGGAAATGCGAGTCGATTCACCGTGCTTTGGTAGGCTGGTACACTCGCCTCGCACCGCAACGCCCAACGAGCGTTCGTTTCCACGATTTCCCCTATGAGCGTCCTCGAGATCGGAATTGTCTGCGGCTCCTGCGCCACCTTCGCGCCCCTGGGCACGGGGGCCTGCGAGGTTTGCAAGGCCGACTTGGCCATGTTGCCGGCGGTAGCTGCCGCGGCCCCCAAGCCTGCGTCCGCTCCGCCTGCCGCGGCCCCCAAGCCTGCGTCCGCGCCGCCCGTTGCGCCCCCCATTGCCGCGGCAGCCCAAGGTGTCGACCGCGTGTCGTTGCCCATCGGCCTCGCGGCCACGCAACCCGATCAGCCGTCGCCGGTGGCCACGGCCGAGGCCAAAGCGGCCCCCGAAATTTCGCGGCACGGGTGGGCTGGCGCTACCCTACCGCACGGCACCCCCGAAGAACTCGGCCTCGTGCCGCCCAAGCCCAAAGTCTCTGCGCAATCGTCGAAAACGACCGAGGAACTCATGGATCAAGCGAAGAACTTTGTCTGTACGTCGTGTTCGACCCCCGTCCCCCTCGGCCACAAGTTCTGTGGTCGCTGTGGCGCTGCGGTGCCGCCAGAGATCATGACGCTTCGCACGCAGTTCTTCGGGCAACTGCAAGCGCCGGGCAAGGCCAAGCTCATCTTGATCCGCGGTGAGGGTGTCGAGGGTCTGAGCTACCAGCTCAACGCCGAACAACACGTCGTGGGTCGCTCCGGGCAGTTGGTGTTCCCCGACGATCCGTTCGTCTCGCCCAAGCACGCGAACTTCTTCTATCGCAACGAAAAGCTCGTCGTGAAAGACGAAGGCTCGCTCAACGGCGTGTACATCCGCGTTCGCGGCACCGTCGACATCGCTGCCGGCGACCACTTCTTGGCCGGCGAGCAGGTGTTCCGCGTCGAGGGCAGCCCGTCCATCACCGACGAGGCGGGCCCCGACGGCACCTTCTTCTATTCGTCGCCCAAGTACCACATGCCCTTCCGCATCTTGCAGCTCCTGCAAGGCGGCGCCGTGGGCATGACGGTCTGCGCCCGAGGCAACTCTCTGCAGATCGGCCGCGAGGGCGGTGAGCTCAACTTCCCCGGCGACCTCTACATGAGCGCCGCGCACTGCAAGATCGAAGACAAGACCGGCAAGCTACAGCTCACGGACATGGGCAGCCGCAACGGCACCTATGTGCGCGTGCGCGACGAGCGCGAGCTCAACCACGGCGACTACGTCTTCATCGGCCGCAAGCTCCTGCGCGTCGAGATCACCTCCAACTAAGGCAAAAACACGCTGATCCAGCGTTCGCCGGCGTAGCTCCCCGTGGGGCATGCGTCCGCGCGGGCTGGCGGCGGGCCTCAGGTGCCCGCAGGCCCTGCGTGCAGCACTGTGCGTGCGACCCGGGCGATGTCTTCGATGGTGCTCGGGGCCAGGGCGCCGAACAGTGCCTCGACGTCGACCGCACCGTCGAAGCCCGGCGCCATGACGGTGTAGAGTGCATCGAATCGCTCGTACTTTTCGAGCAGCTCCGACATGCGCGCGCGCAGGCGATCGGCGTCAGGGCCTTTGGCGTTGCCCAAAAGTGCCAAGCTACGGCGGCACAGTGCGCACTTGTCTTTGACCACGCGCCGTAGGCGCGCAAGGTACGCGCCCACAATCACGTCGGGGTACGGGCCGCGCAGGGCAAACACATCGTGCCGGGCGCCGCTGGGGCGCTGACGCTCGACGATGCCCGCCGACAACAACGCGCGCAGGTTGCCGAACACGTTGCTCTTGGCGCGACCAATCTGCGCGACGAGCTCGTCCATGGAGAGCGCACGGCCTTCGAGGTAGAGCGCCGCGACGATTTGCCCGCCAAGCCTGGTGATGCCGGGAAAGCTCGCTGCCAGCTCTTGGCCAACACCCTCGAGCATGGCCTGCCGCGCCTGGTCGACTTGGTCTTTCTGCTTGCCTGCGCGACTGCTGGCCACGCGGCATGCTTAGCACGCAGCCGCCTTGGGCACAGCTACAGCAAGCCCAGGGACCGGGGCGGCAACCCAAAGGCCGCCGCGCCAGGCACCGTGCGCTCGATGCTGCCGTCGGCACGCACCACGTGAAGCAATCCTTGGGCGGCGTCGGGCACGAAACATCGGTCGGCGCAGGCGCCCAGGCAACGCACGTTGTCGCCGAGCACGAATGCAGACTTGGTGTCGTACGCCATGCGCTGCGCACCGGTGTCGATGTTGGCCACGAAGATGCGGTCTGTCTTGCCGGAGACCTTGTCGCCGTAGGTGGTGCCCACCACCGTGTTTTCGTTGGCGAAGGCCACACCCTGGGCAAACACGGAATCAAGGTCGCTACTCGGCAAGATTTGTCGCGCAACCGTGGGCGGGCTCGTCGCGGTGTCGAGCACCACCAGCATGCTGCCCGCGGTGTTGGTGCGGTTGTCGATGAGCGGGCCCGAGCAGGCGACCACTGCGTATCGTCCGGAGGGCGACAAGGCCATCGCCCCGCAGTTGCGCGCACCGGGCAGGGGGACAATCCACCGCAGCGCATCGTTGCGTGTGTCGATGGCCGCAAGCTCCGAGTCGCCCAGCTCGCGGAAATTGACGTTGAAGCGTTGCAGGGTGACCCACACCTGATTGTGCTGTGGCAGGGCCAACATGCGATCCGGGCGCGGCAGCAACGCGCCTTGTTTGGGAAACGGCACGCTGCCCTTGATGGTGCGGCTCTGTGGGTCGATGATCAGTACGTCGCTGCCGGTGTCGAAGGGCTCTTTGCCGGCGTTGCCGTTGTCGCCGTAGCGGGTGACATAGGCCCGGCCGGGCGACAGCGACAGGTAGTCGTGCGGGTTCGACGGAAACCCCGTGGCCACGGACATCTGGCCCTCGATGGCGCCGCTGGTGCGATCGATGAACGTGAGCACGGCGTTGGGAAAGCGATCGATGAGCACGATGTTTGCGGACTGCCGGTCTTGGGGCAGCACCACGTCGCCCGAGAGCACCTGGCTGATGCCCACTGGGCGGCTGCCGCTCGACAAGACCGACGCCGAGACCACCTTGCCGTCCAGGTCCAATACGCTCAGGTTGCTCGAGCTGCGATCGCTCGAGATCATGGCCAACGCCGCTGGGCAAGCCCCCGCGTCGCCCAGCGCCACGCCGCCGGTGTCGCCAGCTTTGCTCTCCACATTGCACGAGAGCAACAAGGCCCCGAGCAGCGCGCGCCTCACCATTTGGCCTCGGCGGTCACGAACAGCGCGCGCCCGGGCAGCGGATACCCCACGATGTCGAAGCGTCGCTCGTCGTTCACGTTGCTGAGCCTAGCGCGAAGCGCGAGCGCGTCACCCCACAACTGCGCCTCGGCGAACAGATCGAGCACCCCTTGCGCAGGGACCACAACCAGGCCCGCGGCATCGGCGTACCTGCTGCTTTGGTATGTGTATAATGCATACGCGCGGGCAGCGCGCAAAGTGTGCCCGTCGAACTTGTGTTCGTATTGCACACGCGGGGCCAGCACCAAGCGCGACTGAAACGGAATGACGTCGTTGCCGGTGGCGCCCACGCTTCGCGCATCCAGCAGCGTGACCGTGGTCTCCAGGGTGAGACCGCGCAAGGGTACGACGCTGGCAAGCACCTCGGCGCCCAAGAAGCGAGCTTGCCCGCCGTTGTAGGGCCGCACATAACCAAGGCCCGAGATGGCGTAGGCGATGAGCTCGTCGGCCTGCCGGGCAAACACGAAGGCGTCGATGTTGGCCTGGCGCAGAGGAGCGTTCTGCGTTGGCGCAACGTTAGCCCGCAGGCCCAGATCGGCCATCAGGCTGGCCTCGGCCCCAAGGGCATTGTTGCCGCGAACGAAGCCCGACACGCCGTACAGCTCTCCGAGCGTGGGCACTCGCACGTAGCGCCCAACGTTGCCCAAGAACGAAAGCGAATCCGAGGCGCGGTACTGCGCACCGGCGCGCCCGGACACGGCCTGCGTAGTGGGCGCCGGCACCGTGCCACTGCCCCCGCGGCTTGTGTGCTGCTCGCCGGCGACCAGGGCCGTCACGGTCAGGTCATCGGTCAGTGTGGCGCGGGCGCCCAGTGCCCCACGACCCACCAGGCGCAAGGCGTCGGCGTCCCGCGTTGTGTCCACCTGGGTGCCGATGCTTTCCGCCGCGCCGCGCACCTGTGGTGTCACGTCGATGCGATCGGTCACGCGCGTGGTCAGGCGCAAGGTCTCCTCGACGCGCCGGCCATCCACGCTGGACCGGTAGCCTCCGAGTGCCGCCTCGGCCCGCGGGTCCGTGTAGCGCGCTTGGCTCAGGATCAGGCTGGTGGTCGCCGAGACCTCGCAGCGCTGGCCGCAAGCCGCCCGGGCGCGCACGAAGGCAAGCTCCCGCCGGTACTGCACCCGCGCGTCTTCGGTGCCAAACAGCGACAGCGTGGGAAACCCCTGGTTCCGGCTCTGCACATTGAGCCCGCCGTCGATGCTCGCGGTCTTGCCTACTCGCGTTGTGTGTAAGATCCATGCATCCAGCATGTTCACGTCGGCGTTCTTGCGCCGGCGCTCCACGTCGTCGCTCGTATCGGCGCCGGTGCCGCGGTCGTCGATGTAACTGTAGTCGTTGTCGGCCTGATCCACGCGCACGCCCAAGGTGGTGCTCGACCGCGCATCGCCGTGCCCCGTCACGCTCCAAAGGCTCCGGGTGCCAAAGCTGCCCAGCGTCAGCGACAATGCGCGCCGGCTGCCTTGGGATCGCTTGGGCTCGAAGAAGATGGCGCCGCCGATGCCTTGGGTGTCCGCCTGGATGGGCGCACCCGAGCGGTAGATCTCCACGCGGGACATGAGCCAGAGGGGCACCTGCGACAAGTCTGCGGTGCCGCCAACATCGTCGTTGATGCGAATGCCTGCAAGATACACGGGGGTCTGTGCGCTGGTGGCACCGCGAATGCTGGCGGTCGAAAGGCCGCCAAAGCCCGTCGATTCGCGCACGGCCACGCCAGGCTGCCCGCGCAGCAGGTCTGCCGCCGTTTGCCCGGGCACCATGAGCCGCTCTTCGCGCAGGGTGTTCCCGGCAAGGCTCGGGTCCTTTTCGCCGGGGCCCTGCCGTGAGCCCTCGACGCGCACTTCTTCGGGGGGGCTGTTGTCGGCCAAGGCTATCGCCGGGGCCAAGAGCCCGGCCATGACCCAGCAGCCTACGAGCGCGGGGGGTAACTTACTGCGGCGTGCGAGGACGATCGCCACGACCGCGCCCCCCGCGTGAACGACCGCCGCGCTCGCCGCGATCCCCACGGGTTGCCGCTTGGGGTCGTACGTACTCGGCGCGCAAATCGTGGATGATTTGCGTGGCGTGACCCCGGGCCGTGGCTTCGATCTCGAGCACCGTGAGGGCCGAGTCGAGCAGCTCCGAGCGGGCCACCCGGGCAATCTTGCCGCGGCGAATGGCGGCGGTCATGAGCTTGAGCTTGGCCATGGAGTCGATGACCCGGCGAGGCATGGCGATGCGCGCCAAGATGGGGTCGAGGAAGTCGTGCACGGCGCCAGCGATGTCTTTGCTGCCTTCGCACGCCTCGGCGATGGGCTCCGCCAGCAGCGACGACCACAGCACCAAGTCGTCGAGTGGTGCGCCGCGCTCTTTGGTGAGCCGGTCGAGCACGTTGATGCGCCGGAAGAACAGCTCGACGCCGCCCTCGGTGCCCTCGTCGTCGTCGAGGAAGGTGGACAGCTCGGGCAGAAGCACGGCCATGCAGCCCGTCTCCCAGAACAGCCACATGGACCTGTGCGCCGCGCCGCCACGCATGAGCCGGGCGATCTCTTCGAACAAGCGCGGTCGTGCGGAACGCGCCAGGTCGTGTCGGTGCGTGACCATGGCGTCGTACACGTGCGGCGCAATGCCCAAGTCGGCGCGGGCCGCAAACTTGATGGCGCGCAGGATACGGATCGGGTCTTCGCGAAAGCGGACTTCGGGGTCGCCGATGGTGTCGATGGTGCGGCCAGCGATGTGGGCCATACCGCCGCACCAATCGAGCACCTGCTTGCGATCGATGTCGTAAAACAGGGCGTTGATGGTGAAGTCGCGACGCAGGGCGTCTTCGTGGGCCTCGCCGAATACGTTGTCGTTGCGAATGAGAAGGTCTTCGACGATGTCCGTGTCGTCTTCGGGAGCCTCGAGCTGCGGCGTGCGCCGAAAGGTGGCAACCTCGATGATCTTGTTGCCCGGGTAGTGCACGTGCGCCAGGCGGAAGCGGCGGCCAATGATGCGGCAGTTGCGGAACAACGCGCGCACGTCTTCGGGGCGGGCGCTGGTGGCCACGTCGTAGTCTTTGGGTTTGCCACCCAAGAGCAGGTCGCGAACGCAGCCGCCAACGAGGTAGGCCTGGAAGCCAGCGCGCTCGAGGCGGCGAACCACCTTGGCGGCATCGGGATCGATGCGTGCTTCGTCGAGCTCGACGGAGTGGCGGGTGAGTCCGGTGCCGATGTGCCGCTCGGAGTCGCTCTGTGCGCGTTCCTCAGGGTCGGATTCGACCCGGAACGAGGGCAGCTCGGGCGGTGCAGGCAGGTCGCGGGGAGTGCGGCGCATCAAAGAAGACAAAAGTCCGTGATTTCAGAGTCTTGGAGACAAGACGGCAGCTCGTTAGAGCGTACCGCACAAGATGCCTCAGGCTATCAGTCCCGCCCCCGGCCCGCAACGGTATGCCCGGGAAAGTCCTGCGATGGCGCTCATTTTGGCCGCCGTGGCGGCTTTTCTGCGATGGCACCCGGGGGGGCGTCCCGGGCCGGCCGCCGGGCTTCTCTTCCTTAAGCTGAGACTTCACAGCGAATCGTGGGCGTTCCATAGGGACGGGGAGTCCAGCCTTCGTTGTATGCTCTGGCCGCTATGGCGCTCGAGCCGGCGCGGATGACGGACTTTCAAGTCACCGGACCGCTGGGGGTGGGATCCACCGCCCGCGTGATGGCCGCGGTGCATCTTGCGTCCGGCCGCCACGTCGCCATCAAGATCTTGGAGCCGTCGCCGAACCTGCCCGAGCTTCGCGAGCGAGTGGCCCGCGAGGCGCTGCTGTTGGCTGGGGTGCAGAGCCGCCACGTGGGCAGGATCCTGGGCTTTGGCTTCGAGCAAGGGCAGCCCTTCTTGGTGCTCGAGCGTCTTGGCGGCGAGACCCTCGACGCCAAGCTGCGGCGCGACGGTCCGGTGCCGCTGCGCCTCGCGCTCTATTGGCTCGAACAGGTCTTGGTGGGCGTGCGCGACATCCACGCAGCGCAGGTGGTGCATCGCGATCTCAAGCCGAGCAACATCTTCGTGCAGCAAGAAGCGCATGGCCACCTGGTCAAGCTCATCGACTTTGGCGTCGGCCGGTTCATGGAGGCTGCAGGCTCGCCTGGTCTCACGTCTGCCAACCACCTGATTGGCAGCATGGGCTACATGGCGCCCGAGCAGTTCCACTCGCCGCAACAGGTCAGTTTTCCCGCGGATTTGTACGCCTGCGGCGTGGTGATCTACCGGTGCATCACGGGGCAGCTGCCGTTTGTCGGTCGGTCCCTCGAGCAAATTGTCGAGCTCAAGCTCGAGGCGCCGGCGCCACTTTTGTCGAGCGCCCCGGGTGCACCGAGCATCGCCATGCTCGACGCACTGGTGGCCCGCGCGCTGGAGCGCGAGCCTGCGAATCGCTTTGGCTCTGCGCGCGAGATGCTCGAGCACTTGTCTGCACTGCGGCAAGCGGTCGAGCACTCGGTTGCCACGGGCATCCCTCTGCCGGCGCAGGCACCGCAGCCCGTCGAGCCCGCGCCGTCCACCCGGAGCTTCCAAAAGGGCACCGAAGCCGAGATCGACGCGCCGGTTATCGACGATGCACTGCTCATCGAAGACGCGTTGGTCATCGACGATGCGCCGCACCCCAGCGACGACCCCGAGCACACCATCCCCGATTCCCACGCGCCCGTCTTCGATCCGGCCGACCAGCTAGCAGCGCAACAGGGGGCGGGCCGCGGAGGCGCGATCAGCATCACCGAAGTGACGGACGTCCCAGAGCCCACGTCTGTGAACCGTGCCCCAGGCAACAGCAGCACCGAGTGGGACGTCCCCACCAAAGCCGACAGCAATCTCAAGGCGTTGGTCGATCGCGAGCTCGCCAAGGCCCGGGTCGTCAAAAAGAACCCCTAGGGGTGTCCCCAAGTCCTCCCGTCGGCTTTCCGCAGATTTGCTTCGCATCGCGCAACTGAACAGGCGAGCGGGCTCGGCGGGCCCGTGCTTTTTCCATTCATCGGGCGTGCCAGGGCCCGTTGACGCGGCCCAGCCGGTGATTAGCTTGAGCTGTGTTCGGGCGACCGGGCTTTCACCCGGCAAATCCACAACAAGGTTACGGGTTTTCCTTTCCTTGGCCCTGGAGTAAGACCGCCCGCAACGTGTAAAGACTCAGGCGAGAGGGCGCGCCACCCGGTTTTGGGAGCGCGCAGCTCGGCGGCCGTCGCTAACAGTTCGTTTCCTTTTCGGGAGGCTCGGGAACAATGGGCAAGATCATCGGTATCGACCTTGGAACCACCAACAGCGTTGTGGCCATCATGGAGGGCACGGAGCCCAAGGTGATCGTCAACGAAGAGGGGTCCCGCATCACGCCGAGCGTCGTGGCCTGGGACGACAAGGGCGAGGTCCTTGTCGGTCAGATCGCCAAGCGCCAGGCAGTGACGAACCCCGAGCACACCGTGTTCAGCTCCAAGCGCTTCATCGGTCGCCGCTTCGAGGAAATCACCACCGAGGCCAACCGCGCGCCGTACAAGATGGTGCGCCAGGCCAACGGCGATAGCGGCTTCGAGGTGCGCGGCAAGACCGTGTCGCCGCCGGAGGTTGCCGCCAAGGTGCTCCAGAAGCTCAAGAAGGCCGCCGAAGACTACCTGGGCGAGAAGGTCACCGAGGCCGTCATCACCGTGCCCGCGTACTTCAACGACTCGCAGCGCCAGGCCACCAAAGACGCCGGTCGCATCGCCGGTCTCGACGTCAAGCGCATCGTCAACGAGCCCACGGCGGCCGCACTGGCCTACGGCCTCGACAAGAAGAAGGACGAGATCATCGCGGTCTACGACTTCGGCGGCGGCACCTTCGACATCTCCATCCTCGAAGTGGGCGACAACGTCGTGCAGGTCATCTCCACCAACGGCGACACCCACCTGGGTGGCGACGACGTGGACGACTTGATCATCGACTGGCTCGCTTCAGAGTTCAAAAAGTCCCAGGGCATCGATCTCACCAAAGACAAGATGGCGCTGCAGCGGCTCAAAGAGGCCGGCGAGAAGGCCAAGATCGAGCTGTCCAGCGTGCAAGAGACAACGATTAACCTGCCGTTCATCACCGTGGGCCCCGGCGGCCCGGTGCACTTGGACATGCGCCTGTCGCGCTCCAAGCTCGAGCAGATGATGGCCCCCTTGGTCGAGCGCTCCATGGAGCCCGTCAAGAAGGCGCTGCAAGACGCCAAGAAGTCCGCCAAAGACATCCAAGAGGTCATCTTGGTTGGTGGCTCCACGCGCATCCCGCTGGTGCAAGAGACGGTCAAGAAGTTCTTCGGCAAAGAGCCCCACAAGGGCGTGAACCCCGACGAGGTCGTGGCCATCGGCGCCGCGGTGCAGGCCGGTGTTCTGTCGGGCGACGTCAAAGACATGGTGCTCCTCGACGTCACCCCGCTGTCGCTGGGCGTCGAGACCTTGGGCGGCATCTCCACGCACATGATCCCGCGCAACACCACGATCCCCACGCAGAAGAAAGAGGTCTTCTCCACGGCCTCGGACAACCAGCCGTCCGTCGAGATCAACATCCTTCAGGGCGAGCGCACCGAGGCCCGGTACAACCGCAGCCTGGGCAAGTTCCACCTCGAAGGCATCATGGCCGCGCCGCGTGGCATCCCGAAGATCGAAGTCACCTTCGACATCGACGCCAACGGCATCTTGTCCGTCACGGCCAAAGACTTGGCCACGGGCAAAGACGTGCAAAAGCGCATCGAAGGCGCCAGTGGTCTCAAAGAAGAAGACATCCAGCGCATGGTCAAAGAGGCCGAGGAGCACGAGGCCGAAGACAAGCAGAAGCGCGAGCAAGTCGAGCGCCGCAACAAGCTCGACAACATGTGCTACTCGATCGAAAAGACCATCAGCGAGAACAAAGAGAAGCTGCCCGCCGCAGAGATCTCCAACCTCGAAGGTCTCATCAAAGAGGGCCGTCTCGCCGTCGAGAAACAAGACGACGACAAGGTGGCGCAGGTCTTGGAGTCCCTCGAGAAGGAGGCGCACAAGCTCGCCGAGGTCATGTACAAGAACGCCGGCGACGCCGCAGCCGCGGGTGGCGCTCCGTCCGACGGCCCGGGCGATGGCCCCAGCGGTCCTGCCGCGGGCGGCGCCAAGAAGAAGGGCGGCGATGTGATCGACGCGGAGTTCGAAGAGACCAGCACCTGATCTCGGTTCCAGCGTGATCATCCAAGGGCGGCGCTGCCAAAGGCAGTGGCTGCCCTTGGTCCTTTGTGGGCTGCTGGGATGGGTGCCTGCTGGGGCTCAACGTTGCCTGGCTCGAAACTGCGGAGGGGTGCCGGCTGGGGCTTAACGGTGTCTGGCTCGAAACTGCGGTGCTGCCCGCTGGGGCTCAACGTTGCCTGGCTCGAAACTGCGGTGCTGCCTGCTGGGGCTCAACGTTGCCTGGCTCGAAACTGCGGTGCTGCCGGCTGGGGCTTCACGGTGCTCCGGCCCCTGCGGGGGCGGGGCTGCGCGCTGGGCGTTTTCTGGTTCGGAATTCGGTTTTGTTCAAAAGGGCTTTTTCGGCGTTGGGGTCAGGTGGAGGCCATCGTGGTGCAGGGTCCTGCGGGGCCACGCGCTTTCGGGTAGGGCTGCGCGCGCTTCGTTGGCCCGCCGGAAGGCGCCGCTGTTGTAGACCGGTGTTAGGAGACGCCTCGAATCGATGGCCTTGCCCCTAGGTAAGGA
>JBIKNA010000140.1:0-16021 GCA_044358965.1 Polyangiaceae bacterium
GACCCAAAAGTAGGAGGTGGGGCCCCAGCGGCAATGCCTCTGGGGCGGAGGACGAAGTCCTCCGATAACAAAGGAAGCTAAAGCGGCGAGCTTGATCGAAGATCATGCTCGGCGATTTCGCGCGGCAACAGTGCGCGCGCAGCGGCCACCGGGTCCGTCGCGTCCAAGAGCGCCCGCTGCACGGCGATGCCGTGGGCGCCCGCTTCGTAGCACGCAGCTGCGGTGGCAGGGGTGATCCCCCCAAGCGCAAAGACTGCGGCGTCCGGGGCCAGACGTCGCGCCTCCGTTAGCGCCCCCAGACCGCGCTCTGGCCCTTTGCCCGGCACGGCGAAGATGGGGCTGACCAAAACCGCCGAGATCCCAAGGCGCGTCGCGTCGCGAAGGTCCGCCTCGGAGTGCGCGGCCGCGGACACGACAAGGCCCTCGCGTCGGGCGTGCGCCACGAGCTCCGGGTCGAACGGTCCGCCGCCAAGATGCAGGCCCTGGGCGCCCAGAGCCTTGCCGAGGAGCACATCGCGCTTGATGGACAAGAAGAAGCCGGTGCCCTGGTGCAAAGCGCCGAGCGCCTCTCGGAAAGCAGCGGAGTGTCGTGGCTCCCGCAGCACCAGACCAAAGTGGGCGCCGAAGGCCTTGGCACAGGCAGCGACCACCGAAACAAGGTCATGGTCGGCCCGCGCGCGGTCCGACATGAGAAGGACCCTTGGCCACGGGGCAGAGTCTCGGGCCTCAGGTGCCGCCGTCGATGCCACGTTTGCCTGCGAGCACGTCGCGCGCCGCAGGGGCAAAGCGGCTCCCCGGGTACCGGTCGACAAGAAACTGCAGCGTGGCCTTGGCGCCGCTGGGGTTACCCTCGGCCTCGAAGCGCGCTGCCAGCTCCCAAAGGGCGTCGCCCGGCGCGTCTTCGCGGCGCAGATCGGCATCGCGGGATTTGCTGCACTGCATGGGGGCGATGCCCGCCGATGCAAGCAGCGATACGCAAAGCAGCGCCGGAACCAAACGGCTCATTCGATGAGTCCTTGGGTTGGGCTCGACGCGTTGGCGTAGCGGGTCTTGGGCATGCGTCCGGCGAGGTAGGCCATGCGCCCGGCCTGTACGGCTTGCCGCATGGCGTGGGCCATGAGCACCGGGTCCTGCGCCTTGGCGATGGCGGTGTTCATGAGCACACCGTGACAGCCAAGCTCCATGGCCACGGCGGCATCGCTGGCCGTGCCCACGCCGGCGTCGACGATGACTGGCACTTTGGCGTGCTCGAGAATGATGGAGAGGTTGTGCGGGTTGCGAATGCCCAGGCCGCTGCCGATGGGGGCTGCGAGTGGCATCACTGCCGCGCACCCGATGTCTTCGAGCTTGCGACACAAGACCGGATCGTCGTGACAGTACGGCAGCACCACGAAGCCCTCTTTGACCAAGATCTTCGCCGCAGCCAGGGTCTCTTCGTTGTCCGGATAGAGCGTGTTCTTGTCGCCGATGACCTCGAGCTTGACCAGCTCGGCAATGCCCAGCTCGCGGGCCAGACGCAAGGTGCGCACGGCTTCGTCGGCGGTGTAGCAACCCGCCGTATTGGGCAGCAGGGTCCAGCGCTTCCCCTGCCCTGCAGCCCTTCGTTGCAAGAGGCTCATGAGCGAGCCTTGGGACTTATCGGCCAAGTCGACGCGGCGCAGCGCCACGGTGATGATGTCGGCTCCGGAGGCATCGATGGCGGCCTCGGTTTCGTCGGTGCTCCGGTACTTGCCGGTGCCCACGATGAGCCGACTTTCGAAGGTGCGGCCGGCGATGGTCAGCGCGTCGGACATGCGCCGGGTCTAATACCCTCAGGAACCCTACGCAAGGCGCAAGGCGTGCGGCGACGGCGCCATGGCCGGCAGCGGCGCGCGCCAGCGCCGGTGAAGCCAGAGCCAGGCCGCCGGGTTTTCGCGCACGAAGGCCTCGAGACACGACGTGGCCTGCACTGCCGCTGAGCGCGCCCAGGCTGCACGGCCACGCTGCGGCGGAACGAAAGAGCCAAGCACCGACACCAGGCTGCGCCCGTCGGCGTCGCGTCGCTGGGCAAAGACCACCACGGGCAGTCCCAGTCGCGCCGCCAATACGAACGGCGACGTGTCGACGTACGCCATGGCGCCAAGGGTCTGTGCCCGCGGCCAGCGCCGCGCCATCGCCGGCGGCACCTGGTCCATGGGAAAGATCACCGTGCGGCCGCGCCCAAGGGCCTCCGTTGCAGAGCGCAACACCTCCTCTTCGCGAAGCAACGCGACATCGCCGCGGGTGCGGAGTTTGGTGCAGAAGTCGTCGATGCCCTGGTGTCGGATGCGTTTGACGACACACGCGACAGGACGGAGCGCGCTCGCTACCAGGAGCGACAGCTCCCAGTTGGCCGTGTGAGAGACCAGACCGATGAAGGGCTCCGCGTTCGGGTCCGAGAGGCGCGCCCGCGCGGCGGCATCGAGGCTCGCAAACTCTTGCGGCCCGCGCCCCCCGGCCACCGCCAGGGCCTCCGCTGCAGAGCAACCAAGCCCCTCGAACATCTGCTGGGCCACGCGCTCGGGCGCTGCCACGTTGGCCCGACGCAGGGCCATCAGGACGTGGGCCCGGCGGATCCGGAGCACCTGGCAGGCGAACCAGCCGAGCATACGCCCAACGCGCCGCAGGGACGCCGGCCCCAGGCGCGCGAAGAGCCACGCGAGGGCGGTCAGGAGCGACGACACCACAGGCCGGGCGCTCGCGATCAGCCGAAGCCCGCCGGGCGTCGGGCCGGCGTGGCCCCGGTGCCCTCGGCACACAGGGCGAAGAGGTCTTCGCGCACCAGGGCGAACACCTCTTTTTTGGACGTTCGCGCCATGACCAGCTCGCCATCCGAGCGCAGGGCCTCGACCCTCGGGATCGTCAACGTGCTACCGCCGCTAGAGACATAAAGCGTGAGGGAGCCGCCCTCTTGCACCGTGAGGAAGCCCTCTTTTTCGTCTTTGACGCCGAGGGTTTTGAGGGAAGCGTCGAGCTGGTCGCGGGTCATGACCGAAAGGAGTAACGCTGTTTTCGGCGTATCGCAATGGCGCTCGCGCGCCTGCTTCGGCGGCCTTTTCTCCGGATCGCGAGGCCTGTGCTACGAAAGGCCACAAGTCACGTGCCCGAGACCGCCGCCCCGCCCCGCTCCGACGAGCTCGTCGTCGTCCGCAACCTTCGCAAGAGGTATGGCGCCCAAGAGGTGCTCAAGGGGGTCAGCTTTGTGGCGAAACGCGCCGAGACCACCGTCATCATCGGCGGCTCCGGCGCCGGAAAGACCACCCTACTTCGGCACATTGTTGCCCTCGAGACCCCTAGCGAGGGAGACGTCCTCATCGACGGCAAGAGCATCGTTGGGCTCAAGGAGCGCGAGCTCAACGCCGTCCGCAAGAAGTTTGGTGTGGTGTACCAGTACGCGGCGTTGCTCGACTCGTGCACCGTGCTCGAGAACGTGGCCTTCCCACTGGTCGAGCACACCAAGCTCAACAAAAAAGAGATCGAAGATCGCGTCGTCGACAAGCTGCGCATCCTTGGGCTTGGCACCGAGGTGCTTGGCAAGTTCCCGAGCGAGCTGTCTGGCGGCATGCGCAAGCGCGTGGGTCTGGCTCGGGCGCTCATGCTCGAGCCGCCCATCTTGGTGTACGACGAACCCACGAGCGGCCTGGACCCGCTCACCAGCCGCGTCGTCGACGACCTCATCGAAGAGATGCGAGACCGCTTCGGCATCACCAGCGTCGTCATCTCCCACGACATCGCGAGCTGCTTCCGTATCGCACATCAGGCGCTGCTGCTCATCCGGGGCGAAGTGGCCGCCCGGGGCACCCCCGACGAGCTGCTGCAAAACGGCAGCGATATGGCCAAAGAATTCATCGAAAAGTCCGGCGTCGACGTGCGCGGACTGAGCCGGCCACCTCGCTAGAGCGCCACCTGCGTGCAAGGTGGGCTGCGCTGCGCACAAGGCGTCAGGGTGGCCACACGCGTCACCAACGTAGCCCTGGGGCATCGGTGATCCTCTGGTGGGCTTCGGCGCGACTCCTATACTCAAAGGACGATGCGCGCCTTTCGCCCCCTGCCGCCGCAGCACGCAAGTCACGCAAACCCCGTCGACGCGAAGGCCACGGTGGCTCTGTCGCTTGGCATTCTCTCGGTCACGTGCCTGGGCGCGCTGGCGGGCCTGCCCGCGTTCATCGTCGGCGCCATGGCGCACCGTCAAGCCGACAAGCGCGGCGGAGAGACGACCGCGTCGTTCTTTGGCATGCTGCTCGGCGCTTTTGGCACCGCCGCCAACGTGGCATTGGTGGCCTTGGCCCTTGTCTACTTTGGGCAGGCACGGGCCGACGCGCAAACACAGATCTCCGCGTCGCCGAGCCCCCCGGTGCGCTACGAGCTCGCCCCAGCTCCGGCAGCCGAGACCGAGAGCACCCCAGCGCAGCCTGCGACGGGCATCGTGCAGCTGGGTGGCAGCGATCATCGGGGTCTTCGCACGCAGCTTGGCGCCGCCGTGCGCTCCGCCGAGTCCCAAGGCAAAACCGCCCTGGTGGTCACCAGCACCAAGCGCTGCAAGCCTTGCCGCGAGTTCGAAGCCCAGCTCGCCGATCCGCGTATGTTGGTGGCCCTGCACAACGTGCAGTTGATCCGTATCGACGCCGAGGAGTTCGAAGAGGAGCTTGCGCCGCTGCGCATGGACGCGGACACGGTGCCCTGGTTCTTCAAGCTCGACAGCGCGCTGCGCGCCAAAGACGGCATCAGCGCCGCCGAGTGGGACGACAACCACGCGGGCAGCATCGCACCGGTGCTTCGGGCCTTTGTCGACGGCAAGTACGGGGCCCGAAGGCTCCCCCCGCCCATCGGTATCTCGCTCTAGGCTGGCGGCGCGGACGCCTCATCGTATGCTTCGATCGATGTTTCGCTGGATTGCTCCGTTGGTGCTTGTCACGCTGACCTCTTGCATCTCGGTGCAGGCAGGCAGTGCACCTGCGCCGGGCAGCGGCATCGACGGTGGGCAAGCGTCCGATGACGCAGGCACCCGCGACGCAACGGGTGGTCCTGCGGACAGCGGCACCAAGACCGACACCGGCGGCGACCTCCCCTTCGACGCGAGCGTGGACGCACCCGTCGATGCGGGTGGAGACGGCACGTGCACCAGCACCGATTGGACACCGCCGACGCAAGCTTCCGAGAGTGGCATCGGCGTCGAGTGGCAGGGCGACAACAACGCCCGCGTCATCGACGGCAGCTTCGCGAACTCTCTGCTGACTCCCGTTGGTGCCACATCCAAACGCCTGGAGCTCGGAGGCTTCGGTTTCCTCATTCCGGCGAGCGCCGTCATCAAGGGCGTCGAGGTCAAGATTCGTCGGAAGGCATCATCCGACGGCAAGATCGCCGACGAAACCGTGACGCTCGGCATTCCTTCGGTCGGCAACAAAGCCCAAGGTGTATGGGGCTCCGCCCCCGCGGACACAACGTACGGCGGCCCACTGGACACCTGGGGCGCCAGCCTGACCCAGGCCATGGTGACGAACAGCGGCTTCCAGGTCCAGCTGGCGGCAAGATACGCGGACAACGCGGGCAACGCGACTGCATCCGTGGACGGCGCCTTGGTGCGCATCCACTACTGCTACTGAGCAGTGTTACCGAGCCGCCGCTTTAGGCGCTACGAGGCGCCCCGTTTGCTCCAGTCGCGCACGGCTTCTTCGAGCGAGACAAACGCATAGCCCTGGGCACGGAGCGTGTTGACCACGGCCATGAGCGTGTCGAGTTTGCGCGCCAAGGGCACACGTACGTCGGGCTGGTGCGGCGCAAGCTCCGCCAGCCCATCGGCCTCTTCGAGCACGTCGATGCCGTGAAGCTCCAGGTTGATGAGCGGCTCGCCGGCACATGCTCGCACCAGCCATCGCGCGCGATCGGGCCCGGCGAGCATCAACGAGGTGCCGATGACGGGGAGCCGCGCCCCGGGCGTGACCTGGATGGGCACCTCGACGATGCCTTGGCCCCGCTTGCGATACGAGGCGCCCACACGGTACGGGCGCGTTGGCGCCAGCAAGATGCGCGGATCGTCGACGATGGACCGGCTGCTGCGACCGCGCAAAGCGATGCCGGCAATGGCGAAGGCCTTGGCCGAGTAGTAGGCCGGGCACGGGAACACCGAAGAGTCGTAGAGCACATCGGCTTCGCGCAGGGCCGTGAACACCGCATCGTTGATGGTGTAGCCCGGTGCGCGAAACCCTGCGGGCGTATGCCCCGTGGCCTTCTGCAACGCGTCGATGCCACCTTGGACTTGCTCCCGGATTTGCTCTTGCGGGAGCCTGGTCAGATCGTAGCGATGCGACAGCGTGTGGTTGGCGAGTTCGTGGCCGCGGGCGGCGGCCGCTCGCAACGCCGACGCAGCCTCTGGACGCGCGAGATCGTCGCCAATGGCAAAAAGCGTCAGCGGAAGCCGCGCGGCGTCGGCAAATGCAGTCAGGCGCTCGACCGCGCGGTCGTACACGAGCGTGCTCGCATGAGCGGGCATGCCGGAGAGGCCGTGGATGCTTGCGTAGTTGGGAATTTCGTCGAGATCGACGCTGATCGCTGCGAGGCGCATGCCCGCTGGAGCATACACGAAGGCCCCGACCGCAAGTGCGTCCGGGGCCCACGGAGTTGTGCGAGTGCTTTGCGCGCTCAGCCGCCGGTGAGCTTCGCGACTTCCGCCGCGAGGTCGTCCGTGGCCTTCTCGATGCCTTCGCCCAGACCGAAACGCAAGAACGCGTGGATCTTGACGTCACCGCCGAGCTTCTTGCCGAGGTCGGCGCGGAGCTTGTCGATGGTGCCCTCGCCGGGCGCCCAGACGTTGTCTTGGCCGAGGAGCGTGATTTCGGTGAACCACTTGGCCACCTTGCCCTCGATGATCTTGGGCCAAGCGGCTTCGGGCTTGCCCTCTTCTTTGAGCTGCGCCGCGAAGATCTCTTTCTGTTTCTCGATCTGCGCCGCGGGAACCTGCTCCTTGGTCACCACCATGGGGTTCATGGCGGCGATTTGCATGGCGCAGTTGTCGACGAAGGCCCGAAGGTCCGCGTCGGTCTTGGCGGCGGCGTTGGGGGCCTCGACGGCGATGAGCACCGCGAGCTTGCCGCCCATGTGGATGTAGGCGTGCACGAAGGACGCGTCGTTGGCGGCCTCGAGCACGTCCCAGCGGCGGATGACGGTGTTCTCGCCCGTCTTGGCCACCATTTGCTGGCGGGCGACGTCGATGGTGTCGGCGCCACCGGCATACGGCTGGGCCAAGAGGTCAGCGCCCTTCTTGAGGGTGCTGGCCGACGTGACCACGTTGGTGACGAAGCCGCGGAACTCGTCGCCGCGGGCAACGAAGTCGGTCTGGCAGTTGACCTCGACGATGACGCCCTTCTTGCCGGCGCCATCGACCCAGGTGCGAACCTCGCCCTCGGCGGCAATTTTGCCGGCGCGGGAGGCAGCTTTGACGATGCCCTTCTTGAGGATGACCTCGACGGCCTTGTCGATGTCGCCGCCCGCTTCGACGAGGGCGTTCTTGCAGTCGCTCATGCCAGCCTGCGTGCGCTCGCGGAGCTCTTTGACCAATGCTGCGGTGATCTCAGCCATGATGAACCTCTTTATCGCGCTCGATGGGGTTAGTTGGCGGCGCCTTCGGGCGCATCGCTGCGGCGGGGGCCGCGGGTGTACACGTCGGCCTGCGGCGCGCCGCCCTGGCCCCGAGACTCGTGCTGCGCAGGAGCGTTCTCCTTGCGGCGCTGCGCACCCTCGATGGCGGCGTCGGCGATGCGGTTCGTGATGAGCTTGATGCTCCGAATGGCGTCGTCGTTGCCGGGGATGACGTGGTTGACCGCGTCGGGATCGCAGTTGGTGTCGGTGATGGCGATGATCGGGATCTGAAGCTTCTTTGCTTCTTGCACCGCGATGGTCTCCATGGCCGGGTCGATGATGAAGACCGCCGAGGGGAGCGCGTTCATGTTGCGCAGGCCGCCGAGGTACTTGTCCAAGCGCTCGCGCTCCTTCTCGAGGCGCGAGACCTCTTTCTTTGGGAGCTGGAGGTAGGTGCCGTCTTCCTTCATGCGCTCGAGGGTGCGCATGCGCTCGAGGCCGCCCTTGATGGTGCGGAAGTTGGTGAGCGTGCCGCCCAGCCAGCGGTTGACGACGAAGGACGAGCCCGAACGGAGCGCCTCTTCCTGGACAATCTCTTGCGCCTGGCGCTTGGTGCCGACCATGAGCACATGGCCGCCGCGGGCCACGGTCTCGGTGACGAAGTTGAAGGCGCGGGCAAAGAGCTTGGCCGTCTGGTCGAGGTCGATGATGTGGATGCCGTTGCGCGCCCCGTAGATGTACGGGCGCATCTTGGGGTTCCAGCGCTTGGTCTGGTGACCAAAGTGCACGCCTGCATCGAGCAGCGAACGGAGCGGGAGGGGCAGATTGCCGCCGAGTTGCGGCAGGCCTTGGGCGTTGATCTCTTGAGTCATGGTGCGCTCTCCTTTCGGTTATTGCCTCCGCCCCCACCTGCGCCAGCGTGGCATCGAGCAAGCTCGTGCCACGCACCGGACGCTAGGAATTGCGCTTGGGGACGTGTGGATTGGCCCGAAATGGGCCTTGGGGGGCGGGACCTTACGCGCCCCCATGCCAGTGTCAAGCGCATGCGTCTCGGAAAAGCGGTGCCGCGCGGCGGCCGCACAGATAGCAGGGCCTCCCGTTTTCGAGCTGTTGTATGGTCGCGGGTCTCCCCCATGTCTGTTCGCTGGCTGCTCGCCCTGCTGCTCGTGCCCACTGCGCTCGTCGCCTGCCCCGGCAGCAAAATTCCCCCCAAAATGCCGCCTCCCGAGTACGAACCCGAGGCACCGCCGAATGGGTCGCAGCCCCCGACAACCGACGCGGGCGTCACCAATCCGTAACAATTTCGGCACCTTCCCGAGCCGAAGCCAGGCCCGATTGCGCTCGACCAACGTGCCACTGGCAGACTAGGTTGCGCCACCGATGGCCCTTCAAGCCTTTGTTCGGTGGCTCCTCCCCAAAGAAGACCACTTCTTCGATTACCTCGAGCGGCAGGCCGTGCTGGCCCACGAAGCGGCGCAACGCCTGGTGGACCTGCGCGCCGAGGGTGCCCCGAGCGCGGTCATCCGCACGGAGGTATCGGAGATCGAGCATCAGGGCGACGACGTGGTGCGGCTGCTCGAAGAGGCGCTCGCCAAAACCTTCGTGACGCCCATCGACCGCGAAGACATTCAGAAGCTCTCCAACGAGCTCGACGACATTCTCGATTTCACCAAAGGCGCGGCTCGCGCCTTTGTCGTGTTTGGGGTCGAGCGGCCCACGCCCCCCATGGTCGACCTCATGATCAAGCTTGCCGAGGGGACCAAGATCCTGGCCAACGCCGTGCCTTGCCTGCGCAAGGGTCAATACGACGAGCTCATCAAGGTGTCCGGGCAGGTCCGAAAGCTGAAGGGCGAGGCCAACAGCGTTACCTTCGCAGCGCTCGGCGAGCTCTTCCGCGACGACGATGTGGACCCCAAGCGTTTGCTCCGCGAACGCGAGGTCCTGCGCGATTTGCGCCAAGCCATCTCGCACTGCGAGTATGTGGGCTCCGTGCTCGCCAATCTGGCCGTAAAGAACGGTTAGGCACCCATGGCCGCCGAACCGTCCCACGTGCTCGCGGTCCTGGTCCTCGTGGTCGTGGCCGCGGTGGTGTTCGACTACATCAACGGGTTCCACGACGCCGCGAACGCCATCGCCACGGTGGTGTCCACCGGCGTTTTGCACGTGCGCACAGCTGTCATCGTCGCCGCCCTCTTCAATTTCGTCGGGGCCATGACGGGCACCGCCGTGGCCAAGACCATCGCCGCGGGCTTCGTTGCCGACGGTATTCACATCACACAGACAGTGGTTTTGTCCGCGCTCATCGGGGCGAGCATCTGGAACCTCATGACATGGTGGTGGGGCATCCCGTCCAGTTCGTCGCACGCGCTCATCGGCGCTTTGGCCGGTGCGGTGGTCGCCTTCGCAGGCCCCAAGGCCTTCGTGTGGCACACGCTGCAAAAGAAGGTGCTCATCCCCCTGGTGTTGTCGCCAACCCTTGGCTTCACCTTCGCGTTCTTCGTCATGGTCGGCATCCTTTGGGCCATCCGGCGCGTGCGCCCACGAACGGTGCAGGTTGGCTCGAGACGACTGCAGCTGCTGTCGGCATGCCTGATGGCGTTCTCCCACGGGTCCAACGATGCACAGAAGTCCATGGGCATCATCACCCTGGCGTTGGGCACCTACGTGGGCTCTGGCGGACACCTGCCGGCATGGAGCATGCCCCACAAGGCCGGCGAGGTTCCCTTCTGGGTCATCCTTGTTTGTGCGGCAGCCATCGCCCTCGGCACCATGGCCGGCGGCAAGAAGATCATCAAGACCATGGGCAGCAAGATCATCAAGATCTCGCCGCTACAGGGCTTCGCCGCAGAGACCAGCGGCACCTTGGTCATCTTGGCGGCGAGCCGCTTCGGGATCCCCGTCTCGACGACCCACGTCATCAACGCCTGCATCATGGGGGTCGGGGCCAGCAAGCGCGTCAGCGCCGTTCGCTGGGGCGTCGCTGGAAACATCGTGATCGCGTGGGTCCTCACCTTGCCGCTCAGCGGAGCGATGGCCTACGTCACCATGCTTGCGCTCCGCGCCGCTGGCTTGTAGGGGCAACGGCATGTCTGCCGTGACCGTCGACCTGGCCACCATCGAGCGTTTGTGCAAGCTCGCCAAGCTCACCTTGTCCGAGCACGACAAGAACGCCCTCGTGCCAGACTTGTCCGCCATTGTCGATCATGTGGCGTCGCTATCGCTGGTCGACGTCGACGGGCTCGAGCCCATGGTGGCCCCTTCGCACGGCGAGCGAACAACCCGCCCCGATCAGGCGCAAGAGAGCCTGCCTCGGGAAGCCCTGCTCTCCGGGGCCCCCCGCAGCGAAGACGGTGCGTTCTGGGTGCCGACGTTCGTCGAGGGTGCGTAAGCCCATGGCACTCGCAGCGGCAGTGGATCTCGTCCGCAATGGAGACCTCTCGGCCGAGGCTCTGGCCAAAGAGAGCCTCGCGCGTGCCCGGAGTGTGGGCACGCGCATCGGCGCCTTCGTCGCCGTGCGCGACGAAGAGAGCGTCCTTGCACAGGCCCGAGCCATCGACGCCCGCCGGGCCCAAGGCGCGCCCCTTGGACGCCTGGCGGGTGTCACCATCGGCATCAAAGACGGCATCTGCACCGAGGGACTCCCGAGCACCGCGGCTTCGCGTGTGCTCGCGGGGTACCTTCCGCCCTACGATGCCACTGTCGTCTCGCGCCTCAAGGCCGAAGACGCCGTCATCATCGGCAAGACGAACCAAGACGAGTTTGCCATGGGCTCCACCACCGAGCACTCGGCTTTTGGTCCTTGCAAAAACCCGTGGGACGAGGCCCGGGTGGCGGGTGGCTCCTCCGGCGGCAGCGCCGCAGCGGTGGCCGCAGCGGTGGTGCCGGTCAGCCTCGGTTCCGACACCGGTGGCTCCGTTCGCCAGCCCGCGGCGCTGACGGGCATCGTCGGGATCAAGCCCACCTACGGCCGCGTCTCACGCTACGGCCTCATCGCCTTTGCTTCGAGCCTCGATCAGGTGGGCCCCATGGGCCGCACGGTGCGCGACGCCGCGCGCGTACTCTCGGTCATCGCTGGGCACGACGAAAAAGACGCGACGAGCGCCAATGTGCCGGTGCCCGACTTCGAGGCGCTGCTTGGCCACGACGTTCGTGGGCTGCGTATCGGCGTGCCGCGGGAGCTCTTCGAGGCGAACGGCAGCGATGGCGCCGCGCTGGGGTTCCCATTGGTGCGGCAGGCCATCGAAGCCCTGGCGGAACGAGGCTGCGAGGTCCGTCCCATCACCCTGCCCCACGTCGAACACGCCGTCGCCACCTACTACGTCATCGCCGCCGCCGAAGCGTCCAGTAACCTCTCGCGCTACGACGGCGTGCGCTATGGCGTTCGGGCCCCGGGGCCGCGCAGCACCGACCAACTCTACGAAGAGAGCCGCATGGCCTTTGGGCCCGAGGTGCGAAGGCGCATCATGCTTGGCACCTTCGTGTTGTCCGCGGGCTACCACGAGGCCTACTACCTTCGGGCGCAGCGCGTGCGCAGGCGCATCAGCCTAGAACTCGAGCAGGCGCTCCGAGACGTGGATGCCCTGGCGTGCCCCACGTGGCCAGGGGTTGCACCAGCCCTCGGCGAGCTCACGAAAGACCCGCTGCGCACCTACCTGGCCGATCTCTGCACCCTGCCAGCGAGCCTCGCGGGCCTTCCGGCGGTGAGCGTACCGGCGGGCTTGCTCGACGGTTTGCCCGTGGGCCTGCAGCTCATCGGTCGCCCGTTCGAAGAGGCCACCCTGCTGCAGCTTGCTTCGGCTGTCGAAGACGCGCGGCCAGGTCCGCCCTGCCCCATGACCCTTTCCGCCGATCCAGCTCCGCAGGCATGACGGCCAACGTTCCCATGCTGCGCACCGAACCCGCCAACCCCGCGCACGCGTCGGCCCTCGGTGCGTTGTTCGACGCCGCAGGCTGTCCTTGCCACTGCCGCTACTGGCACTTCGAGGGCGACAAGAACGCATGGCTCGAGCGCTGCGCGTTGGCCCCGGAGCAGAACCAAGCCGAGCAGGCCGCCGCACTTGCAGCGGGCACCGACGACGCCGCCGGCATCGTCGCGCTCGTCGGCGATGACATCGTGGGGTGGCTCAAGCTCGCACCGCGCGCGGCCCTCGGCAAGCTGCTGCGCCTGGGTGCCTACCGGCCGCTCGGCCTGGCGCAGGACCCCGGCGTCTTGGGTATCGGGTGCGTGCTGGTTCACCCCGCACACCGGGCCCGAGGCGTGGCGCGGGCCCTCATTGTCGGCGCCGTCGAACACGGCGCGCGCGTTGGGGCGCACACCATCGAGGCCTACCCCCTAAGGGCCCAAGAGCGCCTCCGAGACGACGAGCTGGGCCGTGGCCCCGAAGCGCTCTACCGGTCGCTCGGGTTTACAGCAATGGCGGCTCCGGTGCTGGCCGGCGCCGCGCACGCCATGTTCGGCGCCGAGCCGACGGGGGCCTACCCCGTGTTACGGCGCCCCCTGTCTCCCGTCAGAGACAAGCCTTAGCGCTGATTTTTCAGGTTTTTCTGTTCTCCCGCGCCCCTGCGCGAATCTTCCCATCGGGGATGCCAAAGATCGCTCTACTATCGTTGGGTTGGCCGAACACGATCCGACGCTGGCCCTGGCCTTGCCCACTCGGCAGGCGCTTGTCCGCGTGCTTCGCAGCGTCCTGCGGCACGAACGGCAGAGCCTTCCTTTGGCCGCTCAACAAGACGGCACACATCAGTTGCGGCTGTCGGCGCCTGGCGAGCGTGAATACGTTGTGCTGGCCGATGTGCATCGAGGCGAAGGCGAAGAATGTACCGCCAGCCTGAGACCGTACAACCGGGCACAGGCGGCAGATCTGTACGCCTTGCTCGAGAACGAACGCTCGGAAACGCCACTGCCCCCGCCGGCTTCCATGGCGCCCGACGAGCACGACGCCGAAGGTGACGACAGCTGGGCGAACGCCGAGCATGGGGAGCTCGACGAGCCGACCATCACCACCGTGAACCCGGGCGGCGGCTTCTTCACCGACTTCCCTCCGGCATTCCCCGGCGAGGATCCCGACGCCGACACCGCGTCGGACCGACAGGCCCGGGAGCTGCTTGGCGCCATCAGCGAGCCGCCCCCGCCCGTTGATTCGCTCGATCTGTTCTCCATGGAGCTGCCCGCGGAAGACACTGGCAACCGTGAGCAGGGGCTCGTGCTCTCCGCCGAGGATCTGAGCGCTCTCGTGGCCATCCCCGACATTCCCACCATGCCCCTCGACGAGCCTCCTCGAAGGCGGCGCGGCACTGCAGGGGACAGCCAAGCGCCCGGAGCGCGCGCCAGCCGACCCCCGCCCCGGCACGACAGCACGACCCCGGCGCGACCGAGCCGCACGCCGCGCAGGCCCTCGCGCCCGCCTCCACCAGACCCAGCCCCCGCAACCAAACAAAAGAGCGACTCCGACACGGCGCCGCGCAAGGCGACCGCCGCCCGGGGAAGCCTGCCACCGGTGCTCGGCGATGCCGTCGATGACGCGGATCCGAGCATCACGGTGGTGCTGGACCGCGCCGTGCCGAGCCCCGCAGCTGACCGGCCCGGTGCCCAGAGCGCCGCGGGCCCCCTGCCCGCGCGCCCCCTCGGGGCCGGACGAGTGCCGCAAGACCTCGTGGCCGGCATCACGCAAGAGGACAAGCCGGAGCGAAAGAAGAAGTCCACCAAGTCCCCAAGGTCCAAGCCTCGCGTTGCCAAGGGCAGCACGACCGACAAGGCCATGGTGGCAAAGGCTCCGCTCGCCTTGCCCGCAGACCTCGAGACCGAGTCATCGTTGACGGGCCGCAATCCGCTCATCGGTCGGGCCATCGGTCAGGGCAAGTACATCATGGAGGCTCTCATCGGCAGTGGCGCCGCCGGTGCAGTGTACCGGGCACAACACCGAGACTTGCGGCGCACCGTCGCCATCAAGGTGCTGCACCCGCACTACCAGAACGACCTCGCCTTCATGAAGCGGTTCCACGGCGAAGCCCTGGCAGCGAGCCGCCTCGACCACCCGAACATCATGCGGGTGATCGACTTCGGCCAGGAGAGCGACGGTCTCGTCTACATCGTCATGGAGTTCTTGTCGGGCAAGCCGCTGCAAACGGTGCTCGACGAAGAAGGCCGGCTGGACCGCGGTCGCGCCGTCGATATCCTGCAACAAGTCTGCGCCGGCCTCATTTGCGCGCACGAAGCAGGGATCGTCCACCGAGACATCAAGCCCGACAACATCGTGTTGGTGCCGGGGCGTGACGACGAAGGCAAGACCATCGAGATCGTCAAGGTGTGTGACTTTGGCATCGCCGCGCTGCAAAATGTCCGCGGCGAAGACAACGAGTACCAGCTGAGCTCCAGCGTGATCTGTGGCACGCCCGAATACATGTCCCCGGAACAGGGGCGCGGGCAGTCCGTCGACGCGCGAACGGATGTGTACGCCTGCGGCATCATGCTCTACGAGCTGCTTACCGGCAGGCCGCCCTTCCTGGCCGAGAACCCCATCGAAACGCTTCTCAAACATGCGCGAGAGGCCCCGGTGCCGCCCTCCCAGCTGGTGGCGGACCTCGACCCGAGTCTCGAGGAGGTCGTTCTCAAGGCCATCCGCAAGAACCCCGACGAACGACAGCAGTCCGCCCGAGAGCTGCGACTCGAGCTGCGCGAGTTGTCCGAGCCCGAGGCCGACGAGAGCACCGGGCAAGGTGTGGCCAACGCGCGACCGTTGTCCGATCCGGACGCAGGCTTCCGCGTGTTCTTCGTGGCCTTTGCCAGCGCCACGCTCGAGATGGGCCAGTTCCAGCGCGAACACCCCGGGGTGTCGCAGGCCACCAAACACCTTCGGCAAGTCACCCAGCAGGTGTTGCGCGGCCGCGGCGAGATCACCTTCGCGCGACGCGACACCCAAGCGGGGCTCGGGTACATCGCGCTTGGGGGGCGAGGAGACCCGCAAACGTTGTCCGACCTCTTGGGCGCCCAGCTCGAAGAGGTCTACACGCACCCCTTTGCGCACGCCCTCGCCAACCGGGCCATCGCCGCCATCACCATCCGTGAGGGGCTCCCGGACGCCGATCTCGCGCAGCTCATCGAGATCTTGCGAACGGTGCCCCGGGCCGCCAGCACCGTTCCCAAGCGCGTCGAAGAGAAGAACCTGCGCGGGGCCTCTGTGTTGTTCAACACCGACGTACTCGGCCGCGAGCGCAAGCTGAGCTTCCGCGTGGGCCTTGCCATGTCGCGCTTGGTGCGCGACCTCAAGCTGCTGTCTGCGGCGCGGGGTCTCAGTCTTCGCAAGGTGCGCGAGCACCGACGCAAGCTGTTCGTCGAAGCCGCCATGACCGTGTCCAAGGCCGAAGACTTTCGTCAGCTTTTGCTCAACGCGGACATGGTGGACCAGCACGCTCCGAGCCCCAAAGGTGG
>JBIKNA010000141.1:0-15923 GCA_044358965.1 Polyangiaceae bacterium
CGGAGGTCGTCGCGTTGGGCGCGAGGCGGCTCGGGACTGCGCTCGGACGCAGGGGGGCTCGGGGCGGGACTCGAGCTCGGCGCGATGGCGCTAGGCTTGGCGTTGGCGCCGGCGAAGCATGGCAAGTGCCGCGAGGGCGCTGGCGACGAGTGAGCCGATGGGGAGGGCAGGTGTGCCAGGTACGGTGCTGCAAGCGCCACCGCCTATTTGGCCGTCTGAGGCTGCGGGGGCGGACGAGAGGGCTGGCCCGGGTATGCCGCCATCGGCGGAGCAGAGGTCCATGACGAGTACGTCGCTAAGGAGGACATCGGTGGTCTCGTCGGGCGTTTGGCCGGGCAGGTAGCCGCGAATCTGCATGGAGTGCACGCCGGCTGTCACCTCTGGGGATGAACACGTTGACGGGTACCGGTAGCAGGCCGTGGAAAGGTCAAACGACGGAGTGGCGTAGCGACGGCTCACCACCTTGTCATCGACCGTGAGCGAGTAGCGCAGGACACTTGCGTAGGCGCCAAGGGCGCTCGTTGGCTGCGCAAGGCGAAGTTCTCGCGAATTGCGCGCCGGGTCCAGGACGTACTCCAGGGGGCCAAGGCCAGCGGGCCTTGTGCCGGCTCGTACCCGATAGCTGCCGCTCTCCTCGAAGCGCATGAGCGGGGCGCCTGCATCATCGACGCCACCGTCGGTCCATGCTCCGGGGGTAGTCCTGAGCGCCCCGCAAGCGGATGCCGCCGCGGTCGCCGCGTAGGTGACCGTAAATGATTCACCGGCCGCAAGTGGGGGGTTGGGCTCGACGACGATGAGTTGCGAGGACAGGGTCGAGACTTTGGCCGGGACCACTTGCCCTTGTGCGTTGCGCAGTTCGATGGTCGGCGCGAGCGATGACGGCTGCGGCAAGAGTTCGATGCGTACAAGGTCTTGCGGAAGTCCCACCTGGGCTGGGGGGAACACCGAGATGCCACACGGGCCAGGCCCCGCATCAGAGCACGCGAATGCGTCGCGCGAAGGCACCACAACAAACGCCGCGACAGCAAATCCCACGAAGAGCAAGCGAGAGTGCATATGAGAAGCCATGGTTCTTTCTTATGCCTAGCAGCAGTTTTGCGTCGGGTCACAGACGCCGGCAGCGCAACCCAACGAAGAACTCCGACGGACATCGTGCCGCAGTTGGGGCGGATCGCTAGATCTACCCGCGACGCGACGTTGTTGCCCGGGGTGCTCACGCAAGATTGCGTTGTCTAGAAACCGAGACCCGTCACTGCGCAGACCACACCACGGCATTGCGGACCATCTGTCCGAAGGCGGTGGATACGGAGAAGTTGGCGCGGCGCTCGCCGGGTTCGAGGTAGACGAGCCGCCCAGCGACACCGTTGCCGTCCAGATCTCGCTCGCGTGCGAATCCGGATGTGAAGGCTGCGGTGCCACCCGAGAGCACGTTGTTTGCGAGCAGTGGTTCCACTTGGTTGACATTGCGGCCGAAGGTCACGCCCGGCATGAACGCCATGTTGTTGTAGATCTCATCGACGATCGACGAGTACATGGCGAAGCCAGGCGTGGGGTTCAGCAGTGGAGCGCCGCTGACGAACGCCGGTAGGGCCGCGCCAGGGTTTGCGTGGGCCACGCCGTAGCCGCTAACGAAGTGGCCGTAGCTGGTGTTGAACAGTCGGTACGCGCCGGTGTCCGGAGCGCGCGCCGACCACCCGGCCATGGCAGACCCCGCGCCGAAGAGATCGACGAGCGGGTCCTTGTTCTGGCCGCCCACGGCGTCGTTGTAGAGCGCGTGGTGAAGGCCCACGAGCCCACCGCCGTCGTCGACGTAGCCGCGGAGTGCGGTCATCAAGCTTGGCGTGACGCCGGTGTTCCAGTGTTTGAAGAACAGCACCGCGTCGTACTTGTCGAGCTCCGCACGAACCGAGGCCACCGACGAGGGGTCGAAGGGGAGCCCCGCTGCCAAGAGGTTCACGTTTGTCACGGTGAAGGACCAAGCGTCATTGGCGCTGTCCGCCTCGAGCAAGGCCCGCACCGTTGTGCCGTCTGCCGGGACCACCGAGGCGGGGTTTGTGCCGTAGTTGCACGGGACGTCGTTGGAACGGTTCGCTGCCGAACAGTTGGCGGTGTTGACCGGCCCGCCCTCGAGCACGAGGACCTTGTACGTCTTTTCCAGGTTGGCCACGGTTGGGTAGGTTCGAAGCACGGCGCCAAGCGTTGCCGCTGCGTACGCCACGGTCTGTGGGTACCAGTCGCGTGAGGTGATCACCTTCGAGGCGCCGCGTCCCCCGACAGGACCATCCAGGACGACCGGGTCCTGCGCCCGGTAGCCCACGCCAAGCAGTGCCATTTGCGCTGCGGTGTCGCCATCGCCCAGGTGGTACGCAGTGGCAGCCCGTCCGGCGAGGATGCTTGTCCCGAGCCCGCCCGGCCCTGTGCCCTGGGTTCCGGCTGCGCGGAAGAAGATCGGGAGGGTACCCGCATGGCACTGCGCCAGGATGGGGATGCCCTGGTCTATGGCTTGTGTGGCGAGGGCTTGGAGCTTGGCCGCGGCCTCTGCGTATTCCGTCGACGCGTACGAGCCGTCGTACCTGTATTGCAGGGCGCCGACGCCACCTACGATGACGAGCGCCCGGTAGTTGGACAGGTCCGCGACGTCTTGGATGCGCCCGGCGGGCAGGATCGAGCCTGGGGCCGACCACACATCTTGGAATGCGGCCCCGAAGCGCGCCTGATACTGGGTCTTGAAGAGCGCGTAGTTGCCGCCAGCCAGGCTGTTCGCCGAGACTTCGATGTTGGTGTCGGTCATGTACGACGCGATGGGGTTGGTGTGGCTCGAGCGAACCTCGACGCCGAACCCCAGCTGCTGGAGCGCCTCGACCATCACCTTGTACTCGCTCCAGTACGCCTGGGTGCCAGGGACGAACACCAGCACTGTGTTTGGCATGGGCGGCGTGCCGGCATCGGCGGGTGTGCTCGCGTCGGCGCCGGCATCAGCGGGTGTGCTCGCGTCGGCGCCGGCATCAGCGGATGTGCTCGCGTCGGCGCCCGCGTCAACGGGCGGCAAGCTGGGGCCGCCGTCAGATGGGGTACCAGCGCCGTCGGGGGCAACCGTTCCGTCGGGCGAAGAGCTGGGCCCGCCGTCGGAGGTAACCCCGCCGTCGGCATTCCGTTCGTCCGAGGCTGGCGCACAGGCCTGGAAGGCGACAACGCACGTGAGCAGCGAGAGAGCGATGGCGCGAGCGCTTCGACACCCCGTCATGCCAGAAATGTAGCATGGGTCCATGTGGCCGCCAGAGGGCCCGAGGCTTGTCGAGTGAACCACGGGGCCGTGCATATGCCTTTGGAACGCCAACGCACTTCAGGGGTTCTGCCCGGCCTGCAGCTGGGCGTAGGCGTCGGCCGGCATGCACAGCCCCAGGCTCGCGATCCAAACATTGTTCTTCATTGCGCAGGCGCACTCGACGCTGATGGTGCCAAGGCCCTCACTGCCGGGCCGCGCTGGCACAAGGCTACTTGCAGCAGCAGAGGGCTCCGGCGGTGGCTACACCCGCGATGGGCGACTTGTTGCCGCAGCCCAGTGCTTTGAAGGTGAGCGAGGCGCCGAGGCTGCAACCCGCTTGGCTGCACTTGCCTCCACTCGCGCACACGCGGCCGCCGGCGCAGGCTGCAGTGTTGGGCGTGAGGCTGCAGTTGCTTGCTACGGGGCTGTAGAGTTCGTCGGCCATCCAGTAGTCACCCGTGGTCACCATCTCTCGGGACTGCGCAAGCCACGCGGTCGCGGGGCAGAGTTTGCAACTGAGGTTCACGTTCGGGTCCGAGCGGCAGATCCCGGCGGCGTTGAGCTTCACTACGCTGGCGCTGCAGCCGACCACACGCTTGCTGGTTCCGTCGACTGGAGCGTTCTGGAACGTCTCTGCGGGCAACATGGCGCCAATGGGGGTTACGCAAGGGGCGCACGCTTGCTCGGCGAAGTCTGGCGCATTGGTGCAGTCGTTGTCTGCGCCGTTCTCGCAGTCAGGCCTGCCCGATCGGCACTCGGCGTCCCAGCCGGCCTGATCGCCGGCCGTGTTGATGCGACAAGACCGCGTGCGCGAAGCGCATTGGTTCTGCGATCCGAACTGCGCGCACGAGGCCGTTGTTCCCGGAGCGCTGCCCGCGCTGGTGGGACCAGCACACCTGCAGAACGCCTCGTTTGCGTCGTCGGTTCCGTTGCAGTCGTTGTCGACGCCCGAGACGGCGCACTTTCGAGGCCCGGGCGCGCGTCCGTTGCACGCGCTCCACGATGACCCCTCGCAGCGTTGCGTTCCTTTGCATGCCCCTTGGCCGCACGGCCGGGTATCGTCGTTGGTGCACGCGCAGCCCTCGTCTGCGGTGCCGTCACAGTTCTCGTCGATGGGACTGCCCCCAGCCCCAGTGCACACCTCGGGTTTGGGCGTCACGGCGCCCAAACACGTGGCGCGCCGCTCGCCTGCGCCCAGATCGACGCAGGCCCACTTGCCTGGCTTGCAGGCGCCCAAGGTGGGCACGGGGTTCATGTCGCCGTCGAAATTGCACGGGTCTCCGGGGTACGCCAAGGTTCCGCCGTCGGACCCGGGCACCGCGCAAGGCAGGGCCGGCGGCGCCGTATCTGCACCGGCATCTTCGGTTCGTGCATCGACGCCGGCATCGGGGGCGATGGCGTCGTCGCCTGCGGTTGCATCCACACCCGGAGTGGCGTCGGGCGTTGCTCCAACGTCCGTTGCGACTTCGAAGGTGCCGAGAATGGCGTTGCAGCCCAGGGCCACAAACGGAAGCGCCGCAAGCAATGCGACGTGATGACGATGGTTCAATGTGGCCTCCCCACGCCCGGCACCTTAGACCTTGTGGGGCCAAGGGGCAAAGCCCCGGCCGGCGACTGGGGGCTATCGCAGCTTGGCGCTGCGGCGAGCCAGTTCTTCGGCCTCGGACTCGTTGCTGGGCACGCGCAGGCGCTCGTGTTTGACCACGCGCTCCACGGCGGCGTCTACGCGGACACGCTCGGGCTCGAGGCTGCTCACCCAGAGTCGCTTCCGCGCCGACGGTGGAGCATCTGCTGGCGCGATGCGGCAGACCAGAAGCTACGGTGCCCGACGACGGCAGAGCGCGGGCCCGAGCCAAGCGTTGTGCACCGACCGTCCACGCGCGAGCTGCTGCGCACCGCAGGATGCGGCGCTCTTGCCAAGGTCTGTCCCCGTGGTCGAGACGTTGCTTGCCCAAACAGGTGGCCCTTGTGTCAGGGACATGGTCTGTGTGTCGGCACGCCCGGCGAAACCCAACCCTGCACAGCGGTAGGTGGGGAAGCTGGCCCTCGGCGGGTAAGAGGGTTGTTCGACCACCGTTCCTACGCGAACCAAGTAGACGCACCCCGGCTGCACGTCGGCTTCGAGGGCGCCGACGAAGTTGCGCGACTCACACGCATAGTGAGAAACCGTCGTCGTCGAATAGGCGTAGGCGCGCCGTATCCCTGCGGAGGGCATCGTCAAGATCGCGTGTCGCTTCCGTGGGACCATTCCGAACGAATGGCCAACGTCGTCGACGATGACGACGTTGACTTCCGTTACGTTGTCCACGAGGACCCACGCCTCGTTCATCGGGACTTCCGCGAGCAGCCTGTCCGTATCGGTCGGCGTCAGGCCTGCGGACCGCGGCCCTTCTTCGGCAGGTTCGTCAGGATCGAGTACGCAGGGACTAGGCAGATACCCAACCTGACAGCTCGGCGTAAGCACCGCGAGCCCCATGAGGGCTGCTCCCAGCAGGAACGGTCTGCCTTTGGACATGATTCGAGGAAATAGGGCCACCGCGCGAGCACGTCGAGGGGCACGAAGCCCGTTCGCCCCCCTGCCACCGAACGTGCGTCTCGCTGCCGTCACCTTGGTGTGCAGTTTGAGGTCTGCGACTTCGCGCACGAAACGATGGTTTGTGTGGTTGCTATCGCAGCTTGGCGCTGCGGCGAGCCCGTTCTTCTGCCTCGCCGAGGTCGTGCGCGGGCTCGGACTCGTTGCTGGGCACGCGCAGGCGCTCGTGTTTGACCACGCGCTCCACGGCGGCGTCTACGCGGACCCGCTCGGGCTCGCTGAGTTTGCGAGCCCTGCGGGCTTCTTTGCGCAGCTCTTTGCGCTCGCGTTTGCTGAGCCCGAGGGCCAGCTGCTCCCGTAGCTCGTCGTCGTCGCGCGTCAGGTCTTTGACGACGCCGATGAGCAGCGCAAGGCCCCAGCCCGCGGCCAGCCACTGTACCCATAGCTGACCGCCGGTCTTGATGTTGATGAACGCGCAGAACGAGATGACCGCCCCGTAGGTGAGCACACGGCGAAGCAGCTTCTTGCGCTCGCGCTTCTTGTGTTTGGCCAGCGCCTCGTCGCCGGCAAGGGCCACCGGGGACAGCTCCGCCGCACTCTTGGGCGCCGACGCGGACTCCACTTCCCGGGCCGCCCGCTCGATGGCCTCGCGCGAGAGGCCTAGCTCTTGCCCAATGTCGGCCAGATCGTCGAGGGAGAGTTTCGTACGGTCTTCTTCGGCACGTTCCACGGCGCGCGCCAAGATGTCTTTCACTTCGTCGTCGGTGTACGTGCGCGCGGCCATCGATGCCGTCATCTTAGTCTGCATTTGAGGGCTGCGACCGCCCGTGCACGAAAACTTTGGCGATGGCGACTCGTGCCCAAGGCAGCGCCGTCACGACCGTGGGGCCGTCGAGCACCAAGGTGTCGCCTTGCGGCGCAACCTCGAGGGTGCCTTCTAGAATGTGTACAATGCACACTGTGGCTTGCCCCGGGTCCAGGGGCAGCTCAGCCTCGGCCTCTTGCACTTCAAGGGTCCCCCGCGCGCGGGCCCGGTGGACCATGAAGTTGAAGTCGCGCACGGGGCCTGCGAGCAGCTTGCCCTCGATGTTCCAATCGCCCGAGAACGTAGCGGGCTGGAACGGCGCTCGGAGGTCGATGACACCGTGGGGGCCGCCGGTCAGTGTCATGCCCGCGCCCGAAACCACCATGATGTGCCGTTCGTAGCCCTCGAAGCGCGAGAAGGGGCCGTCGCTGCGCACATCGGCGATGCTCAGCCGATAGAGAAACGGGTTGCCCTCTGGGCTCAGCTCGTTGGGCTCCCGCAGCAGCTCGACGGTTGTCCCTCCACCGTTTCGCCAGGGCATGTTTCGGTACGAGGTGGCCGGTATGTGGCGCATGGCAAGCCGAAGTGTATACCCGGGTGTTCCTGCGGGGCGCCGTCGCGAAAAATCTTCGTGAGGGCCTTAACTCGCCCCCGCGCGCAGACGTTCCTTTGGGGGACATGAGTGCCTGTTCTCCCGCGCCCACGGTGGTTTCGAGCAGCTCCACCAGCTCGGGGTCCATGTACGTGTAGTCGTCGGGGATATCGAGCACGTACACGGCCTTGTGCTGGAGGTGCCTCGGGAACTCTGCGGCGAGCCGCGCCTTGTGTTTCTCCTCCATCACGAAGATCACATCGGCCCAATGCACATCGTCCGCAGAGACCTTGTGCTTGGCGCCGGTGCTGGTGCCGCCCGAACGCGCGGTCACAAGCGGGTGTTTGCGCCAGATCTGTTCTGCGGTGGGGCTTCGCCACTGGTTGCGGCTGCACACGAACAATACGTTCCGGTGGGTCGCCGTCGCGGCGTCGTCTTTCCCCTCGACCGTAAGGGCTGTGGCCTTGCGCGGGTACTCGAAGCCCAGCTGCTTGGCACGCGAGAGCTTGGCCGAACGTGTGTACACGTTCTTCCAGCGTTTCTCTTTGCCGGCCCAGTGGTCGTCGTGGCCCATGGGCTAGCTCCGGTAGTCGGCGTTTTCGCTGATGTACTCGTGCGTCCGGTCGGCGCCCCATACCACAGCGCCCTCGTTGCCGAGGCCCAGGTCGACCACGATTTCGACGGCCTGCTCGTGCGGCGGGTAGCTCACGCTGGGGCGAAAGGTGAGCCCGTCGGCGGGGGGCTCGCTCGCGTACAGCTCGGCGGCACGCAGGTGTGTCACGAGCGCGCGCTCGACATCGGGGCTTAGCCGAAACGCGCCGCCTTCGAAGATGCGCTGGCCCCCCAAGTCGATGCTGCAGCGGGACATGTCGAGCCCCGGGGCCACGGTGCCCACGTGTTTGCCGACGGCCATGACCAGCCGACCGACGTTGGGATCGTTGCCCGTGACAGCGCACTGAAACAGCGGCGAGTTGACGATGGACTTGCCGATGCCCCGGGCCAGCGCCTGGGTGGGGGCGCCATGCACGCGCACGCTCATCACGTGATGTACGCCTTCGCCGTTTCGCACGACATCGACGGTGAGTTCGCGGCACAGCTGGGTGAGGGCCCGGGCGAACTCGTCGTGGTCACAGGGCACTTTGCCCGACGACAGCAACGCAATGGTGTCCGATGTGCTGGTGTCGCTGTCGATGGACATGCAGTTGAAGGTTTCATCGACGCTGCGGGCGAGCATCTTGCGCAGTACGTCGCGGGGCACGGCGCAGTCGGTGAGCACGTACACGAGCATGGTGGCCAGGTTGGGCTCGATCATGCCGGCGCCCTTGGCGATGCCCACGATGCTGCCGCCCCCGGCGAGCTGCGCCCGGCGAATCTTTGGGTACAGGTCCGTGGTGACGATGCCTTCGGCGGCAGGCAACACCGACGCGCCCTGCAGGGCCGTCACTGCGTCGGGGATGGCCTGCAACATGGGTTCGACGGGGAGCTGCCAGCCGATGACGCCGGTGGACGAGGGCAACACCTGCTCGGGGCGAAGGCCCAGGGCTTGTCCAACGGCCTGACAGATGCGCTCGGCGCTTTGCACGCCGCCGGGGGCGCACACGTTGGAGATCTTGTTGTTGACGATGACGGCGCCGAGTGTGCCGCTGTCGAGGCGAGCGCGGCCCACCACGATGGGCGCGCCGGGGAACGCGTTTCTCGTGAACATGGCCGCAAAGTCCGGCGTGGGCTCATCGAGCGTGATCAGCGTCAGGGTCATTTGCGAAGGCTTGTGCACCTCGACGGGCACAAAAGAAAACTTGGCGGTTCCCGCGCGGAAGCCCTTGGGCAGTGCGGCTTGGGATTGAAGCCACGCGCGGTGTGCGGCCTGGGAGTCGAAGTTCATGGCAGGTAGGGCAAGAGCGCACCATCGCTCGCTGCCTTCGTCAATCCCCTTTGATTTCCGCTGTACGGGGCCTCGTTTGGGCCTTTTTGCGATTCTTGCTTGCGAGGGCACGGTGGCCGGTGTCTCTCCGTCATGACGCCCCGAAGCTCGATCCGCGGCCCCATCTCCGCAGTCTTTGCCATCGCCCTGATTCCCGTGGCCGTGGGTTGCACCGCCGATGCCGGGCCTGGCGCTGCCGAAGGGTCCCCGGAAGAGCCGGCCGCCGCTGCTGCGGCCCCGTCGGCTGCGCCCAGCGCGTCGGGCACCGCGCCGTCCGGCGCACCTTCGACCACGCCAGGCACCGAGGGCACGCCCGACGCGCCTGCACCGGCGGACCCCAGCACCATCGGTCTCGGCAAGCTGTCGAAGAGCGTTGTGGATGCGGCCATCGCCGCTCCGCTCATTCGTTTCAATCGCGCACTGCCGGGTGGTGCGTACACCAATGGCGCATGGTTTGGTGGAGCCTCCGTTGCGTTGGCGCTCGCCAGCTTCTCCGGCGACACAAGCGCCGACGCCCGGCTACTGGAGCAGATGCGCTACACCATTGCCGGTGGCAACGAGCCGTGTGGCAACGGCGGCTACCCCGCGCAGCACGAGCGACACGCGACGGGCATGTTCGCCATGGCCAAGCTTACGCCGCGCGTCTGGAGCCAGCTCAGCGCAGCGGAGCAGGCCAAAGTGGATCTCGTCATGAAGGCCACGCTCGTGGGCTCGGCGTTTACCACCAGCGACAACAATCCCTTCGTCAAAGCCAACACGCAGCAGTACTCGCTGGACGGTGACGCCAACCTGAACCGCGGCTGGAACCCAAACTATCGCGAAGGCATGATCGGCGGTGTGTTGGTGGGCATGGTCTACTTTGGCGGCCCTGCGGCCACGCACGCCGTGCTCGATGCCTACGACCACGCGGCCTTTGTGCAGGCCCTTGGCACGGCGGGGCTCAGCAACGAGCGCGAGATCTTCGACTGGAGGGCCAAGAACCCTTCATCCAAAGCCCCCACCGGCGCGCAAATCGAAGCGGCCATCAAGGACTACCGGTTCATGGGCAAGACGCTGCAGTCGCACGCGGAGATCTACCGGTATCTGCTCGAAGACACCTACGGCGCCCAAGTCAACGCGGGCCTCAACAATGGCGCCGGCATCAACGGTGCCGGCAAGCTCGTATCTGGCGCTGATGCGCTGCCCAACAAAGGCGCGCTTGGTATGCTCAAAGAGTTCGACGCCAACGATGCCGGCGGCGCGCGGAGCTCGGCGGTGTACGCCTTCGACGGGTACCGTCCGCACATGACCAACCTGATCACGTTGGTGGTGGGGGGCTACATCAAGGCCGGCAGTGCAGAGGCCATGGCGGCCAAGGCGCGCCTGCCCATTGGCAACACGGACCTCTGGTACAAGATCGAACACGGCTACGTGGGCTACGCCAAGGGCAAGTCCCAAGAGACCTTCGACATGGGGCGCGCGTCGTCGTGGGGCTTTGCGTACAACCGAGGCCTTTGGGAGCAGGGCCTCGCGCCGTTTCTCAAGTAGGCAGTGTCGCTACTTGTCTGTCTTGGGCTCGATGCCGCGGAGCACCCGGCTCAGGGTGAGATCGAAGCGGCTCTGCACCAAGTCCACGAGCGCCCGCAGCTCTTGGGTGTCGCCGCCCAGCTCGGCCGAGAGGCGCTTGCGTGTCTCGCGCATGATGTTGCCGCGAAGGTCTTTGAGCCACAGGCGCACGGCGGCGCCGCTGACTCCGTAGAGCTTTGCGATGGCGTCGCTGCTCAAACCATCGTTTGCCGACAAACGGAGGATGTTTTGCTCTCTTGGTGTCAACGCTTTCAGAGTGGCCTCGAAGGCCTCGCGGAACTCTCGGCCGTAGCGCGTCTTCAGATGCTCGAGCTCCGGGTCCGGATCGCCCGCGGCCAGATGCTGCGCGCGCTCTTCGCTGGCACGGGGCGGACCGGCGTTCCCGTCGCGCTTGAGGTTGCGCGCCGCCCGGATGGCTGCAACGCGGAGCCAGCCACCCATGGGGCCGCGACCGCTGTAGTCCATGATCTTGGCCGGCGCGTCGTCGCGCCCAACGAAGAGCTTGCTACGCAGCAGCTGCTGGACCTCGTCGACGAAGCCTGCGGAGCCGTCGATGGTGGCCACGTAGCGTCGCACGTGAGACATGAAGTCCTTCTCGAAGGCGCTCAGGGCCTTGGGGCAGCCCTTGGCACAGGCCAGTGCCAGGTAAAGATCCGACGCATGGATGGTGGCCGCGGCGCCGGCGGGGTCTGCTTCGGCCGCCACACGTTGGGCGAGCGCGTGCTCGAACTCCTGTTCGCCGACGCTGAGCCCGGGCCACGTGCGCAGGGCAGCGCTCGCAAGATCGCGCAGAGCTCGCCGCACGGCGTCGGGCAGGGGCGTCTGCGGATGAATGTCTTGGTTGGCCAACTTCGTCAATGCTACCGTCAGGATAGATGGAGTGCCTGCCCGAAGACACCGTCTTTCGGTTCGTGCAGGGCGAGCTCCCGCCGGATCTCAACAGCGACGTCGATGCGCACATCGCGTCGTGTGACGACTGCCGTGGCCTCGTGGCGGATTTGGCCCGGTCGCTCGAAAGTTCCGGCGACGGCGAGGATACGGACCAAATGACCGGCGAGATCATGTCCCAAAGTGGAGTGCTCTACGCGGCCAGTGGCCCCGCGAAGGGCGCGCCGCGCCCGCTCAAGCCCGGCGACGCCGTGGGGCGCTATGTCATCTCATCGCTCCTGGGCGCAGGAGGCATGGGGGTCGTGTTTCTGGCCCGGGACCCAACGCTCAACCGCAAGGTCACGCTCAAGCTGCTTCACGCCGAGCGACAGAACCAAAGGAGCGCACAAGTCGAGCTCCTGCGAGAGGCGCAATCACTCGCACAGCTATCGCACCCCAACGTGGTCTCGGTGTACGACGCCGGCGCATTCAACGACCAGGTCTTCATGGCCATGGAGTTCGTGGAGGGCGCCACCATGCACGACTGGCTCCTCGCGCAGCCGCGTTCGTGGATGGAGGTGCTCTCGGCGTTCCAGGAGGCCGGCCGCGGGCTCGCCGCCGCGCACGCCGTTGGCATTGTTCACCGCGACTTCAAGCCGCGCAACGTGCTGGTGGGCAAAGATGGGCGGGTCCGGGTGGTGGACTTTGGACTGGCGCGCGCTGCTGTCCAAGGCGAGACGGATACATCGGGGGTCCTGCAGCGCGTGCCGTCCATCATCGACAGCAGCATCACGGTCTCGCTCACCGAAACTGGCGCCCTGAAGGGAACGCCGGCGTACATGGCGCCCGAGCAGTTCCGCGGCGAGGGGGCCGATGCCCGCGCAGACTAGTTTGCGTTTTGTGTGTCGCTCTACGAGGGGTTCTATGGCGAACGACCCTTTCAGTCCACCGACGTCGGGCAGTTGGTGGTCTCGGTGTTGGCCGGCAAGGTGCGGCCTCCGCCTTCGGTAGACTCGTTGCCTGCAGGTCTTCGGGCGTGCCTCTTGCGTGGCCTCCACGTGGATCCGGCGCAGCGCTTCGCGTCCATGAACGAGCTGCTCGATGCTCTCGACGCCGAGCGCGCCAAGGCCACGGCGGCACCTACCATCAAGATCCGCTCGGTGGCGCCGCCGGCCACACCCAAGGGGCGCTGGATTGTCGTGGGGGCCACGGCGTTGAGTGCCGGTCTCGTCGTCGGTGCGCTGCTCGTGCTTCGGGGCGGAAGCAGCGGAGTGACTTCGCCGAACCTACCTGCGTCGAGTGTCGCGGCACCCGGGTCGAGCGCCGTTGCCGCGGTGTTGCCGTCCGTCGGGTCTGAGTCGCCGCCGCAGGTCACCGCCGCGTCCAGCGCGAGCGCCCAGGTTGCGCCCAGCGTCAGTGCTTCGGCCGCGCCCCGCGCGAGTGCCCTGGCTGTGCCCAGCGCCAAAGCAGGCCTCGCGAAAGGAAAGCCGACATCTGGGCCTTCGGCGCGTCCTCCACGCTATGATGACGCTCCTATGGAGCCGTCCTTTGTTCGCAAGAAGTAGAGCACTCGTCGCGACAGTGCTCTGTTGTTCGTTGTGGGCGCCAAACGCGGCTGCACAGCAGCCTCCGGCCGACTCCAACGAGGAGACGGCGCGCAAGCTCTACGACGAGGGGATCAAGCGCTACAACGTTGCGGACTATCCGGCGGCCATTGCCAACTTTCGCAAAGCGTATCTGCTCAGCGATGCGCCAGAGATGCTCTACAACATCGCGCAGTCGTACCGCCTTAGCGGTCCCGGCAACTGCCGATCAGCGCTGCAGTTCTATCGCAACTTCTTGCGCGTAGATCCAAAGACGCCGAAGCGTCCGTCCGTCGAAGCCGCCATCGTCGACATGGAGCGCTGTGCCAAAGACGAGCCCGTGTCGGCGCAGGCACCAGAGGTCACGCGCCCGGCAGATTAGCCGCCAACGCCAGCGCCCAAGCCCGCACCCAAAGAGCAACCCAAGACCGAGGTGCCTTCGAGCAACGTGCTGCCTCTGGCGTTGGTCATTGGCGGCGGCGCCTTGGCGCTCACCGGAGGTGGCCTCGTTGGCTGGTCGCGCCTTCGCTACGACGACATCGAGTCCAGCGGTTGTGCGCCGGCCTGTGATCCTGCCCGCACCGACGGCCCCAGGGCCGCACAAACAGTGGGCGGTGTACTTGCGGGCGTGGGCGCCGCGGTGCTGGTTGGAGGCGCACTGGTCTTTCTGCTCAACAAGCCAAGCAGTGCCAACACAGGCCAGGCGTGGTTGCTCGTCACGCAGCATGGGGTTCGGTTCTAGATGAGGTGGTGGGTGCCACTCTGTGCCCTCCTTGCCGGGTGCCTAGACTTCAACAACCTCGACCGATGTTTCGGCGGGGTCTGCGGCAACGCCGATGCAGGTGGCGATTCCTCCGCGCCGCCTCCGGCCAAGAGCTGCGTCGCCCAACTGACGGCGGGCTGGACGCATACCTGCGCACGCAAAGACGGCGGCTCGCTCTGGTGCTGGGGCTTCAACAACGCGGGGCAAACCAAGCAGGGGGTTCGCGACGGCGCGCGCCTGTCCACTCCGCTGCGGGTGTACGAATCGGGCGTTGAGTCCGTTGCCGCCGGCGACTCGTTCACCTGCGCTATCGTGTCCACCAAGGTCGTGTGTTGGGGGTTCAACAACCATGGTCAGCTCAGCGATGGCGGCGCATCGAAGGCGGGCCCCATCAACGTCGAGGGCGTCGAGCGACCTGCGCAGTTGACGGCCGGCTTCGAGCACGCTTGTGCCCTTCAGGTGGGCGGCAAGGTGCTCTGCTGGGGCAACAACGCGCGGGGCCAGGTTGGCAATGGGAGCACCGGCGACAACGTCAAGCCCGCGGAGGTCAAGGTCGACGACGTGACAGAGCTTGCGGCTGGCTTCGCACACACCTGTGCGCGCAAGAACACTGGTGGTGTGGTGTGTTGGGGCGCCAACAGCAACGGCGAACGTGGCGAAGCCGATGTCCGCGACCGCTCGCAGCCCGGCGCCGACGTGTTCCAAGGGGCCGTACGGGTCGCCGCCGGGGTCGCCCATACCTGCGCCATCAAGAACGATGGCTCGCTCTGGTGTTGGGGGCTCAACAACGTGGGTCAACTCGGCGACGGCACCACCGTCAGTCGCAACACCCCCACCCGCGTGCTCGGCCTGTCGAACGTCGTCCAGGTGGGCATGTCGGGCATTCAGATCAAAGGCGAATACGGGCACACCTGCGCGCGTACGCAAGATGGCGCCGTGTATTGCTGGGGTGGCAACACCGGCGGCGAGCTGGGCATCAGTCCGGGGGACTTCTCCCGAGAGCCGGTGCGCGTTCCCAACATCGATGCGGCCTCGGCGCTGGCGGTTGGCGGCCTGCACTCGTGCGTTGCCCGGCCGGGTGGCGTGTTCTGTTGGGGGCGGGGCGACGATGGGCAGCTTGGCAACGGCGCCCTTGCGCCGAACTCGCCGCCGGTGGCATCGCTGCTCACGTGCCCCTGAGCTCGGTGGCATCGCTGGTTTCGGCGGGCTCAAAAAGCGCGATGGGCCGCAGCTATTGACCCTAACGCACCGCTCGGTCGGTCGCGCTCGTTGCGCCAGCCAGGACCGGGATGTCGCGGTCCAAGCCGTCCGGGTTCGCGGAAATCTCGCGGACTACGTGCGGGCACGGTCGTTGCGCTATGCTGGCGCCATGCGACGCAGCGTCTTGTTCCTTGGAGTTCTTGCCCCGGTTCTGTCTGCGGCCCTGGTGGGCTGTCCGGACCCCGAAGAGCAGCCGCCGTTGCCTCGCGTTGACGGTGGCGTCGATGCCACCAGCGACGTGCAGCCCCCGGCGCCCAAGTCGTGGCACACCGTGGCGAGCAACCTGCCCGAAGCCCTGCTCTCCGTGAGCGGCACATCGAGCAGCGATGTGTGGGTCGTGGGTGCCGACAAGGGCAACGGTCCGCGCGTGAACCATTTCGACGGCAACACCTGGTCCACCGTGGCCACGGGGCAAAAGGGCGATCTCTGGTGGGTGCACGCACTGCCCAACAAGGGCCCGGTCTTCATGGCCGGGGCATCGGGCATGTTGCTGCGCTACGACGGAACGCGCGTCGAGCGCTTGCGCACGCCAGGCCTCTCCAAGCAAACGGTCTTCGGCGTGTGGGCCAAGGCGGCCAACGATGTGTACGCCGTCGGAAGTGCCAGCGGCCGCGACGGCTTCTTGTGGCACTACGACGGCGCCCGCGTCGAGCAAGTTCGCCTGCCCGACAACATTCCGCGCCTGAACGGCGGCGAGGTGCCAGGCTTGTTCAAAGTGTGGGGCGAGGGCGAAGACGTTTGGGTCGTGGGCGCCGCCGGCACCATCTT
>JBIKNA010000524.1:0-4849 GCA_044358965.1 Polyangiaceae bacterium
TTCGAGGCAATGGCCAATTCGTTCGTGGATACCGATTTCCATACGATCATGAGCCGTCGTCCGTTGGCGCTGGAGAGTACGGCGTTCGACGTGATCATCGAAGAGCCCAACCGCCGAGGGGTGGTGCGTATCGATGTGTCGTCGGCCGGGCCGTTTCTTGTGGGCCAAAGCTCTGCCTGCCACATTCGTCTCATGGACCGCGGGGTGTCGCGGCGTCACGCCGCGCTCGAGTTCGGCGAGCCCGGGCTGCGCTTCACGGACCTCGGGTCCACCAACGGCAGCTTCATCGGCGGGGTGCGTGTCGTCGAGGCGCGGCTCTTTGGCGGCGAAACCATTCGCGTCGGCGATACGACGCTGCAGATTCAGGTTGCTGCGCGGTCCGATGCGGTGCAGCTGTCTCCGCGCAACCATTTCGGCCGCGTGCACGGCGCCAGCGTGGCCATGCGCAGGCTCTATCCAGTGTTCGACAAGCTCGCGAACTCTCGCATTCCGGTGCTCATCGAGGGCGAAACCGGCACGGGCAAAGAGGTTCTGGCCGAAGCGCTTCACGAAGAGGGGCCGCTGTCCAAGCTGCCGTTCGTGGTCTTCGATTGCACCGCGGTGCCGCCGAGCCTGGTGGAGTCCGAGCTGTTCGGGCACGAAAAGGGCGCGTTCACCGGGGCTGTGGCCAAACGCCGGGGGGTCTTCGAACTCGCCCATGGCGGAACGCTGCTCATCGACGAAATTGGCGATCTCGACATCTCGTTGCAGCCCAAGTTGCTTCGAGTGCTCGAGCGGTCCGAGGTGCGTCGGGTGGGTGGGGATCGCCCGATTCCCGTGGACGTGCGCATTCTTGCGGCGACGCGCCGTGACCTCGACCGCGAGGTGCAAGAGGGCCGCTTTCGCGATGACCTGTTTCACCGCTTGGTCGTTGGGCGGGTGGAGCTGCCGCCGCTGCGCGAGCGGCGCGGTGATGTGGAACCGTTGGCGCGGCACTTCTGGCAGCAGGCCGGCGGCGATGCCGCGGATTTCCCCGCCGAGGAGCTCGCCCGGTGGCAGGACGCCCCGTGGCCTGGCAACATTCGTGAACTACGCAACGCCGTTGCCCGGCGCCTAGCCATGGGTGCTGCGGTCCAGTCGTTCCAGAGCCAAGATGCAGACGCAGACGATGACGATGGCGCGTCACTCTCGCTCGACGAGGTACTCACTCGCGATTTGCCGCTCGCCGAAGTGCGGCGCATCGTCAACGAGCGCCTCGAGCGGGCGTACGTGGAGCGGATGCTCGACAAACACGACGGTGTGGTGACCCGCGCCGCCGAAGCCTCAGGTATCGCCCGACGCCATTTTCAGCGGATTCGCGCCAGGGCCCGCAAAGATTGAGTTCGCGCCTTCGTGCACCGACGTCTCGCCGGACGGTGGGCACGGTGTGGTTGCGGCGGTGGCGGACGGAATGTCTTCGGACTGGGCGCCGTCCGTCCGCACGAGCAAAAGACTCGGAGCGTCCTCGGCGTCGTCGCGCGGCGCCTTCGGTGGCCGCGCCTCGTTGACCGGCGGCGCTGGCACTGTCGGACTATGCCGGTTGAGCGCCGGGGCAGGCACCGTGATGGTCATGTCGGACGGCGGGCGATTGCGGAACGTGGACACGTGAAGAGCCTCCGGGGCGATGGCGGGCAAGGTGGTGGTAGGGGCGCTGATCGCAAAAGACGGGGGTGGGACTGCCCTGCGCACGGGCGATATCGGCCCAACGCTCGGTCGCTCCTCGGTGGGGCACCATTGCTGCGAGGGAGCACTCATGGCTCCACATCGATGCATGGGCCGGGCCAACGCCAACGTGCACGCGAACGCGCGCAATCGCACGCAGCCGTGCGACCACTGCGACACGACAGGTCGCACGTCTGCAAACCTGCGGGACTTCGCAGGACTCGGCCGTGACCTCCGAAGCCGCACTCGCCGCATGACGAGGTGCTGGACAGTCACGGTCTCACGCCGCGGATAGGCCTCTCTTGCCGCGAAATTGGCGATGGACCGCCAGTTGCTTGACGGTTTGGACCGATGGCCAAACAGAAGGACGGAAGCTACTCGATCGTTGTGGGCGGAGACTCAACGGGCGAAGCGCCTTTTGGGCGGAGGCGACTGCGGCTCGACCCTGGTGCCGCCAACGCCGGCGATAGCGTTGCCCCCGAGCCCTCGAGCGTCGCTCCCCCGAGCGGCCGCATCGATTCCACGCCGACACTGTCGGACCCGCCAGCATCGAGTCCCAGGCTCCCGCGCGCTTCTCGGGTTGTGCCCTCGACACAAGCATCGGAGCTTCCGGTGCCTGGCACCACCCTCGACGGGCGCTACCTCATCGGCGAGGTGCTGGGCGAAGGCGCCCAGAGTGTCGTCTATCGCGCGCACCACCGGTCACTCGGACAAAGCGTCGCCATCAAGTGTCTGCGTCGCACCCAGCTCACCGAGGAGGGGCTCGAGCACTTTCGACAAGAAGCCGAAACGCTGGCGCGGATCCGGAACCCCCATGTGGTGGCGGTCCGGGACGTGGGCGTCACACCTTTCGGCGTGCCGTTCATGGTCACGGACTACCTGGAAGGCCGAGACCTGCGAACGGCATTGTCGGATGGCCATGGTCTGACGCCGGACATGGCCTTGTCCATCGCCATGCAGCTTTGCGAGGGGCTTGCGGCGGTGCACGCCGTGGGCATGATTCACGGCGACATCAAGCCCGAGAACGTCTTCCTCGCCAACATCATGGGCGTCGAACGGGCCACCCTCATCGACTTTGGATTGACCCGGTTTGGTCGGGACAACGTGAAAAACGGCGACGATGCCGCGCCGATGTTGGGCACGCCCTTGTACATGGCGCCGGAGCTTCTCGAGGGGCAGCGTGACGCGGGGCCCGGGACCGACGTGTTCTCCCTTGGCCTTGTGATCTACGAGATGCTGCGCGGGTCGAAGTGTTTGCTCGATGGCGCCCAAGACCTCGCGCTTCGTGTCGGCCCCGGGAGAGCGCGTCTGGAACTCGACTGGACCGGGTTTCCTGCGGATCTGCGCGCGGCCATCGACGTGAGCCTTTCGCTGGACCCGGCCACCCGGTATGCGAATTCCGGCCGCCTTGCCATGGCGCTGTGCCCGTTTGTCCCGGCGGCGCTGCACCCACATGCGACGAGGGCCATGGTCCTCCTGCGCGCAGGTGGCGTCGAGGCACCGCGGGCCGTTGGGCCACAAAGTGCAACGCCCCCGGTGCCCGATGTGGCGCCTTCGGCCCCTTCGGTTGCCGCCCCGCGCCCCACCATGGCGAGCTTCATTGCCATGGATGCCATTCCGCCCATTGCCCACAAGAACGCGCTCCCGCCCGAGCCCCGCACGAGCGGAACGTTGCGTCTTGGCGACCAGGGCAGCCCACAGGGCACTGGCGAAAGCGCGCCAATGTTGTCGAAGGGCGGAGAGCATGAGTCGGATCGGGACGGTCCGACCATGCCCGTGCTCATGCGGGCCCCCACGGTGGAAGTTTTGCCCGATGAGCCTGTCGGGCCGTCCCAACAAGGAGCTGCCGGGGTCGATGGGCCTGGGCCCGCTGCGCCCGTGGCTACTTCGCCTCGGACGGCGGCGGCGCATGAGGCCGATCGGGACGGTCCGACCATGCTGGTCCGGCGCCGCGATGCCCATACCCGCGAAGAGCTCCTGTATGCCTTGCTGAAGTCACTGGCCGCGGTGCGTCAGCGCCTCGCGCGGTTGCTGTCCACGCGATAGCCCGTGCCCCGTCTCGCGAACCCTGGGCCCCGGCGGGGCCTTCCGTCACGGCGCCTCGGGTTCCTTGTTGCGTACGAATTGCTCGAACACCACGATCTCGACGGGCGATGTGCCGGCCACTTCGCCGAGTACCTTGCGCACACGTGTCCAGTCGAGGCCGCCGAGGCCACTGGCGATGCGCGGCATACCCAGCTGCGTGATGCCCGATTGCTCGGCGAGTTTGACCATGGTCTCGAGCGCCTTGCTGAGCGCGGCCCACTTGGCCTTGTCCTTCCAGTGTTTCTGGATGACCAAGTTGTAGATGGTGACGTCGGGCTCGCTCCAGGTGAACACATCGCCGAGGCTGAGCCGCCCGTCTTGGCAGCGGGCTTGGTAGTCTTCGAACATGCGCGGCCAGCGCTTTTTGAACGCGGCGCTGACGCCGGCGTCCATGGTGCCGGCGGCGTTGACGACTTGGGCAAGGGCCCCAAGGCCCTTGGTCCCGAAGATGTCACCCTTGGTGAAGACAACGCTCATGGGGCGGAGATAGCACCTCTTGAGGAAGTTTGCCTGGGCCTTGCGGGAGTCTGGCTCAGCGTGCGGATCACAGCCAGGAACCTCTCGTAGGCGCGGGCACCGTACAGCGTGGGTCGCGGCAGATACGCATGAACCCAGTGCCGCTGCTGCCGACGCTTGGTGAGATGCCAGCCGCTGGCCAGGCAGAAGTGTGCGGGATCGGGCAGCGCGAGCCCGCCGTGCTTGATGGCCCGCAAGAAGGCGCCCGGTGGAGCCCCCATGGCATCCGTCGGCGCTGGCAGCTTACCGAGCAAGCTCCGCACATCGCCAAAGGTACGGCACAGCGCCTTGAAGACGAGCTCGTCGCTGGCGGCGGCGTCAGCGTCGTGGGGCGGGCCGGGGTTGTAACGCGCAGCAACGACGATGACGGTGCCGGGCAATCGCTGCAGGGTGATCTCGCGGACCCAGTCGTGCGCCGCATCGCTTCGCACCACGAGTCCCACGCCCTCCGGGGCGATGTCCCTGCGGCGCAAGTGCGAAAACGCTCTCGCTCCCAGGGCCCCGCTCATTGCGGCACGCGACCAACGATTTCGAGAATGGCTTTGCCGTACTTGGTGATGAGGGCGGG
>JBIKNA010000525.1:0-4841 GCA_044358965.1 Polyangiaceae bacterium
CGAGACGCCGTCGCCGAAGGAGACCTCACGCTCAACCCCGAGGACGAGGCCGCGACGGTAGATCTGCGGGCATCGGCGATCGCCGTGGAAGCAGGGGTCACCCTCACAGTGACGCTGGACCCTACGCCGGAGATCCGGAAGCCGACGGAGGACTCGCCGATCGCTCTGTTCGCGTCTGTCACGCCTGCGACCAGGAGCGGGGACACCACCCGGGCACTTCCACCGGCGACCCAGCCGGACCCGAACTGGACGGACTACCACGTTGCCGGCGTCCCCATCGCGAACGGCGCCGCCGATGTACCTATCCAGCTGCGCCTGACATGGACGGCTCCGCTGGCGTCCTCGCCCACCGTCAATACGGGTTCCAATGCCGAGCCCAGGCGCGAGCTCGCACCCCGGAAGACTACGCACATCCACTGGAAGGCGCGGATTCACGCCGACGGCTACGACGATGTACCCGCGGGGGCCGACGTGAAGATTCGGGTTGCGCAGTGAAACCCCTTGTTGCGCGCGGGGCTCCCTTTTTCGCCGTGCTGGTGCTCATCGCCAACGACCACGTGCTGAAGTACGCATACCCCGGAGTCATCACCGGCAAGCTCTCGGACATTGCGGGCCTGTTCTTCTTCCCGCTCCTGGTAGTCGATGCGCTGGGCCTTTGCCGGCCAGAGATCCGGCGGCAAACAAGCTGGCTCCTTTGCGCGTGTTTGGCCACCGGCGTTGCCTTCGCCGCCGTCAAGCTTTGGGCGCCCGCGAACGCGGTGTACGCCACCGGTCTCGCGATGCTGCAGTGGCCGTTTCGGGCCCTCGGGGGCCTGCTGCATCACGGGGGAGCGCCACGGCTACGTCCGGTGCGACTTGTCATGGACGCGACGGATCTCGTTGCCCTCCCTGTTCTGATCTACGCGTATCGCTACGGCATGCGAGCGGCCGCTAAATCGCCGCTAGCGCCCCACCTCCTACTTTTGGGTCCCAAGCCCAAAAGGCGAGCGGCGCCTGTAGTCGAATCGCGCTCGGTCATTTAGCAAGCCCCTCGCGTCGAGCACCGGGCCTGGCAGGCAAGAGCCCCGCGCCCGGGACGCGGCGCCTTGGGAGCCGCGTGGCTCGTCAGCCATCAAGGCCGCGCGGCCTTGACCGTCGCTGTGCCGCCACCATGGGCTTTGGCCTCTTTGGTGGCATCGCGTGTCGTCGCCCGAAGCTGCGGCGCCGTGACCATGGGGGCGTTGGCCTCGGCGAAGTAGGCGCGGAGCATCTCCCGGGCGATGGTGTTGGCCTTGACGCGCCAGGTGGCCTCGTTGACCACGAGCACGCTCACGGCCACCTGATGAAGGTTGGGCTGCGGGTGGCTCGGGGCGAAACCCGTGAACCAGGTGTAGTACCGCTGGGTTTGCGCGTCGGTCAGCGTGCCCGTCTTGCCGGCCACGGGGATTCCCGGCAAAAACGGCTTCCGCTTGATGTCGTGGAACGCGCGGTAGCTCGTGCCCTCGCTGACGGTGTGGTCCATCATCGTGGTCACGGCGTCAGCGGTCTCTTGTTTCATGACGCGCCGAAGCACCTGCGCGTCTTTGGCGGTGTACAGCGACTGGTTGCCGTCTTTGATCTCCGAGACAATGGCCGGGCGAATCATCTCGCCCCCGCGGGCCACCGCGGCGCTCAACGTGGCCGCATGAATGGGCGACAGTGTGGTGTTCCAGAAGCCCGCTGCGGTGCGGGCAAAGCCCAGGTTGTCGCCGGGGACGTTGATGGAGCTTGGCTGCACAGCGACATCGAAGGGCAGGGGTTGCCCGAAACCTGCGCCGCGGGCGAACTCGTCGAGCTTGGCCGGCTGCAGGCTGCGCAGCGCCGTGCGCGCAAACACCGTGTTGATGCTGCGTCCCATGGCGCCGCCAAGGGTCACGCACCACTTGTCACGCGCCGGGTTGGGCTCGAGATCCGACTCCAAGATGCGCTGCTCACCGCCGGAGTAGCACTCTCGCTGATCGGCTCGGGCGCCAGCGAGCTCCACGAGCGCCGCGCCGGTGACAACCTTGAATACGCTGGCGGCGGGTGCCGTGGCCTCGGCGCACAGATCCCGCGCGGGGCCGTGCTCCACGTGGCTTGCGTAGGTGATCACGTGACCCGTGGCCACGTCCATCAGCACCACCGCGGCCTCGGGCAGGTGGTGAAAGGCCATGAGTGCCTTGGCCGTCTTCTGCAGGTTCGCGTCGATGTAAAGGTGCGCCGTACGCTTGTTCGCCACGGGTGCTGTCGCGCTGGTGTCGTCGTAAGCCACCTTGGTCAGGTCGAGCCCAGCCAGGGCCGCGGCGGGACCCTCCGATGGCCGCGTCACGCTGGTGGCCTTGGACAGCGAGGGCGTGTCGCCCGTCGCAGGACCATGGGTCTCGGCGTGCAGTTGCCGCCGAAAGGCGGGGACGAGCCCGACCGCAAGGATCGAGATCGGGAGAACAGATGCCAGCCACCAGCGCTTCATCGCACCCACGGGTCTTTCATGGTGGCAGGCCCGGGGCCAAGAATTCGGCTACGCTCGCAGGCAGCCGTGCGAAGCCAGATCCTGCGTCAAACAAGCAATTGTCTACTGATTGCCGCCGCTTTGCTCTGCGTCCGGGGAGCCCGCGCGCAGAACCACGCCATCGCTTCCATAAGTGGTGAGCGCGTGGTGGTGCGGGTCGACCAAGCCACGGACATGGTGCAGCGCCTCCGGTGCATGGATGCGGAGTGTTCGCGCACCAGCCCCGCTGGGCAGTGGCCCCTCGGGGCCTCGCCGTTTGCCGCCGGTGGCACCGTCGTCCAAGCGGTGCCCGTCGAAGCCGCCCAGACCTTGGCCCTTGTGCGCGCCAAGACCGAAAGCGGCCGCGAGGTCTCCGCGCTCATCGCTGCCCGGGGCGAGCCGCTGTTCCTGGGGGCAACGGGGTACACCGACGGGCTCCCCGGCGAGCGCCGCGGGGTTTCCTTGTCCACCGTCGACCGCGGCGATGGAACGCAGGTCGTGGTGCTCTCGCAGCTGCGCGAAGACCAACGTCTCTGTGGGCAAAGCGAAACTCCGCTCGAGCCCAAAGGCCTCGACCCGTCGAAGATGGAGTTCCGCGGTGCCACCCTGCAACGGCTCTCCATCGCCGACCGCGACAAGGCACAAGTGGTTGTGGCTACGGCGCGGACCGAGGCGGCGGTCCCACCCATTTCGCAGGTGCTGCGCCCCGCGTTTGCCTCCGGCGAATCCAAAGCCGCGGCGCTGCTCGATGGTGATCTTGCGTCTGCGTGGCAAGAGACGCGTCCCGGCGACGGCCGAGGCGAGTTCGCGGTGCTGCGCGGCGACCCTGGGCTGATGTTGAACAAGGTAAGCCTGGTGCTCTCCCGTGCTGGCGCAACAACCCAAGCACCCAAGAGTCTCTACTTGTTGTTCGGCGAACATCGCGTGCACGTTCGCTTTCCGGGCGATGCGGCATTGACGCCCGGCGCCGTGTACGACGTGCCTCTGCCCCAGCCCATGCGCGCCGAGTGTGTGGCCGTGGTGCTCGATCAGGCCTATGCGTCTACGGCCACACCCGACACTGCCATCTACGAACTGATCGCGTACACGCCGCTCGATGCACCGGGGGCTTCGCTCAAGTCGGTTGCAGCGGCCTTGGCCCAGGCAGAGCAGCGACCCGTCGCGCAGGCGCTGCTTCGGGCAGCCGGCGCGGCCGCCGTGCCAGCCCTTGCCGAGGCCCAGCCGTCTTTCGATGCGGCGGCGCGGAAGGCCTCCTTCGACGTTGTGGCGGCCTTGCCCTGCGCCGACGCCTCCAAAGTGTTTGCCCTAGGGCTCGCCGACGCCGACAAAGACGTCGCCGCGCTCGCGGAGAGCCGACTTCAACGTTGCGGTGCGAATGCGGCCGACGGTCTGGCCCTCGTGCTCGGCGACGCGCGGCGTGGACTGGCCGCAGCGCGTCTCCTTGGGTTCTTGGCACCGGCCCGAGCGCTCGCCGAGCTGCCGGGGCATCTTGGGTCCTCCGACGTTGCCCGTCGTCGTGCGTTTCGCAGTGCCCTCGTCACCGCCGTACACCGCGCAAGCGAGGCCGCGCTCACCTCGGCCATCCGATCGCAGCCTGTCATTTCCAATGCTGCGGCGCGCGTCGACTGGCTCGTGGCTCTGTCTCCGCGGCTTGTAGAATTGCACGCCGAGGCTTTGGGGGCACAAGCTCTTGGCGACTACGAGGCTGCGGCCTTCGACGACCGCTACCGTCTCCTCGACCCCATCGTGGCCGTCGCCGCGGCAGACCCGTCGGTGCGTGCCGCGCTGATCCGTCGCATGTCGAACGGCGAGCCCTGGGAGCTCCGCGCGCGCACCGCGACGCTGCTCGCACCGCATTCCTGGGCCGCATCCTTGCTCGAGCAGCTTGCGAGCGACACCCACCCCCGGGTGCGCGAGGCTGCGCTGCAGTCCCTCGATGCCTCTGCGGGCGCTGCGCACGATGCGGCGCGCGTGCGCCAAGTGGCGCTGGCGCGCTTGCAGGGCGAGCCGTGGACCTTCGTCCGACTCCAGGCCGCCGGGCTGTTGCGCAACCAGAGCCCCGACGCGGCCTTGGGCGCTCTTTTGGTCCGCTCCTTGGACGACAAGTCTCCGCAGGTGCGCGCCGAGCTGGTCGACGTCGTGGCCAAACACGCGCGCCGGCCCGTGCCGCGTCTGGCCGAGCTGGCCACGCGGCAGGCCGAAGACCTCGAGGTGCGGAGGCGCGCGATCCTGGCGCTCGCCACCACCTGCGATGCCAGCCGCAACGAAGAGCTCACGGACTACGTACGTACGCTGGCGTTCCCCACCAATGGCGAGCGCGACTCCGTGCTCGGCACCGCAGCGGTCATGGCGCTCG
>JBIKNA010000526.1:0-4827 GCA_044358965.1 Polyangiaceae bacterium
CGCGACGCGATCTGGCGATTCTCCGGGGTGTAGCCCGGGGTCTTGTCGTCGTAGAGCTCGGGGGCGTTGCCAAAGTTGGCGGCCACGCCCACGTCGAGACTGCGGTTGGTGAGCAGCGCGTCGTTCCACGTCTCGCGCAGCAAGTCGTAGAAGAGCTCTTCGCGCGTGAGCTTGACGATGGCGGCTTCGAGTTGCTCGTCGGTCTGCACCGCGGCGAACTCGGCCTCCGTGGGGAAGCGCCCCGCGAGCAGAAGTGATGCGCGTCGCAGCGTTTCTTTGTTGTCGAGAGACTGCACGCCGAGCGGGTCCGCGTCCGCGCAGGTGGTCTCGTTGCCCGAGCGCAGATCGCCAACGAACTGGGTCAGGATCTTGTAGTCCTCGGAGTCGGCGGTGAGCACGTTGCCGCCACCGTGCTCGCGCTGGCCCAGCGGCTTCTGCAAGATGAGCGGCTTGCCGTCGGCTTCGATCTTTGCGTACTCGCGCATGCGCTCGATGTTGAAGCTCACGAAGTCGGGATAGGTCTCCCGGTAAATCTTGAACTTGGCGCCGCGCTGATCCGCAGAGCCGCCAGGCGTGTGACACGACGTGCACTTCTGCAGCGTCTTGCCGTAGACCTCGTTGGTGAAGTACTCGCGGGTGCTCTTGCACCCCGAGCCAGACGACGCGGAGTCATCACCGCTGCAGGCCGAGAAGGTGACGAGCAACGTGGCGCCCACGGCGCCGAGCAGAGGAACGCGTGCAAGAGTGAGCGGACGAGCGAGAGCGCGGAGCAACATGATGGACAGCGGAGCGCGCTTGCGCGACTTCGTCAAGATGCCAGCAGTTCCACACACTTCGCCCGAACGGCCCGTTTGTGCGGGCGAGGTGGCCGCTGGCGCTACGTGTGCCTACCGCTTTGCGCTCGGCGCTTGCAGGTTACTCCCGATGCCCAAACGTCGATGGTATCGTGGAGGCAAATGAGTCGCTCTTCCCGTCAGACCTTCCGTGCGTCCGTTGCTCGAGTGGCCCTGGTTGCCGTCGCATTCTTGGGCACCTTCGGCGCCATCATGGCCTGCGGTGGCGACGACGAGGGCGGCGGAAGCAGCGGAAATACAACGCCCGCTACCAATACGGCCTACAGCCCGGTCAGCGCGCCCACGCAGCCGCCGCTGCCGCCGGGCATCAAGCCGCCGCCACCAAACCCCACCACGACCACCATGCCCACCACGCCGCCGACAGACTCCGGACCGCCAGACTCGGGCGGCAACCAAGACTCGGGTGGAAGCCAAGACTCGGGCCCGAAAGATTCGGGCGCACCTAACGACGCTGGCAACGGCTAGCGCCACTTTTTTTCGTGGAGTCCGTGTGCGCGAGCTGCGGCGACGCGCAATCACGTGCACGATGCACGCATACTTCGCTGCGCGATGCCTCGAACTGTTGCGCAGAGCCCTCGGTTTGCCATAACCTGGGACGCATGATTGAGCGGCGAAGGTTCCTTACGATGATCGGCGCGTGCGCCACGGCAGGCTCGGCTATCGCGTGCAGCGACGAAAGCGGTCAGCCCGCACCGGCGGGCAAGACCACTGCGGGCAAGACCGCGGATTACCCCGTGGGCACCGTCCGGGCGCTCTCCACGGCGGCCATCATCATGGGCCGCGATGCCGGCGGCTTGTACGCCATGAGCAGCGTGTGCACGCACCAAGACTGCGACATGCGCACGAGCGGCAAGGTGGCAGCCTCGGGCCTCGAGTGCTCGTGCCACGGCTCCAAGTTCACGGCAAACGGCGTCGTCACCGAGGGCCCGGCCACCAAGCCGCTGCCGCACTACACGGTCACGGTGGCCGCCGATGGCACCATCACCGTCGACGCCGACAAACCGGTGGCCGCCGACGTCCGCGTTGCTGTTGCCTAAGCGGCCGCAATAACTTCAAAAATTGCGTTGCCACGTGCCAGGGGCGCGGGGCCAAAGATGTGCTACGAGTGCCTCATGTCTGAGGCGTGCCGCATACAGATCTTTGGCCGTAGCCCCCTGCCCTGTGGCACCAATCATTTTCATGTCCGTCGCACGGCGCGAGACGCCTGCGGCTTCGATGACACGTTCTTTGCGCAGCACGGCGATGTGATCTTCGAGACCATCGGCGGTGCGGCGCGTTTCGCGCACGCGCTGCGGTCCGCTGGCTTGTGCGACGTGGGCGCCGCCGAGCTGCGGGCCATGGGCTTGCTGCACGAGATCTTGCACGCCGTGGTTGGCGCCTACCGACAAGAGCACGGGGGCGCGCTGCGGGATCTCGTGCACCAGCTGCGGGGTCGAAGGGACGTACCACTCGAGCCCACGCTGCGCGCCATGTTGCAGGCGTTCCCGCCGCCGCAGGTGTACCGCGGCCAAAAGACCGTCGACCAAGTGCTGCAGGATCACGACGGCAACGTGTCTGGCGAAGAGCGCGCCGTCGAAGAGCTGTTGCTCTTGTACGTGACCAACCAAAACCCGGTGTATCGCGCCATCGAGCCGGTCATCGGCGACCAAGGTCTGCGCGACACCTCGGGCTACACCCAGGTGGTCGAAGAGACCGGGCGCGCCCTGCAACAGGCCCCAAAGCTCGGCGGCACCAACACGTCGCTGCTCGATTTGCTTCTGGAGCCCGCGCGCAAGGCGCCCGGTTCGGTGTGGGACCAGCTCGCGTTCATGCGCGGCAACTGGAGCCTCATGCTCAAAGACTTGGGGCTGTTCGACAAGGTGCTCGTGCTCGAAGACATGTTTCGCGAAGAAGCATGGCTCGGGCGGCAGAACTTTGGCGGCTTCGGCGGCGAGCGCCCGACGGCGTTTTTTGCGCCTCGTAGCGTTGCCGACGAAGAGTACGAGCGCTTCAGCCCCGACACACACTGGATGCCCAACGTGGTCATGGTGGCCAAGTCCACCTTCGTGTGGCTGCACCAGCTGTCGCGCACCTACGACCGCCCCGTCCGCACGCTGGCCGACATCCCCGATGCAGAGCTCGCCCGCTTGGCCGGCTTCGGCATCAACGCGCTGTGGCTCATCGGGCTCTGGCGCCGGTCCCGCGCATCGCAGCGCATCAAGCAGCTCGCAGGCAACGCCCAGGCGCTGGCCAGCGCGTACTCCCTCGACGCCTACGACATCGCCGAAGAGCTCGGTGGTCACCGGGCCTACGAAGTGCTGCGCGAGCGCGCCGCGCGCCATGGCTTGCGTTTGGCCAGCGACATGGTGCCGAACCACATGGGCATCGACTCCGAGTGGGTCAAAAAGCACCCCGAGTGGTTTCTGCAGACCCGGGACGGCCACCCGGCGTACCCGAACTACACGTTCACCGGCCCAGACCTTGGCGACGGCGGCGACGTGGGCGTGGTGCTCGAAGACGGCTACTGGAGCCGCACGGACGCTGCGGTCACCTTCAAGCGCTTCAACCGCCGCACCGGCGAGATCCATCATATCTACCACGGCAACGACGGCACTTCGATGCCGTGGAACGACACCGCGCAGCTCGACTACTCCCGCGCCGACGTGCGCGAGGCGGTGATCCAGACCATCTTGCACGTGGCGCGCATGTTCCCGATCATCCGCTTCGATGCGGCCATGACGCTGGCCAAGAAGCACGTCCAGCGCCTGTGGTTCCCATTGCCGGGCGACGGCGGCGCCATCCCCTCCCGGGCGGATTACGCAGTCAGCAAAGATCAGTTCGACGCCATGGTGCCGCAGGAGTTCTGGCGCGAAGTGGTCGACCGCGTGGCGGTAGAGGCGCCGGGCACACTGCTGCTCGCCGAGGCCTTCTGGCTCATGGAGGGGTACTTCGTGCGCACCCTGGGCATGCACCGTGTCTACAACTCGGCGTTCATGAACATGCTCAAGAAGGAAGACAACCAGAACTTCCGTTCGCTCATCAAGAACGTGCTCGAGTTCGAGCCGCAGGTGCTCAAGCGCTTCGTCAACTTCATGAACAACCCCGACGAAGAGAGCGCCGTCGCCCAGTTTGGCACCGACGACAAGTACTTCGGGGCCTGCGTGCTCATGTGCACCATGCCGGGTTTGCCCATGATCGGTCACGGGCAGTTCGAGGGCTTCCGCGAGAAGTACGGCATGGAGTACGCGCGCCCCATGTTCGACGAAGAGCCCAATGCCTGGCTCGTGGCCAGGCACGAGCGCGAGATCGTTCCGCTGTTGCGCCGCCGCGAGCTCTTCAGCGAAGTGGATGCATTTTACATGTACGACTGCGACGCGCCGGAGGGGCACGTCAACGAAGACGTCATCGCCTACTCGAACCGCGTGGGCAGCGAGCGCACCTTGGTGGTGCACAACAACCGGTTCTTCAACGCCGTGGGGCGCCTACGGCAAAGCTGCGCCTTCCGCGACAAGGGCGGCAACCTGGTGACCCTTGGCATCGGCGAAGGCCTCGACATCACCGCGCTCTCCGACCGATGGCTCATCGCCAGCGATGCGTGTTCGGGGCTCGAGCACCTGTACCCCGTTGCCGACATCGTCATGCACGGCTTTCCGGTGCAGCTCGGTGCCTTCAAGTACGCCGTGTTCTGGAACATGCGGTTCGTGTCCGCGACCGCAGATGCCCGCTACGACGAGCTCTACGCCGCCATCGGCCACAGTGGCGTGCCCAACATCGAAGACGAACTCGTGCGGTTCCGTGAGCGCGCGGTGTTTGGACCGTTGCGCATCATGCTGGGCGACAAGCACATCGCATACCTTCTCGAAGCCAGCGCCGAGGCCAGCGCCCAGAGCTCCCTCGAGCGCATGACGAACCTGGCCAAGGGCCTCGCTTACCAAACGGGCCGCGACATCGACGCCGAGCCCTTCGCCCAGGCACTCTCGCAGGCCATCAGCCG
>JBIKNA010000528.1:0-4815 GCA_044358965.1 Polyangiaceae bacterium
CGTTGATGATGAACGTGCCCGTCTCGGTCATCAGCGGGATCTCGCCGAAGTAGACCTCTTGCTCTTTGATGTCGCGAACGATGCGCTCACCACCCTCGCGGGTGTCGTAGATCATGAGCTGCGTGGTCACCTTGATGGGCGCCGCGTAGGTCATGCCGCGCTGGCGGCACTCGTCCACATCGTACTTGGGCTTCTCGAGGTTGTAGCTCACGAACACGAGCTCGCTCGTGCCGTTGAAGTCCTTGATGGGGAACACGCTGCGGAAGACGGCCTGAAGCCCCACCTCGACGCGGTCGTTCACGGGAACGGTGGTCTGGAGGAACTTGTCGTAGGACGACTTCTGGATGTCGATGAGGTTAGGGACCTCAATTACTCGCCGGTACCGACCGAGATTCTTGCGGATCCGAAAGTTCGACTGAACGCTGGCCATCGTGGCTCCTACTCGCAACGCGAACTAACGCCTCTCCGGGCTTGAAGCCGAACCCCACGCGCGATTGGGGTCGTTGGAGGCGTGCCTAAAAAGCTGGGTGCTAAGCTGGGTGCGGAACTTGCACGAACCCGGTAGGTTCTGCAAGGGCACGGTAAAGATAAGTAGTACAAACGCCTACAGGGACGTGCGGAGGGGTCTCCCCCCCGCCGTCCCTTTCGGCAGCTAAAACGCTGAGATCCGAGCCAGCACTATTTGAGCTCGACCTTTGCGCCGGCCTCTTCGAGCTTCTTCTTGAAGTCCTCGGCCTCGGCCTTGGCAACGCCCTCTTTGAGGACCTTGGGGGCGCCCTCGACCAGGTCCTTGGCTTCTTTCAAGCCGAGGCCCGTGATCTCGCGAACGACCTTGATGACGTTGATCTTGTTCGCGCCGGCGTCTTTCAGCTCGACGTTGAACTCGGTCTTCTCTTCGGCGGCCGCGGCAGGAGCCGTACCGGCGCCCGGCGCAGCGGCCACGGCGACGGGAGCAGCCTTGACGCCCCACTTCTCTTCGAGGGTCTTGATGAGCTCGGCGATCTGGATGACCGGCAAGTTGGAGAGGTAGTCGACGACTTGGTCTTTGCTGATATCGGGCATTGGAAATCTCCGTAACTTTATAGTGAAAAACTTCTGGGCGAGCGGCGGGGCTGCCGCGCGCAAAACGGTGAACTGGCGCGGTTAGGCGCCCTTCTTCTTGAGGTCGTCCTCGCGGGAGCTGAGCAGATACGCGAAGTTCTGCGCGGGCGCGTTGAGGAGCATGACGAACTGCTGCAGGGGCGCTTGAAGCGTGGCGAGCAACGACGAACGAAGCTCGTCTTTGCCCGGCATCGTCGCCAGATGGTCCACCACGGCTTTGCCGTCGAGAACCTGACCGTCGATGAGGCCGGCCTTGATTTGCAGCTGCTTCTCGCCGACTTCGCCCTTGTCCTTGCGGAAGGCCTTGACGACCTTGGCGGCGATGGACGGGTCTTCGTAGCACCAGGCCACGCCGGTCATGCCGGTGAGGACGTCGTCGAGCTTGCCGGCGAAGTCCTGACCTTTGATGGCCTGCTTGACGATGGTGTTCTTGACGACCTTGTAGTCGACCCCGGCTTGCGCCAGCTTGACGCGGAGCTCCGTGGCCGTCTCCACGGTCATGCCTTTGTAGTCAACGAAGACAACAGAGGTCATGCGGGAGAACTTGTCTTTGACGTCGGCGATCGCTTGGGTCTTGCCGGCGCGGGTGCTGGTGAGTGCCATGATCAGCCCTCCTCGATCTTGCCGGTGAACGCGGCAGTGTCGACCTTGATGCCCAGGCCCATGGTGCTCGAGAACGTGATGCTCCGGAGGTAGGTGCCTTTGGCGGTAGACGGCTTGGCGCGCAGCAGCGCTTGGATGAGCGCGCGGGCGTTGTCGGCGAGGGCTTGTTCGGAGAACGAAGCCTTGCCGATGCGCGCGTGCACGATGCCGGCCTTCTCGACGCGGTACTCGATCTTGCCGCCTTTGGCGTCTTTGACCGCGTTGCCGATGTCGAACGTGACCGTGCCGACCTTGGGGTTCGGCATGAGGCCGCGGGGACCGAGAACCCGACCGAGCTTACCAACCGCACCCATCATGTCGGGCGTGGCGATAACGCGATCGAAGTCCATGAAGCCTTCGCTGACCTTCTGCACCAACTCGTCGCTGCCGGAGAAATCGGCGCCGGCCTCGCGGGCCTCGCGCTCTTTGTCTCCTTTGGCGAAGACCAAGACCCGAACGGTCTGGCCAGTGCCGTGCGGCAACACAAGCGCGCCGCGCACCATCTGGTCGGCGTGCTTGGGGTTTACGCCCAAGCGAATCGCGACGTCGACGGTCTCGTCGAATTTTGCGGTCTTGCCCTTTTTGACAAGAGCACACGCTTCTTCGACCGTGTACTTGCGCGTGACATCGATTTCTTTCTCGATGCGCGCGCGGTTTTTACTCAACTTCGGCATATGCCTCCTTTGCGGCTCCCTCCAGCGTAGGTGCTGGGCTGGGACCTCCCACCGCGACCCGGAATGCGTACTGCCCGGACGGTGGTGTTTGAGGTTTGCTGTGCGGCCCCGTGAACCATTCACGGAAGAAGCCGCGGCTTAACTGAATCTTTGCCCGCTGCCTTGGGGCCAGAGCCCCGGCCTCGTCAGCCCTCGACTTCGATGCCCATGGAGCGAGCCGTTCCGCGGAACGAACGCTCGGCGGCGTCGAGGTTGTGGGTGTTCATGTCGGCCATCTTCTGCTTGGCCAGATCGCGCAGCTGCGCGACGGTGACCTTGCCGACCTTGATCTTGTTGGGCTCTTTGGAGCCGGCGCCGGGCTTCTTCTGCGTGGAGAGGCCGGCGGCCTTCTTGAGCAGGACGCTGGCGGGCGGCGTCTTGAGGATGAAGGTGAACGAGCGGTCGTTGTAGACCGTGATCACCACCGGGATGATCATGTCGCCACCGGCGGTCTTGGCGTTGAACTCCTTGCAGAAGCCCATGATGTTGACGCCGTGCTGACCGAGCGCGGGGCCGACCGGGGGGGCCGGGTTCGCCTTGCCGGCGGGGAGCTGCAGCTTGATTTGACCAGTGACCTTCTTCATCTTCCATCTCCGCGCCTGACGGCGCCTGCTGTCGGCCCTACCGCGCCCTAAGAAGTCGGGAGGGGGGACGCGCAACTACCTCACAAAGAACCCAGTGTCAAAGCGCAGTTGATGCACCGCGCCTAAATCTTGCAAACCGCTGCACAGCGGTTCAGACCGAGGGGACGTTTCGGCCCCCTCGGGGCGCCCCGGGCACTACAGCTGCCCCTCGGAGAGGGCACGCCGCAGGCGGGGCACACGCGCACGCCGTCAGGCGCGCTTCTCGACCTGGCTGAAGTCGAGCTCGACGGGGGTGGCGCGACCGAAAATCGAGACCTTGACCCGCAGCTTTTGCTTGTCGGGCTTGACCTCTTCGACCGTGCCCGAGAAGTTGGCGAAGGCGCCATCGATGACGCGGATCTCGTCGCCGGCCTCGAAGGAAACGCGGGGCTTCGGCTTGACCGCGCCCTCGACGACGCTCTTCTTGAGGTCGTCGATCTGCGGAGGCGCCACTTCTTGCGGCTTTTGGTTGCCGATGAAGCTCGTGACCTTGGGCGTGTCTTTGACCAAGTGCCAAGCGTCTTCGCTCATTTCCATCTCGACGAAGAGATACCCGGGGAAGCTGGTCTTTTGGCGCACGCGCTGTTTGCCGTTGCCACGGGTCTCCTGCACCGTCTCGGTGGGGATCAAGACCTCGCCAAATTGAGCCTCTTTGTTGTGCTCCTTGATGCGCTGGAGCAGCGACTCTTTGACCTTGTTTTCATATCCAGAATAGGTCTGGACCACGTACCACTTCTTCGCCATGGCGAAATCTCCCGAGCTTTGCATCAAAGGGTTCCTGCACACGCAGACTCGCGTGTGCGGAGCGGTTTAGAACTTGTAGATTTGGTCGGTTACCGCGCGCCAAAACTGATCCATGAGCGCGAAAAACGCCGTGGCCAGTAGCGTGGTGAACACCACGACCATGGTGGAGTTGGTGACCTCTTTACGGCTGGGCCAGGTGACGGCACCCAGCTCGTGGGCCACCTCTTCGACGTACGAGCGGGCTTCGGGCTTGCGCCAGTAGCGCAAGGCCAAGAGCGCCCCGATGACCGCCGAGACGGCCATGATGTATTCGTCGTGCGGCTCGCCGAGGCCCCATGCGGGCTTCCACTGCGAGAGGCGGTACCAGATGAGGTTGCCGGCCTTGGAGCCGAGAAACGCAACGGCAATGGCGCCGCCAAAGTACGCGGCGTAGACGAACCGGCGCGCGCCAAGCTGGCCCGCGGCGGTCTCGCCATCGGCCGGCACATCGAGGGGGGCGTCGCTGCCATCGGCAACGGCCAAAGGCGCACCGCCGTCGGGGGCAGAACCCTCCTCGGTGTCTTGCGTCTTTTGGTCCTCTCGGTCTTCTTCAGTCATGATTTTTCTCGATTTTCTCGAAGAAGCGGCCCCGCTGGCGTTGCCAGAAACAAGGCAAAAAGGGGCTGCGCCCCGCTTTTGGGCGGGAGGGACCGATTACCAGATCCCGGGGCGAATGCAACGGATTGGCCCGAGGTGCTTTCGGTGGGGGAATTTGGAGGCCCCGCGGCGACGCAGGAGGGCCGACCCGCGGCGACGAAGGAGAGGGCCGACGCACGACGAAGACATTGAGGTCACGCCACCGCGAAGCACGACAGCCCTGCCATGGATCGACCAGGCCCCACACCGTTCTTGCGCGGACCAACTCGCAAAGGGGCGACGGTGCGGTTGTTGCCTAGCGTTATGGGCATGCGTAAATCTTCGTACCGCGCCGGGAAGCTGGGCGGATTGGTTCT
>JBIKNA010000527.1:0-4815 GCA_044358965.1 Polyangiaceae bacterium
AGCGCGTCCACGGTGCGCCCGGTCTTGAGCTCGCTCACCGCCAGGTTCCAAAGCACGGGCTGCGTGGCGTGCAGGGCGTAGGCCTGCAAGAAGGCCTGCCGGGCCTCTTCGTAGCGCCCCTGCTGCACGAAGGTCATGCCCTCGGCGAACCGCTGGTCGGCTTGGTCTCCGGCCCGCGCAAGGCCGGGCAAAAGGGTCATGCCAAGCGCAAATCCAAGCGAAATACATGTTCCTCGAGCCCAAGAACGCATCGCGCGGCAGTCTACTACGCCCCTTGGGAATCTGCCCAACCCCCGTCTTTTTCGGCCCAGCGAGCCCTGCCGGCCCCGGCAAAGTGCTATCTCCCTGTGCCTATGGCCGCGCCCACCCCCATCACCGTCCTCGATAGCGCCTGGGCCGTCAGTGGCTCGGGCTACCAGCTGCGCGCCGTACGCCGCGCCGCCGAAGAGCTTCGAACGCAGTTTGCCGCAGGCCCCAAGTGCCTTGCGGTGCGCACGCTGCCGCTCACCACGCTGCCGTACCCCACGCGCTACGCCTTCCAGGGGGCTGCACGCTCGCCAGCGCCGTTCGTGACCATGACGCACCGCGCACTGCTCGTGCAGTTTCTTCAGCAGGGGCAGCTCAAACACTTGCTGTTCAACCCATCGGACGTCGATGCCGCGGCCGCCACGCCGTTTTTTGCGCAACTGCGGGCGCAGTTTGGCGAGCGCGTGGCGGGGCTCATGGCCAAGCGCTTCGAGCCGCTCGAGAGCCAGCTCGCCAAGCTGGGCATCTTGCCCGAGCACGTGGACTACGTGGCCTTCGACCACTTCCACACCCAAGACCTGCGTGGGCTCTTGGGCACCGTCAACGGCGCGCACCCCAAGTTCCCCAACGCCAAGCTCGTGGCCTCCAAGGCCGAGTGGGACGACTGGGAGTCTTTGCACCCCATGCAGCAAGCTTGGTTCATCCAAGACGGCCGCAAAGACGTGCGCGTCGACAACGTCATCCTGACCGAGCGCGATTGGCAGCTTGGCGACGGGGTCATGATCCTACGAACGCCGGGCCACACCAGCGGCAACCAGACGCTCTTCGTCAACACGGATTCGGGGGTTTGGGGCACAAGCGAGAATGGCACCTGCGCCGACAACTGGTCGCCGCTCGAAAGCCGCATCCGGGGCCTGCGCAGCCATGTGCAGCAGCTGGGCACCGATGTGTTGCTCAATGCCAACACCCCCGAGTTCATGGCGCGGCAGTACACCTCCATGATTCTGGAACGCACGCTGGTGGACCGCGTCCGCTCGGCCCCGGCCTTCGTCCAGATGTTCCCCTCCAGCGAGATCACGCCCAGCCTGCTGGCACCGGGCATCTCGCCCACGCTGCTGCATCGTGGCATCGAGCACGGCACGCTCGTGCAGCCCAAACGCCACGCCGCATGAGCATCAAGCCCGCCAGCGCCGATCCTCTCGATGCCGCCCGGGGCGCGCTCGCCGCGGGGGACTTCGCGACCGCGAGGCGCCTTGCCGCTTCTGTGGCCGCGGACGCCAACGCGAACGAAGAGGCCCGCACCGCTGCGCGGGCGCTCGTCGAACGCACCACGGTCGATCCGCGGGCCCGCACGCTATACCTGTTGGCCGCAGCGCTCCTGATTGTGCTCGGAGGCTACTGGACCTTCCGTTCATCGAAACGTCCGGAGGTGCCCGTGCAACGAACCGAGGTCGAGTTCGTGAAGTGAATTCATAAGGAAGTTCCGTGGACCGGCGGGACGGCCTGCCGTAGACTTCGGCTACTTATGGCGCGCGTCAACGAAACCGAGCCCATGCCCATGCCGGCCGACATGCAGACGGACCGCCCGCAAGCGCCCTTCGAGCTCGACGATCCGACGGACCCCCAGAACCTCGAGGCCGTGGCCATTCGCGATTCCGAGAAGAACGCGACTCCGGCGCCGGCGCCCACCGTGGATACCCTGCTCAAGGGCATGGACGACGAGCCGCCCAAGAGCCGCGCCAAGCCCCGGGCCAGTCCGCGGGCATTCGCCGCAGGCCAAAAGGCCGAGGCGCACGAAGCCGTGGCGCCGCCCGCCCCGTACCGCCCCGCCGACGAAGCCGCCCCGGTGCTCATCAACCAAACCGCGCCCCTTGGCACCCGGTTGCCGCAGAGCTTCGCCGAAGACATGCGCGACACCGTGCGCAACAGTCCACGTCGCCCGTCGCCCGACACGCTCAATCGGCTCAAGCGCGATGCAGCCACTGTGGGCATCAGTCGCAAGCGCAAGGGGGTGAGCCAAAGCATCATGGGCGTAGCCGTGGCTGCGTTCTTCTTGGCAGGCCTGGCGCTGGCGCTCGTGCTCTTTGGCCGTGGCAATCCAAGACCGGCGCCCGCCTCGGGAACGGTTGTCGACACCAACCCTACAGCGCCGCCGCGCGTCGCGCCGCCCACGCCGGGCGAGCCCAAAGCCCCGGTGCTCACCCCGCAGGCGCCGGAAGATCCGCCCAAGCTCGTAGCCCCGCCGGGCCGGCCCGTGCCCCCCACTGGCCCCGGCGCAAGCGCACGATCCGCGCCCTCGCCGGCGGCGCCCCCGGCCTCGGTCAACCCCGACCTTCCGTTGTTCCAGAATACGCGGCAGTAGCTCGCACCGCCGGCGCTTCAGCTACACTTGAGCCATGCGGCATCGCTTGGTCGTCGGGGTAGCGTTGGTGTTGGGTGCGTCGGCTTCGTTCGTTCAACTGGCCGGCTGCGCGGCCGAGGGCAGCGAAAGCCGCTCCTTTGGCCCGGGTGTCGACCTCGATGCCGGGCGCGTCGATGCCCGATCCGATGCAGGGATCCCCGAGGGCGGCACGCCGGGCAAAGACAGCGGTACGCCGGGCAAAGACAGCGGCGTCCCCGACGACAGCGGCACTGTGGCAGATACTGGCGCCACGGACTCGGGGCCAAGCAGCCCGTGTACAGCCGCCGGGCGCATCGTCGTGGTGGCGGGCAGCACCAGCAGCGCCGCCGGCGCGGCGTATGGCCCCGCCGGCTGGACCCAAAGCCCCATCGCGGGCATGAACCTGGCCGCCGCGCCCTCTGTCGAGCTGGGGGCCTCGGGCACGTACCACGTGGTCGCGCGCGCCGCCAACAACGGCATCTATGCCGCGCGCTTCGACGGCACGCAGTTCACCGCCGGCGTGCGCGTCGGCACCCGCGCCGCCCGCGACGTGCCCACGCTCACGCCCATTGGCGCCGACATGTTGCTCGTGTACCAAGACGATGCAGCATACACGTATTATTTCGGCCTCTTCAGCGCCGGCGCTTGGAACGCAGGCGAAGGCAAGGTGCAGCCGGCGGGCGGGGGGCACAGCTTTGGGCCTCGGGCGCCCTGGCTGGGCACTGTTGGAGCCGACGCACTGCTGCTTCAAGGAGGCGATGCCCAAGGCCCGCTGTTCGCGCAGACCTATACCGGCGGGGCGTGGCAAACCGCCGTGGCCGTGGGCGGCACCAACGTCTGTGGCACCACCGGTGGCGGCGGCGTGTCGCCCTGCGGGGGGGCGCCGGGCTTCATCGCGTTGCCAGCCGGCGGCACCTACGACGCGTTGGCCATGCACATCGACCGAGACACGCGGCAAATCACCGCCTCGGTGCGCAAAGCCTCCGACAAGACCTGGAGCTCCCAAGGCCCCATTCGGCCCCAAGCGCCCATCGCCACCACCGACGAACAAGTGTCCCTCACCCGCGCGGGCAGCAACCGCGCGTGTGTGGCATTTCGAGGCAACGACCAAAAAGGTTACGTGTCGTGCGCCGATGTCACCGGCGCCACCTTCTCATGGTCCGCGCCCACGGCCCTTGCCGCAAACACCCTCGCGTCCCCCCCGCGTGCAACCCGCGGCGCGTGTGGCGCCGATGCACTCTTCGCCCTGGTCACCGGAGGCGAAGCCAAACTGGTGCGCATGACGGGCACCAACGTCGGAGCCGCCGAGTCGGTGCCAGGCACCACCGGCGCCACCTTCGCCTCGCTAGCCTCCAGCGCAGCGCCCTAAGCGCGCGCGCAGCCGAGCCCCCGCCGCTCCCCGCACCCGCACCCGCACCCGCACCCGCACCCGCACCCGCACCCCGCGCCCAGGTACGCGCACGGTAGAGGACATCCCCGACACTCCACCCTAACGCCGCCGACACCGATTGCCTGTATTGCGCAGCCTTCTTCCCCAAGATCGCACACCGGTAGGCGCGCAATGGCACTACCGCAGGCCAGCGGCCCCGTAAGACTTCACGCAACGAAAGCCAACGTCCGGCGCGCGCCTGGAGTCGGCAGCATTGCGCGCATAAACATGCGCATTGATCGTTGGGCTTACGTAGCTGCCTCCGCGCGTAATGCGCCGTGCGCCCGACGCCTCGATGCGGCAAAGCGGATCCCGCTGGACCAATTCTGCGGTGCGGCACGGTGCGTCGTAGCTGGCGCCGTCATCGAGCACCCACTCACCCAGGTTGCCTGCCAGGTCAAAGACCGGTCCGGATACTGCGGTGCCAAGGCCCGACAGCGTTTGGTCTTTGCCGGTGGCCACTGCGCTGGCGCGGCGCTCGAGGATGCGCCCATTGTTGACCGCGCATTCCTGACTGGTGCCGCCTCGGGCAATCGTTGCAAAGGCGCAAACATCCGGATTGTGACCCCACGGAAACGGTGTTTCGAGTCCGCGATTGCCGGCGACGTATTCGAACTCGGCCTCCGTAGGCAGCCGTAGTCCCCTCGCGACGCAGGCCGCCGTTGCATCTGTGAAAGATACACAGTTGGCCGGCCGGTCGGCGTCCAGCTCCGCCGCGCACAAGAGCCCGCGTGGCCCAACGGCGTCTTTGCTCACAAGC
>JBIKNA010000530.1:0-4809 GCA_044358965.1 Polyangiaceae bacterium
GGCCCAAGCCCAAGAAAAGCGCAAGCCGCTTTTGCCTCCGGCAGAACCGGTGCGGCCCCACACCATGGCCATGGCCGAAGCGGGCATCATGACCCTGCCCGATGCGCCCATTTCTGCAGCGCAGCGCGGTGGAGACACGCCCTTTGGAACCATTGGCCGCGGCGATGCCACGGTGCAAGTCGGTATGCACCTGCTCTACCGCGCCAACGCATCGTGGGCCGTTGGCGCCGGGGTTCAGTTTGGCCCAAGCCCCACGGCCGACACCGAATACGGCGGACTGGCCGCCTTGCCACGCACGCATTCGCGCAGCTACCTCACCCTCGGCGGCGAGGTCCGCTACATCGCGTTGCGCGCGGGGGCTGTGGAACTCTGGACGGGCCTTACCGCCGGCGGTGTCGTGATTGCCGATCGCTTCATCACCGAGGTGGGCGCCGACCGGCCAACGTTCTTTGGCACGCGGGAGGTCACCATTCGCACCGAAGGGTTCTCCTTTGGTCTGCAAGTCGGCGGCAACTACAACGTGACCGAGCGCTGGGTTGCGGGGCTTGCAGCACGCACGCATCGCTGGATTCTGCCCAGCACGCCCACGTGCTCCCCCATTGGAGACTGCAGCACGCTGAACGGCGGGGTCGTCGTGTACGATCTGGGGCTCACGCTCGGCTACCGCATCCCGCTGTAGACGTTTCTGAAGGGTCCGAGGTTCCCATGTTTGTCGCAAGCTCCACGGCGGCTCCGGTGGTTCAGCCCAAAGACATCCGGACCGTCGTGCTCATCGGCGTTGCGATCCTTCTTGCGGGGGCCATCAAGCTCACGGCGGCGGTGGTCTTCTCCGCCGCAATGATGAAGAGCGATCGCGACGGCGGACTGTTTGGCTTTCAGTTCGGCGGACTGTTCCTTGTCGTACTGGGCATTCCTGGCGGCATTGCAGGGGCCTTCGACCTTCTCGCCGGGCTCGGTACGGTGCTGCGCCGTAAGTGGGGCTACGTGCTGGGGCTCTTGTCCGGTGCGCTCGGCGCCATCGTGTATGCGGTGCCGGTGGTTTTCTGTCTGTACAGCGCCGCGCGGAGCTTCGTTGGTGCGTCCGAGGCATCGGCGTTTGGGCCTTTGCCGGCCGCACTGTTGTTCGCCACTGGGGTCGCTGCCAATGGGCTCATCGTGGGTGGGCTTCGCCGCTGTCGGGCGGCGTTTGGCCCATAGGCGAGGGGGGCATCGCGCGGGGTCGTCGTGTACGATCTGGGGCTCATGCTCGGCTACCGCATCCCGCTGTAGAGGTAGCGCTCGCGCAGTGTGCAGCTCGTGGACGGGACGTCCCGCTTTGACGGTCAGAGCATCTTCCTCAACATCAGGGCAAACGCACTTGATCGAGGCCGAGCTCTGACCGCATGGCGCGTGAACCCGCGATACACGGGCGCCTACTCGCGCCCGAGTATGGCGTGGCGCAGGGTGCGGAGCGCCAGGTACTCCAGCTTGTCTTCGCCGGCTTTGTTGAGCAACTCGGCTGTGTGCGTGCGCACGGTACTTGCGCTCTTCCCCGAAGCGTCACGATACTCGGAGGGCGTCAGGCCTTCCACCGTGACCGCGCGAAAGAGTTCGCGTTGCGCGGGGCTCAACTTCCACTTGCGCTCCAGGCTGGCTACGAGGCGCGCAAGATGCTCCGCCGCTCCCGGTGGCGGCGGTATCGTGCCTGGCGTCGCGCTGGCGATGGACTGCGGTTTTTTTTTTTCTCTTTCCAATATGTTGGCGAGCTGCCGGAAGTGCTCTGTCGCCATGGCCTTGGGCCAGCAGCGCGCATCGAGGCTGGCCGCGCGCAACACCGTCTCCGCGTCCAAGAAGCCCGTGACAATGAACGCTGGAACATCTGGAAAGAGCGCGCGAGCCTCGGCGAGCAACGTGAACCCGGCCTCGGGTTGGTTGGGCCCGAACCGCAGGTCGAACACGAACCCGCGCCAATCGTCGCGGGCTCGCAGCGCCGCGCGCGTTTCGTCCACAGTGCCAGCGGTGATGACGGGGAAGAACTGCCGGATGAATCGCGCGAAGTTGTTGCGCAAGCCGTCGTCGTCGTCGGCCAGCAGGACGGTCATCGCGGTGCCTCGAACATGAGCCCAAGGGTTGCAAACCACGCGAAGGTGTCAACGCCTCCGCCGCCGATTCCGCCCACGCTGCCACTCTCCGTACGAATCTGCCGGAGGCGGTACTCGGCAACTGTAGAAGGCGAGTCGTAGTAGCTCCCGCTCTGGGCAAAGCTCATCGAGGCGCCGCCCTGAAACAGCAGGTGGAAGTCCCTTGCGAGCGGCAGAGCAACGCCAAGTGTCAACGGAACCTCCAGCATCCTCCCGCCGGCCTCAAGAAGCGTGCCCTCGACTGTGAATGAAGGTCGCACGATGGCGTATTCCTTGGACGGCGCCACGACGCCAACGTAGTTGAACCCGCTGCCCACGAAGAGGCGCACTCGCTCCGTCGGGATGGGAACGCGTGCGCCCAGGCGCAGGCCCGCGCCGAAGAAGCGTCGCGCTCCGAAGTTCTCGTAGGGCGACAGCTCGGCGTATCCACCAAGGCCCACCCGCACCACGCGCAAGGTCGTGATGTGCGCGTCTGCCGCCATGCGTCCGCCGACCCGGCCCTGACCATAGTAAGATTCTTCGAGCAGGCGCCGCGATACGCCAAAAGACACGTTGGCATCCCATGGGACGTCGGCGTGCGCGGAGGCAGGCGCGAGCGCCGCCGCAATGATGAGTCCGACACTACAAATGCGAAAGCCTCGCACGCAGCAGCTCTTCGGTTTTCTGCCCCGCTGGCCCGGCCTCGCGCCACGTCCGGCCGGTTCCACTGTCGCGACTTTCATCGAAGCCAGCCGTTCCGCGCCGCAATTCCTCTGCGCACAATGTAGACGCGTCTCGGGTAGGACGGATCTCGCGGCCGTTGCCCGTCAAAGACCTCTTGGTCGCGAGCGTCGAGCTCAGCCAGCCATGTGGCGGCGGTGGCCGCTTCCTTCGTCTCTGGTTGGACGAGCCTGAAATTGCCTAGATCTTTCCGCTTGTTTGAGCTGAAAAAGAAGTTGGGGATAACGGGTTGCTCTCCGGCCTCGAATTCGTCCCAATCCAGCAGCGACAGAAGGAGCGCTGAGCCACGGACGCGATTCTCCTTCATGTAGGCGTGCGCGAGATCAACGTGCTGTAGGGCGGCGAGCAACAGGCGCTTGCTCGCCTCGTGAAGACCGAGAGGGAGGAGGAAGTCGATTCGTCGCAACCGACTGACCAGTGGGACCTCGTCCCATTCTCGCGGTACCAGGAGGAGCTGAAGATCGTTCAATCCCTCCGCTGCCTTGACACGCAATAACTGACGATCAATGTGATCCATCCGGCACTACTTTCCGATGTTCCAACCGAACGACTGGAGCCACTGTAGCGTTCTTGCCGAGAACGATGGTTGTCCATCGTGGCTGGACCCGTCCTGGTTCAAGGCAGGGTTCTTGCCGTTCACCGTTTTCGTCTGGTGCGCGTGCCACTGACTTCCTTTGACCGATTGCTCCGGTCTGTCGATGCGCTTGATATCGGCCGGTCCCTGTCCACGGGCTACCGCCTTTTGCGCGTCCTTTGGGGTGCCGCCACCACCCTTCGAAGCCAAAATCCTCAACGCTTTCTCTGCGTTGCCGCCTATCTCGTGCCCTAGTGCGGCACCCGCGGTTCCCTCAACGATGGCGCCTGCGATGGCTCCCATCGGCACAGTCACCTCAGCTGCGGGGCCGCCAGCGAGACCAAGAGCGCCCCCCTCTCCGACACCGCCCGCGACGCCAAGGGATCCGAAGACCAGTGCGCCAACGCTCGCGCCAATCTCGAAGTGCTCGGTGTGGTCAAGCAGCCAACGCGCGTCGTCTGCGGCGATGCCCGCGGCGATGCCGAGCTCTGCGCTCGCGGCGCTCTTGGCGTAGCCGGCGGTGTCCTTGGCGTGTTCGCCACCCCTGACGGCCGCTTGACGCAGATTGTTGTGGAGAGCGCGCGCATAGGCCCAGATGCCATCGGCACGAGGTCCGGGCACGAAGTAGACCGGCCCGTTTCCTTCACGATCGCCGCGGTCACCGACAACAATGACGGTTTCCACGGGCGCTGATGGTCCTGTCTCGCCGATGGGCTCTGGATGCTTTGGCTGCTCGACAGGGCCGTGCTCGTCGAATCCCCAGGGGTCCGTGTGTGTGTACACGCGGCCGGAGACATAGGCGTACGGGTTTGCGTTGGCGCCGCCGGCGTGGATGGTTAGCGGGTCCGCGCTGATGAATCGCCCCAAGCGCGGGTGGTAGTAGCGAGCGCCGAAGTAGACGAGGCCAATGTCGATGTCTTCTTCCTTGCCCGTGTACTTGTATTCTTCACGCTGCTGCTGCCAGCGGCTTGGCCGGTAGTCGCTCTCGACGGCGCCGTAGCTCATATAGGTGACCTTTTCGACCACTTCGGAGCTCTCGCGGTCGATCACCACGGTGGCCGAACCGAGCTGGTCGCCCAAGGTCAAGAGCACGTGCCGCGGGTTGCCGCTTGGCGAAGGTAGGGTGGTCGAGTGGATGACTTTGCCAAGTCCTGCCAGGTAGCCCACTTCAGACCGCGCGTTGCGTTCGTACTCGCCGTCGCGCAAGCGGGTCCTGTTCACACGCAGCGAGTCGAAGACCTCGAGCGAGTACATGGGCCCAAGCGCATCGGCGCTTTGCTTGAGCACCCGCAGGCCGCCGCTGTAGCTGAATGTCACGTCGACGATGGGCTGCGCGGTTGGCACGCCGGGGTACGCGGGATTTCCGGCAGGTACCGAGCGTGTGTAGTCCCAGCG
>JBIKNA010000529.1:0-4809 GCA_044358965.1 Polyangiaceae bacterium
CATCGCGCGCCGCAAGCTCGCGTTTGTGCCGCACACGCGGTTAAAGGTGCCCGTAGTTCTGTACCTCGCCTGCGAGGGCGTGAAGTGCGCGGCGGATACCACGTGCAGCTACCTTGGACAGTGCGTCCCGGCGCAGGTGGACCCCGCCGCGTGCGCCACGCCGGATGGTTGCCCGCTGCCGGGCGAGCCGCCCTTTGTGCCTGTCGTCATGGTAGCCGCAGACGCCGGGACCGACGAAACCTCCGCCCCAGTCGCAGACACGGGCAACGATGCCGCCAACGACGCAGACGCGGGACCAACCGGCCCGGAGCTCAGCGCGGGCTTCAACCACACGTGCGCGAGGCTCGACGACGGCTCCGTCAAGTGCTGGGGCCAGAACGGCAACGGCCAACTGGGCCTCGGCGACACGCAGCAGCGCGGTGATGGCCCTGGCGAACTGGGCGCAACCTTGCCTGCGGTAGACCTCGGGCCCGGCAGGACCGCCCTGCAACTCACCGCGGGCTACAACCACACGTGCGCGAGGCTCGACGACGGCTCCGTCAAGTGCTGGGGGCTCAACGACGTGGGCCAACTGGGCCTCGGCGACACGCAATCCCGCGGATCTGGTCCAGCCGCTCGGGTGCCGTGGGCACGCCGCTCGCGGAGAGTTCGGCCTCACGCGGACTGCCGTCCCGTTGACGGCCCCGCGCCCGACGCTCTCCGTCGCGTCGACGGCTTGCTGACGGCGCATCCTTCGGAAAGGAAAGTCCCTGCGGTCGAAACGCACGCTTCGCCTTGTCGCTCGCTTCGCGCGGCTCTCGCGCTTCCGCGCGACAAGCCAGTCAGTCCACGTATGCCTTGTCGCCCGCGCCGCAGCCGGGCCACTGCGCGCACTCGGTCGGCGTGCCCTGGCAGTTCGTGCTGATCGCGTACTTCGTGTACCACTCCTGCCGCGTCACGGGCTTGTAGACGATCCAGCTCTCGACCGTCGTGGCCTGTCCCTCGCTCTCCCAGAACGGGAACCGCTTGCACGAGGTGTTGCCGCCGGTCACGCCGCCCCAGTACGAGTTGACGCCGATCCACAGACGGTCTCCGACGAACTTGTAGCGCGCATACTGGATGGCGGGTCGATCGTTCCACGACGTCCAGCTTGGGTGTGCACAGGACCAGCCTGCCGCGGTCTTGTCCGGGTCGGCCTTCGCCGACAGCGTCACGAGGTCACCCTTGAGAGTGTAGGTGCACTCGGTGTGGAAGTCGGAGCCGGTGGTCTCGTTCCAGATGTAGTGACACTTGTTGTTGCCCGTTCCGAACGCGAGCTTCATTCGGCCTTGGTCGACCGGACCGCTTTGCACGGCAGTTCCTTCGACGCGCTTCTCCCAGACCCAGTAGCCGCGTAGCGCGTCCGTGCCGGTACCGGTGGCTCCGCCCGCGTCCGCCGGCACGCTGCCATCCGGCTTGGACACGCCGTCGTCCGTGGCGATGACCGCTCCGCCGTCGGTGGAGGGCGAAGATTCGGTGTCCCCCGCGCCGTCGGTGGAGGGCGAAGATCCGCTGCCGCATGCCGCGGCCCCCAAAAGCACGGCGGTCAAGAGCCCGACCGGGCGTGCCGCAAGAGCCATGCGTCGAAGGAGTTGCTTGGTACTCATATGAACCTCTGTTGGATAGGGTGTCGTGCACACCCGAGCATTGCAATACAAAGGGCAGCTGCTTTCGCTTGGCGAAACCAAAGTGTGCGGCGTTGTCGGGTTGCTGTCGCTGATTCACAAAGTCGACGAAAAGGCAGCCCTGCGGTGCACTGCGCTCAGGGAACCTTGGGGACCCGCCTGATGCGAGCCTCGGACGCCGGCGGACCGTCCGTGACCGGGCGATACGCGCGTAGCGCGCGGACCTCGCGCCGGATGGGGACGGTGTCTTCTTCGGTGCTTTGCGCCAAGCCGGACGCTGGCCCGGGGCACGCCGAGCGCATATACGGCGAGGTGGGCGACACATCAGACATCGCCTGGGGTGCAGCGGAAAGCGGCACGAGATGCATGGCTCCGAGACCTAGCGAGTCGCCGACGATGGCACGAATGCTCGCGAGCATTTCGCGGGCCGATGCGAAGCGGTCGTCGGGTTTTCGGCGCAGCGCCTTGCCAACTACCGCTGCCGCCGATGGCGACGTCCAGGGAGCCAGAGTTCGCACATCGGGTGCCTCGTCCTCGCAAACAGCCAGCAAAATTTCCGTAATCGAGTTGAGGCCCGCATGGGGCTTCTGTCCCGTGAGCAACTGAGCAAGCACCGCGCCGACGGACCAAATATCTGCGCGAGGATCGACGCCACGCTCGTCGATGATCTGCTCCGGGGCCGTGTACCTTGGGGAGCCCAAGAACATTCCGTCGGTGATGCTTCCGGACTCGCCAGGCGTCGCTTCGGAAACCAGAATCTTGGCGATGCCGAAATCGATCACCTTTGCGATGCAATCGCCAGCGTCGGTGTGCACGATGAAGATGTTTGCTGGCTTGACGTCACGGTGAATGACGCCCGCTTCGTGAGCCGTGGCGAGGCCAAGCAAAACATGAGCAGCAAGGCGAAGCGCAACGTCTTCGGGCAACGGACCAAGGCGCTCGGAGAGCGAGGACAAGGTCTCGCCAGCAAGCAGCTCCATCGCGATGTACGGGTGCTGCGTCGCTTCGTCCAGTCCGCTGTCGAAGATCTGGACAATGTGCTCGGAGTCGAGGGCTGCCGTGGCCCGCGCCTCTCGCTCAAACCGCATGCCCATCTGTCTTGCTGTCTCCGCGGAGCTGAGGATGAGCTTCACCGCAGCACGCTTGCGCGTGATGACATTGATGGCCTCGTACACCACGCCCATACCGCCCAATCCCAGAATCGAGAGCAGCTGGAATCGGCCACCGACAATCTGTCCGGTGAGCCGAAGGGCCGTCTGGTCCACCGATGGGTGCACCCGGGCGGCTACGTCAATGGGCCTAAGACCGGAAGGGCGCCGACCATCACCACGGATGTCCGCCTCCACCCCGTGGGGCCCGTCCTCAATCTCGGGTGCTCGTCCGGTCATCGTTGAAGTTCTCCCGGGTCACCGTTGACGTTGAGTTCGTCCCTCGTGGAACGGCACCCCGCACTGCACCGCATTGCGTGCGCCACGCGATGGGCGTAACAAGAACTCGTGACAGCGTCCACGACAAACACGACCCATCGGTCTGGTTACGACAGTGCTGGAGCATAATCATGCTTGGAAGACCATAAGAGAAAAAGGACCGAACGGTTGACACATGGGCTTTTTTTTCGTATGTCCTGCCGTTCCCTCGCTTCTACGGATACACGTACAGGCGGCCGGGGCGTCGGCATTGGCGCCCGCGATATCCCATCCCGGGCCGATCTCGGGCGCACGCCCCACCCGCTCATTCGATCGTTCCAGCAACGCCAGAGTGCGCCTTCCCCGGTGACGTAGGCGGCATCACAGAGCGCGAGCTCGTGGCCTCCTCGCTGCGCTGCACCGACTTTTCCGCGGAGTGCCCACTTCGACGACGTCTTCGGTCTGACGAAGAACCCGCCCCCGCTGCCGACGGCGAGCTCGTTGCCCTCGTCGTCGATCTCGAGCTCGGAGTAATCCTCGTCGAGACCATGAGATAGGCCGCTAGAGCACGGCCTCGTGCCATCGAGTTCGATCAGCACCTCAAAGGAGTCCACCTGCGCAAGCTCGCCGGCGATGCGTGGACCAACGTGAGAACCGTGACCATTGGCGGCATTGCCGCTAGTATCGGCCCGTGGGCAATGTCACAGGGGACAGCACAATCTCGAACATTCTGTCCGAGAACCGACACCCGTCCGGCGACGAGCCACTGACCCTGCTCGTGTTCGACGGGGCGGTTCGCTCGATCGAATCGCGGGCTGGCCAGGCCTTGGTGTTTGGTCGCGCCACCACGGCCGATGTGCCGGTGAACGATTTGCGCGTGTCGCGCATGCACGCCCGCATCCAGTTCGGCGAGCGGGTCACCGTGGCCGACCTGGGCAGCGCCAATGGCACCCGCGTGGGCGGGGCATTCGTGGGCAAGGTCCCGGTCGATCTTGCCTTGGGCGATGTGGTCCAGATCGACAACACCACCATCGTTTTGTGCCCACGGCAAACGGCGGCCTCGCTGCAGGTGTATGGCCACGGTTTCTTCGTCTCCGGACTCGAAGAGCGTTGCGCGGCGCGCGCTTCGTCGCTCGATCCTTTCGCGGTGCTTCGCGTCCGGGTCGCCAACGACGGCGACGTGAGGGTCCTGGAAGAAGTGGTCGAGTCGGTCCTGGCTGGTCAGGGCATCGTGGCATCCTACGCCCCCCGCGAACTAGAGCTTCTTGTCGAAGGGCGATCGCCGGCCGAGGCCGACGATATGGCAGGGGTTGTCGTGCGGGCACTGGAAGCGGTGCGCGTGGAGGCCCACGCCGGGGTGGCGGTCTTCCCCCGTGATGGTCGCACCGCCGACAAGCTCATTGCACGTGCGGCTCCGCTGGTGAACACGGGTGCCGGTCCTCAGGCCCAGATGCCACCCCTTGGAAGGGGTGAACCGACGTGGCATGGGCGATGCCACCGCGGCCTCGCCTGAATTGGCGCGCTTTTCGTCACTCTCCGAGGGGTCGGCTCGCGCCGATCACGGTCCTGCGACCACGGCGACCGTGCGCGCCGGTGAGAACCGACGGATCTCACGGAACGAGGACGAGCCCGTTCGTGTGGATATCGCCGCTCCGACGGCGCACACCGGACCGGCGCCACGGTGGCATGGCGAGTGCACATGGGCAACCTATGGCGTCCATTCGGTTGTGTACCTCGATGCTCTCGCTGTTGCCATTGCT
>JBIKNA010000531.1:0-4793 GCA_044358965.1 Polyangiaceae bacterium
ATCGCTGGCCGAGCGTACGCAACGCGCGGCAGAGCAATCGACCCTTCTGCTTCGCGCCGGCGAGGCCGCAGCAAGGCACGGCGACACGGAGGCTGCCACGGCGCATCTCGAAGCGGCGACCACCAAAGATCCTGGCGACATGGTCGCCTGGGGGTTTCTGGCCGAAGCCCGCTCCCAGGCATCGGACCTGCGGCGCGCCGCCGAGGCTTGCGAGAGCCTCGCACGCACCAGCAGCGTGCCCGAGCACCAACTGTTGGCGTGGTACGACGCTGCGGAGCTCTGGCTCACCGAAGTCAAAGACCAAGACCGCGCCATCGTCGCCTTCGAGCAGTGTGCCAACATCGATGTCGCCTTCCGGGAGGTCTTTGGCAAGCTGAGCGCGCTGTACGGCGAAAAACGCATGGACAGCGAGCTTGCGGCGCTCCTTACGCGTCGCCTCGAGGTCGCCACCAGCGACGACGAGCGGGTCACCCTCGAGGTCGAACGCGCGCGAGCGTTGCTCGACATGGGCGAACACGCCCAGGCTCGTGCGGCGCTCGAGTCGGCACTCGCCAAACGTCCCGAGCACACCACCGCGCTGTTTGCCTTCGGTGACTTGTGCGCCAAAGAGGGGGACCACGCAGCCGCCGAGCAGGCCTGGGTGCGGCTCGCAAGGCTTCTGCCCACGCAAGACGAGCAGCGCGCCATCTACGAACGTCTCGCCGTCTTGTACACCGATCAGATGGTGAACCTTGCCCGGGCCGAGGTCGCCTGGAAAGAGGTCATCAAGCGCGCCCCGGAATCCATCGCGCCCCTCGAAAGACTCAAAGACGTCTACGCCAAACAAAACGACGCGAGCCGCGCGGTCGAGGTTCAGCAGCAAATTGTCGCGCTCATCACCGACCCGGACGAGCGACTGAGCAGGCTCATCGAACTCGCCAAGATCCACGAAAACACCGGAAAAGACCCTCGAAAGGCCGAGCAAGCTCTCGAGGCCGCGCGGAAAGAATTCCCCACGCAGGTGCGGGCGCTCAAGGCCCTCGCTGATTTCTACGCCAGGCAACGCCAGATGCCTGCCATGCACATTCTGCTCGACCGCGCGGCGGCGGACGCCCGCCGGGCCTTTGCCGCCGGACGCTTCGTCACATCCCTGTTCGAGATTCTGGCCTTGGCCTTCGAGCTTCGGGGCAAGGCCGACGCGGCGCGCGTGGTCAGCGCCACCCTCGCCGCCATCGACGGGCGCAAAGTCCACTTGCGTGGCGCAGAGATGCGCGCGCTCGACCCGCGCCTTGGTGATCTGCTTGCGCCAGAGCTCCTGTCCCCCGCGCTGCGCTCGCTGCTCGAGCGGTCCGGCGATGCGCTCGATGCAGCCTTCCCCGTAGATCTTCGCGCCATGCGGGCGACCCCCCTGCCCCCCAGTGCTCCGTTGTCGGCCATGATCTCGGCAGTGGGAACCACCATGGGCATGCAGAGCATCGCGGTCTACGTGAGCCCCCAGGTGGGACGGACTTGTGTCCCGATTTCCTCGAATCCGCCGGCAGTGCTCGTGGGCGAGGGACTCGTGGGCGTGGCGCACGAACTCGGGCGCGCGTTCATGGTCGTCCGCGCCCTCAAGCTGGTGCAGGCGCGCGCCTCGGCCCTCACGCGCACCTCCCCCGAAGACCTGCCGAACGTGTTGGGCGCTTTCTTCGCGGCCTTCAACCCAGGCTGGAAGCCCCCCTTTGGCGCCGCAGGGCCCATGGCCGAAATCAGCCGCCGCTTCGCTTCGGTGTTGCCCCGTTCGCCAGACCCGCAGCTCGGGGTCTTGGCCCTCGAAGCCGCGGGCATGCTGGGCGCACAGGCCAGCAACGTCGGACACGCCACGCTCTCCTGGGCCAACCGTACCGCCCTGCTCGCCGTCGGCGACCCAAGCGCCGCCGCCGAGGCCCTGTCGTGGGCCGTGGGCGAAAACCAGCTCCCGCCCAGCGGCGAAGAGCGAGCGGCGTTCGTTGCTCGCACCGTCGAAGTGCGCGATCTGCTGGCCTTCAGCGTGTCCGAAGCGTACGCCGAGGCCCGGGTCAACCTAGGCCTCGACAAGTAGCCGGAGGCCCGTCTGGAGCGCCCGGGCCATGCCCCGGCGCAGGCCGCCGGGAGCCCCCGCCCCCGCACAGAGCTTCCCCTTTGGACCCCTTCGCGGTAGAGGGGGGCGCGACCGGTGTGTTCCGCCGGCAGAAAAAGCCACAAATGTCCTACGATTCGCTCCGCAATATCGCCATTGTCGCCCACGTCGACCACGGGAAGACCACCCTCGTCGACCACATGCTCCGTCAGGCCGGTACCTTCCGCGCCAACGAGGTCGTGGCCGAGCGCGTGATGGACTCCAATGATCTCGAGCGCGAGCGCGGCATCACCATTTTGGCCAAGAACACGAGCGTTCGCTACCGCGGCTCCGACGGCAAGATCACCAAGATCAACGTCGTCGACACCCCAGGCCACGCGGACTTCGGCGGCGAGGTCGAGCGCACCCTGCTCATGGCCGACGGAGCCATCCTGCTGGTCGACGCCGCCGAGGGTCCGCTTCCGCAAACCCGCTTCGTGCTGCGCAAGTGTCTCGACCTTGGTTTCCCCATCATCGTCGTCATCAACAAGATCGACCGCCAAGACGCTCGACCGCACGAAGTGCTTACCGAGGTCTTCGATCTGTTCTGCGATCTCGGCGCCAGCGACGAGCAAACGGACTTCCCGGTGCTCTACGCCATCGGCAAGCTCGGCCAAGCCAAGCTCAACCTCGAAGACACGGCGACCAACCTGACGCCGCTCTTCGACACCATCATCGAGCGGGTCAAGCCGCCGCGCGGCGACCGCACCCTGCCCCTCCAGATCATCGTCAACAACCTGGACCACGACGACTACGTGGGTCGCTTGGCCATCGGCCGCATCATCGCGGGCACCGTGAAGGCCAACCAGCCTGTCACCATCCTCAAGGAAGAGGGTCTGGCCAAGGGCGCCATCAAGGTGCTCGCCACCTTCGAAGGCCTGGCCCGGACCACCACCCAAGAGGCCTACGCCGGTGAGCTCGTGGCCATCGCCGGTCTCGAAGACGTGTTCGTGGGCGATACCATCACCGACCAAGATGCCGCAGCCGAGTCCCGGCGTTTGCCGCGCATCGTCGTCGAGCAGCCCACCATCAAGATGCGCATCGGCGTCAACACGTCGCCGCTTGCCGGCAAGTGCAAGGCCGCCAAGTTCCTGACGAGCCGCCAGCTGCGCGAGCGCCTTCAGCGCGAGACCCGCAAGAACCTAGCCATCCGCTTCGAAGACAGCGACTCCCCGGACACGTTCATCGTCCTGGGGCGCGGAGAGCTTCAGCTCGCCATCTTGGTCGAGACCATGCGCCGCGAAGGCTACGAGATGCAGCTCGGCAACCCCGAGGTCGTCACGCAGACCGTGGACGGAGTGGTCTGCGAGCCCTACGAGCTGGTCGTCGTCGACGTACCGGAAACCTTCATCGGCATCGTCACCGAGCGCCTGGGCAGCCGCCGTGGGCGCATGACCAAGATGAGCAACCCGGGCTTTGGCCGAGCGCGCCTCGAGTACCGGGTACCCAGCCGAGGCCTCATTGGCTTCCGCGGGGAGTTCCTGACCTCCACCCGCGGCATGGGCCTCCTGAACACCATGTTCGACGGCTGGGAGCCCTGGAGCGGCGCCATGGCCAAGCGCCTCAACGGCGCCATCGTGTCCGACCGCTTGGGCGTCGCGACGCCGTATGCCCTCCACCACCTGCAAGCCCGCGGCAACTTCTTCTTGTCTCCCGGCGCCGAGGTCTACGAAGGCATGATCGTGGGCGAACACAACCGCCCCAACGACACCGACGTCAACGTCATCAAAGAGAAGAAGCTCTCCAACGTGCGCACCGCCGGCAAAGACGACAACGTCATGCTCGCGGTGCCGCGCACCCTCAACATCGAAACCGCCATGGAGTGGATCGATGCGGACGAGCTGGTCGAGGTGACCCCCGACGCCGTGCGCGTGCGCAAGCAGATCCTGAGCATCAACCTCAGGCCCCGCCGCGCCGACGCCATCGAGGACGCGCAGAGCGTGGGGTGAGCATCTGCGGCAAGACCGCCTGGGTTTCGGCCGTTGCCGCGGCCTTGGCCCAGGTGTGCTTGGCGCGGAGCGCCCGAGCCGACGGGGCAGCCGATTTGGTCGGCATCGCCGGGCGCAAGGTCGAGGCGGGGGATCTTCCTGGCGCCGTGCGCGACTACAGCATGGCGCTCGGGCTCGACCCGGCGCTCGATGCCGCGTACGCCGGCCTCGGACGCACACGCGAACGCATGGGCCAGTGGGCCGAGGCCGAACGGGTGTACGAGGTGGGCTTGTCCCACGCGCCGGGCTCGGTGCTCTTGCTGCGGGCCCGAGGCAAGCTGCGTTGGACCACGGGCGACCACCCAAGGGGCGCCGAAGACCTCGAACGCGCCGGAACCAGAGACATCTCGGCGCTGGTGGAGCTTGCCGGGCTGTACCGCGCCGAGGGACAGCCTTACGCCGAACTCGCCGTCTGGCGACGCACGCTCGTGCTGGCGCAAGAGCGCACCGACGGCAGCACCGCGCGGGTGGCACTGATCAATGTACGAGCCCTAGGCTTGGTGGTGGCCGAGGCGGATCCCGTGTCTCACGTGGTGGAGCCCGCGCCCACGCGACGCCTCCTGCGCAGCATCGCTCTGCGCTAAATCACCGAGCATGGTCTTCGATCAAGCTCAGCGATTTAGCTTCCTTTGTTATCGGAGGACGCTGTCCTCCGCCCCAGAGGCATTGCCGCTGGGGCCCCACCTCCT
>JBIKNA010000142.1:0-15744 GCA_044358965.1 Polyangiaceae bacterium
GCGGCAGCCACGGCTTTGCCTACCCCTACGGCCCCAAGCGCGTGCCGGGGCAGTGCAAAGACCGCGGCACAGCCCCCATGATGCAGCTTCACGCCGACACCATGAAGCGCGGTTGGGGCATGAAGGAGCTCAACGATCCGCGCAATCTGGAGCTACCGGGCACCGTCGAGCGCACCGGTGCGCGGCAAGGCTGCGTGTCGGACCAAGGGGTGTTCGACATGGTGGGCAACCTGCACGAATGGACGGCGGACCCCAACGGCACCTTCCAGGGCGGCTACTTCCTCGACACCAGCGAACACGGCGATGGCTGCGCCTACCGGACCATCGCCCACGGCTTCACCTACCACGACTATTCGACCGGTTTCCGCTGCTGCAAAGACCCTGGCTAAGCGCTCGTGGCGCATCGGGTCCGCACCCAAGCCACGCCCAGCACCCAAGCCCCGACCCACGCTCCGTTTCTGTTCGTTTACGAAGCGAATGAAGCCCTGCGCGGCTTTGGCGAAGGCGCGGCGCAGCGCTTGCTCCAGGCTTGGTAGCGCTGTTGAGACGCACGAAGCGCGACACCTTCGGGGAAGTGGGGGTACGAAACTACCCCCACCCGGCTTCCACATTTGCAATGCGGCGCACCGCGCGGCCAAGAGGCCCGAAAGAGCGTCGAGATCTTGCCGTCTTCGGTCGTCCGATAACCGATAGTGCTCTAGACGCAGGCACACCGTTGTGGGCGCGCGCCCCCACCCCGAGGCGCGACGCCAATACATGCACAATACACCAACGCCAACTTGTTGCTTGCCGTAAGCGCTCTGAAGGCCGATAGCTCAGCGCACGCCACCTTTGGCGTAGTGCCTGGGGAAGGGTTGAAAGAACATGGAGAGCGCAAGAACGATGCGGAGCGCCGTTGCAGCGGCGCTTGTCATCGCAACAGTCGTCGTGGCGTGTGGCGATACGAGCAGCGAGGTCACCCCCCCCCCTACATCATCCACCAGCGTTGAGCCCGCCAACGCCGCGCCGATGCAGAGCGACCCCGACGTGGCAGCGCGGGTGGCGTGGGCGCGAAATCTCGTGAACGCCGCCGACCTGCGTGGGCCCGGTACGGTGCTTCAGCCCGGCGTCGCTAGCTCATTCTTGAAGGGCGTCGATGGTCGCATCACGCCGCGCCTGCGCCGCGCCGCCCGTGCTGAACAACGAGCCGCCATCGCGAGCTTTCCGGCCAAGGCCACCGAGTTCGTTCTGATCAACGACGACACGACGGTGGAAGCCACCGAGTTCGGCATCGGCGTCCGCATCCAGGGCGCAACAGCCGCATCGGCCGGCGTGGGCGCCGGGTACGTGGTCTACGAAAAAGCCGCGACCGGACGCACCGTGTTGTTCCGCCCCACCAGCGAGGGCGCCGAAGACTTCATCGCCTACGAGACCGAGCCAACGGACAAGCGCGTCCGCTACGAGGTGACGTTGGGCCCCCAGGTCGCCGGACTTCGGCTCGTCGCACGCACGCTCGAGTTCCTCGACGCGCGAGGTGTGCCACGCTTGCGCATGAACCCTCCGTACATCGTGGGGAACAACGGCAAGGCTCTCTGGGCCCAAGTGGCTCTGCAGGGTTGCGCGGCCGACACGAGCGCCGCGCTGCCCTACGGTCGCGCGGTGACCGCACCAGGCGCAGCGCAATGCACCGTCGAAATCACCTGGCCGACGACCGGCGTCGCGTACCCGGCGGTGCTCGATCCAAGCTGGGTCTCCACGGGCAGCTTGGCCGTGGCCCGAGAAAAGCACGGCATGTTGGCGCTCACCGGCGGTGGGTTGCTCGCTTTCGGAGGCGCGGACTTGTCGGGTCCCACCGCCAGCACCGAGCGGTTCAACGAAGAGACGTCGACCTGGAGCACAAGTACGGTCATGCCCGTCGCCCTCTCGGACGTGCGCGCTGTGAAGCTCACGGACGGGCGGTTCCTCTGCGCGGGAGGCACGCCCGCTTCGGGCGTGCCGTCGGCGGCCGCAGTGATCTACGAGCCCGTGACCCAGGCGTGGACCAGCACCGGCAGCATGGCAACGGCTCGCACGCTCCACGCGCTCGCACGTTTACCGAGCGGCAAGGTTCTCGCCGTTGGTGGCCTCAACACCAGCGGCGTCCCCATCGCATCGGCGGAGGCCTATGATCCTGCCACGGGGTTGTGGTCCGGACGCGCATCGGTGCCCACGGCTCGTTCCATGTTGGTTCCAGGCACCGTGGGCGGGCACGTCGTGGTGACGGGCGGCTTTGACGGGACAACCGTGAGCGATGCCTTCGACACCTTCGACGAGGCGACCAACACCTGGAGCACACAGGCAATGCTCATGGCACGCTCCGACCACGCCGTGGCCGAGACAGCGGACGGTAAGCTCGCCATCATCGGCGGCCGCGACGCCGCAGGTGCCACCTTGCGGTTCATCGATGTGTACGATCCCGCGGCCCCCTGGATGAGCCTGGGGCTGCCTGGCGGGCGCGCGCTGCACACGGCGACCAAGCTACCCGATGGCACCGTGGCCATCGTTGGCGGGACCAGCGACTACTCCAATCGACTTAGCGATGTTCATGTGCTTGATGCCGTCGCGGGCAGCGTGACGCATGTGGCCGACATCGATCCGGCAGCCGTATTCCATGCGGCTACAGTCACGGGCAGGGGCACTCTGGAGCTCCCTCACCTGAGTTGACACCGAAAAGGAGTCAACAATGGAGAAGGCAGGCAGGAAGTCCGGGCGGCGCTACACTGAAGAGTTCAAGCGAAGAACGCTTGCACTGGTGCGTACGAGCGGCAAGAGCCAAGCAGCGATCAGTCGAGACCTAGGAATTCCCAAGTGCACGCTGGTCGGCTGGGACATCGACACGAGCGCCGCGGCGTCCGCCTCTGTCGCGATGCGCGAGGCCGCCGGCTCATTCGTGCACAACACGGCCTACGGCATCAACGTCTTCGACAGACTACCTCCGGAACAGTCTCCGGGTGGGCCTCGGTATCCGGATGGCTACGCACAGGGCAACAGCGTCTATCTCTATCTCCCGCTTCCACCACCGCCGCTCGGCGAGCCACAGTTTCACACAGCCCTCTTCAAGTTCGCCGTGGCACACGAGCTGGGTCACACCGTCCACACCTCCAGGTATGGGAACCCCAACGACTCGGCCTACTCCATCCCAAACGATGCCCCGGCGTTGTGTCGGTGCGACCACGTACCGCACAACCAGCAGTCTCATTGCCTGAACTCGACGGACGGCGCCGCACGCGGACAAGTGGAAGGTTTTGCCCACTTCTTCGCCGCCAAGACCTGGAACGGCAACATCGGAGCTGGCTGCACTTTCGCCTACTACAAGCCGTTTCTCGAGGCGAACAGCACCATTTCAAGGGCGCCCGTCGCCAAGACTTGCAGCGGCCCGGTGCTCTGGTACGAAAGCCACTGCAACAACGTGGGTACCGAAAACGAGTGGGACTGGATGAACTTCTTCCGTGCAGGCGATCTCGACCCGGCAGCCACGCGAATGGACGTGGCCGACCTGACCAAGGCCTACGTCGCCGCTTGCGGCGGCACTAAGTGCTTCATCACCACCAGCGACCCACGAAAGTCCTACGCCGACCTTTTGGGCGGCGTGCAGACAGTGTTTGGGCCGGGGGACCAGAGAGCCTTGGCATTCGCGGTTCGGGCGTTCCAGTACGGCGTAGACCAGTGAGCTTGAGACGGATGCTCCTCGTTGCCCTCGCAGCCGGAAGCTTCTTCCGCTGCGGGGGCGACGCGCCCTCTCAACCGCTCAGCCACGACGCTGGCATGCCCGTGCCCGTGCTCGACGCCTCCACGGAAGCGGGTTCCACCGAAGATGCTGCGCCCATCGAAGAGGGGTGCAGGCAAGACCTCAAGATCGAGCCGTCTTGCGTGCATCCGCCCGTCGTCAAGAACTGCACCGAAGGCTGGTGCACCATCCCCGCGGGTTGCTTCGTCATGGGCTCCCCGCTCTGCGAGAAGCCCCGCGGTGCGCGGGGTGAACCGCAGTCTCAAACCACCCTCACCCGTTCGTTCGTCATGCAACAGCATGAACTGACCATCAAGGAATGGACGCGCTTCGGGTGGCCAAACCCGGCCGCTGGCGTCGCGCAAAGCGGCAACACCGCTTGCGATGCTCAAGACTGCCCGGCCACCTACGTCCAGCACTACGATGCCATGATGTTTGCCAATCGGCTCTCCGAGGCCGAAGGCAAGCAACAGTGCTACAGGCTCCTTGAGTGTACCGGACAGGTCGGCAAGGACCTCCTGTGCACCAAGGTCGAGCAGACCACAGGGTCCCTCTACGACTGCTTGGGCTATCGCCTACCAACCGAGGCCGAGTGGGAGTACGCCTACCGAGCAGGCACAACCACGGGATACTACTCAGGGCCTAGCACCCCCCTGGAACTCGGCTGCACCCTCGAACCGCCCGCCGATCGCATCGGCTGGTACTGCAACAACGCCGGCAAGACTTCTCACCCTGTCGGCCAGAAGCTACCCAACGCCTGGGGGCTCTTCGACATGGCAGGAAACGCCGCCGAGCTCACCTCGGACGTCTTCACTCCTCAGGGATACGGTGCCGGGCCCCGGACCTCTCCGGGCGCAACACTGCAGGTCACCTCTCGCATGGTCATGCGAGGAGGTGGCTTCGTGGATGAATCGACCGTTCTCAAGGCCGGATGGCGATGGGAGACAAACCCCAAGGTTCGCGTGGTGCGTGACGGTTTCCGCCTCGTCCGCACGTTGCCTTGAACCGCAACACGATGCTCGTAGCTCTCGAAGCGGAAGCTTCAAGCAGTGGGACTGCTCGTTGTAGTGCACGTTTCGGGCGTTCCAGTACGGCGTAGACCAGTGAGCTTGAGACGGATGCTCCTCGGACGATGCTCGCAGCTCTCGCGGCCAGAGGTAGCTTCCGACGCGAGAGCCACACACCTGCGGGCGGCTACCAAAACGTGGGCACCCTGCCTCCCTTGGGCGGCGTGGGCTACGAGACACGCGGCGATGGCTCCCTGTCGGCGTACGCACGTGGACAGTTCGAAAACTTCTCCAGGCTTCACCCACCGCAGCTCGACACCCCGAACGGCTACCGCGTGTGCTACCGCTGGAAGCACTCGTTCATGGACAACGGCTACGGCGAGCCAAACAACAAATTTAGGCCATACGCCGGGCGCCGATCAGCAATCCGGGCACCTTCACGACGCCCTCGCTCCGCACCTCGAAGGGCACCTCGTGCTCCAACACGAACCCCGCGCGGAAGAGCGCGTCGCGCACGTACCCTTGCGTGTGCGCGTAGCGCCCCGCGGGGTGCAACACGAAACTTGCCCCGGGCGCATCGGCCAAGAGTTCGGTGGTGCAGAACAAGCGCCCAGAAGCGCGCAGCGCCCCAGCCACCGCGCCCAAAAGCTCGTCGAGGGCGCCAAAGTACACGAGCGTGTCGAGACACATGGCCACGTCGAAGGCGTTCGGGTGGGCCCCGAGGAACGGAACGAGATCGTCGCAGCGTAACTGGTCGTAGACGTTCCGCAGCGCCGCCTGCGCAAGCATGCCCTGGGACAGGTCCACCCCCACGAGGCTCTTCTTGAAGGGCGCGACCAGCGGCCCCAAGCGGCCGGTGCCGCAGCCCAAGTCGACCACATCGAGCGCCGCGCCCGAGGATGCACGCTCTTGTTCGAGCAACGCAACAGCGAGCTCCGGCGCGCGGTAGTGCAAGCCCGTGAGCACCTCGTCGAAGCTCTCGGCAAAGCTGTCGAAGTGTTGCGCCACGTACCCGATAGATGCGCGGGCCGGCACCGAGGCGCCGGACATGGCGGCCCACATGTGGAGGGCCACGGGGCTATCCGGGTCGAAGGCCAGCCACTGCTCGAGCACATTGCGTCCACGCGCCGCGTCGGTGTCCACGGCATCAAACCATCGTGCATAGGCGCGGCCCAAGGTCTCGCGCATGGCGTGGTTGTTTGGGTCCGCGCGCAAGAGGGCGTGGGCCACGGTCACCTCTTCTTCGTACTTGTGCTGAAAATGGAGCACGCACCCCAGTAGGCGCAGGGCCAGTTCGTCGTCTGGCGCACGGGCGAGCAAGGCACGAAGCTCGGACTCGGCCTCGGGGTACCGCTCGGTACGTTCGAGCAGCGTGGCCAGGTTGCCCCGGGCCTCGACGTCGTCGGGGGCGCTATCGATGAGCTGCCGAAAGATGGCTTCGGCCTTGGCGGGGGCCGCGGGCATGAGCAACACCCCAAGGTTGTTCCATGCGGGCAGGTGCCCCGGATCCAGGGAGACGGCGCGCTCGAGCAGCGCGATGGCCTCTTCGGTGTCGCCACGCTCGCCGAGCAGAACGCCCAGCAGGTGCAGGGCTTCGGGCTCGTCGGGCGCACGCAAGAGCACCTTGCGACAGACGGACTCGGACATCGCGAGTTCCCCCGCGTCCATGAGCTGGACGGCGCGGGCGAGCTCGGTGTCGACGCTGGGCTTGGGCGCGCGCGCTTTTTTGGTCTTGCGGGGTTTGCGGGGCACGGAGCGCGCCTAGCCGACCAGGTTGGTCCCCAGGGCACCAAGCTCTTCGTACAAGTGCACATTGGCGACGGCGGTCTTTACGTACACGCCGATGTGCATGGACTCGTTGGGGCCGTGTGCGCCCGTCTCCGGATCGATGACGCCGTTGAGCACCAGCGGAAGGCGCGCAAAACGTTTGCCAAAGAGCGCCACGAAGGGAATGGAGCCACCGATGCCGATGCGGATGGGCGCGCGGCCCCAGGCCTTTTGGTATGCGCGGTCCGCGGCCTCGAAAGCGGGGCCCTTGGCCACGTAGTCCCACGACGACGAAGCCGCGGGCTGCTGGGTGATGGTGACCTCGAGGCCCCCGGGCACATCGCGGCGCAGCTCTTGGGCGACGGCGTCGAAAAGCTCTTTGGAGGTCTGCCCGGGCGCGATGCGCAAGCTGAGCTTGGCCGATGCGGACTTGCGGATGGCGTTCTTCTCGGTGCCGGGGGCCGGAAACGTGGTGGACAGCACGGTGATGGCCGGCTGACGCCACGCCCAGGCCGCTGGCGTAAGGCCTCGCTCGGGCAGCGGATTCACGCCGTCGAGCAAGCGGGCGCCCACGCGAATGACATCTTGCGTGAGCGGGACGTCTTTGGATGATGCCAGCCACTGCGGGTCTACCTTCATGCGGGCTTGCTTGAGGCGACCGTCGTCGTCGAGCAACCGAGCAAGCAGTGCGATGAGCGCAACGGCCGGATCGGGGACGACGTTGCCCCACAAGCCCGAATGGACATCGCTCTTGGCGCCCGCGAGCGAAACCTCGATTTCGAGCAGCCCGCGCAAGCTCACCGTGAGACCCGGGATCTCGGTGCTGGGGTTCTCGCAGTCTGTCAGCACCATGGCGTCGGCGGCGAATGCGTCGGGGTAGGCGTCCATGAACGCCTCGAGGTTGGGGCTGCCGATTTCTTCTTCGCCTTCGATGAGCAGCTTGACGTTGACCGGCAGGGAGCCCGTCTCGGCGAACCAAGACTCGATGGCGATGAGGTGACTGAGCCATCCGCCCATGTCGTCGGCAGCACCGCGCCCGTACAGTCGATCACCTTTTTGCACCAGCTCGTGCGGCGGCGTGTCCCAGGCCTCGCCGGCCACGGGCTGGACGTCGAAGTGGCCGTAGATGAGTACCGTGGGCTTGGAAGGTCCGGCGCCGAGCCACTCTGCGGCCACGCAGGGGTGTGCCGAGGGAACGTTCGGCAGATCGAGCACCCGCGCGCGCTGGAGTCCGGCAGCGGTGAGATCGGCAACGAGCGTATCGGCCAGGGATCGAACGCTGGCGGCGCGGGACGGATCGCTGGAGATGGGCGCGAAGGCCAAATAACGGCCAAGGCGGGCAAAGGAGCCCCGGGCGGAGGACTCGGCGTGTTGGGCGACCTTGGTGGCGGGCGAGACGGAGGTCATGAGGGAGCGCTAGCACGAAGCGCCGCGATGCGGCAGTGGGTCATGGGTAGCTTACGGCGCAGACGAATCTGCCTGCGCTACGGAGAGACGAACCGTGAGCTGGTTGAGCTGCCGACGAAGCTCGGCGATCTCTGCAAAGGCGGAAGCGCGCTCCGGGTCGTAGCCAAGGGCGCACACCACCTTGCTGGGCACGCGCTGGGCCTTCGCACGAAGTGCGCGGCCCTGGGCTGTGAGACGCAAACGCAGCACCCGCTCGTCGTCGGCGTCGCGGGCCCGAGACAACAGCTCTTGTTGCTCGAGGCGCTTGAGGAGCGGCGTGAGGGTGGCCGAGTCCAGCGCGAGACGCTCGCCCAGCTGCTTGACCGACACGTTGTCGCTCTCCCACAGCACGAGCATGACGAGGTACTGCGGATACGTGAGGCCCAATGGCTCCAGAATGGGGCCATAGGCCCGGGTGAGCACCCGAGAGGCACGGTAGAGGGCGAAGCAGAGCTGGTTGTCCAAGAGCATCGCTTGATCTTGTGCGCGCATTTCTTTCGCCCTCTGGGCCCTTTGCTCGACGTTTGGCGCCGCTCGTTGTGCCCCCGCTCCGTCGAGACGCTTTAGGCGACGCGAACGTCGACCTGGATGTTGCCGCGGGTTGCGTTGGAATACGGGCACACCTGGTGGGCCGTCTGCACCAAGGCCTCGGCCTGCTCCCGCGGAAGCTCGGGGATGTTGGCCACGAGCTCGACGGCGAGCCCAAACCCCTGCCCCACGCTACCGAGGGTGACCTGTGCCGTGATGCTGATGGGCCCGGTGGTGATCTTCTGCATGCGCGCGACATGCGCAACGGCGCTGCCAAAGCAAGCCGAGTACCCTGCGGCAAAGAGCTGCTCGGGATTGGTACCCGGCGCCCCGCTGCCACCAAGGCTGCGCGGCGGAACGATGGCAAGGTCGAGCACGCCGTCGTCGCTCTTGGATCGGCCATCGCGGCCCCCGGTGGTGGTGGCAACAGCAGTGTAGAGGCGCTTTTCGAGGACTTGGGGACCCTGGCTCATGTGACCGTTCTCCTGTTTTGCCGGCGTTGGTTGCCGCAACAGACACCTTGCACACGATTCAATCGTTCGCAAATGAATTTGGCAAAAAAAGAGCCCCGCTCGTCCGCGCCTCGAGCACCCGGAAAAAGTGCGTCGAGGGCGAACGTGGAGCTTGGTGGCCTTTAGAAGACGACGACCACTTCGTGCAGCGAGCGGGCCTGAGGCTTGTCCGGCGAAGCCGCCGCCGAAGGGGTGGCCGGTTGCGCGACCTTGCACTCGTAGTGCAGGCGCCACTCGGTCTTCTGGTGCGTGTCGACGGTGCCAACAGTGGACGTGCGCACCGCCGGGCGCCCAAAGAACGTCTGTCCGCGTTGTGTGGTGGACTCCTCGCGCTGGGACGACACAGTGCCCACCACGGCCTCGCCTTCTTCGACGACCTCGTAGCGATCTGGTCCACCGCAGGTGCGGGCCATCTCGCCACGGGCAAGCTCGAGCGCCTTGGCGCGATCACCCACGAGGGCGATCTCGCCCCCGTGCCTTCCGGCGCGCACGACGCGAATGTTGCCGCATCCGACCGCCGTAGAGAGCAAACCAATGGCAAGAAGCACAGTGCAAGAATACCGACCTGAGCGCATGATGCCGTACACCCCTTCTGAGCAAGTAAAGACGCGCTGGCCGCGGGGCTCGTCCCTCGCGTTCCCTCGCGTTGTGTTCGTCAGACGGGGCCCGTTACGCGCGATTCACTTAGGTCGACACAATGGGTCGGCAGGTATCCCTCGGGCTCGCACCCGCACCCGCACCGGACCTATCGGCAGCGCCGGGGGCAAAGCAGCCAAGGGGGCACACTGCGCGTGACGGCACGCTCCGGCACGGCGAGTCAGCGCGCGTCGAGCTCGCGGGAGGCAGCGCGCATACTGCGCAGGGTGCTCTCGAAGAGCGCGGTGAATCCCTCGACGGGTCGATGCGGGACCAACAGACGTTTGGGGGCGCCGATGTCTTCGAGCACACACTCCGCGGCGCGATAGCCGCTCGCCGCAGCGCTCTCCATGGATGCGGGCAAGCGCGTGTCTGTCCAATCGCCCGCCAACAACAGGCCCGAAGGACCACTGCGGGCCCCCAAGCGCTTGGCCTCGGTGCCCACGTACGGACAGTGGATGGCCATGGGAATGTGGTGCACGCGCGAGTGCACCACCGTGGCCTCTCGGGCGAGGGGCAGGTAATCCGCGATCTCGCCCAGCGTGCCCTGCACCAAGGCCTCGTCCGTCATGCCCAACGTGCGATGACTGAAGATGATGTTGGAGGTGATGACGCTGGGCCGCTCGGCCCAGCCTGTGTGGATGTTCGACAGATCGTAGAAGTCGCAGTTCAGATCGCCCGCCTTGAACCTGCGGGCCCAGAAGCGCTTGGTGGTGAGCTTGCGGTCGAACCAGAGGTAGACCGACACATAGGGACAAGGCTCGAAGCTCGGCAACACATCGAAAGGCGCACGCGCGCGTAGGTCTTCGGGCAACACCTGCGCCAGGTCTTGGGGCGGCAACGTGCTGACCACGTGCGGAGCCAAGAGTTCGGAGCCGTCATCAAGCACCACGCCCAGCACACGCGCACCGTCGTCCGAGCGCACAAGGGACCGAACCTCTGCGCCCAAGCGCAGCTCGCCGCCGAGCTGCTCGATGGCCGCCGCAGCTGCGGGAGCGTACGTATCGCCGAGGCCACCATCGGCGAAGCCAACGCTGACGCGTCGATGGCCGATAAGCCTGCGATAGAACCGCAGCAGTGCCCCCGCAGAGCAGGTCTCGAGCGGGACGTTCATGATGGCGAGCGCCACGAAACGCCAGAACGTGTCGATGTACCGTTCGGTGACGCCCATGCCTCGGAGCACCACGAGGGCGCTCGCCTGGTCGAGCCGCAAGACATCGTCCTCGCTCATGGCCATGGTGAAGGCCGTGAGCTTGAAGTTACTGAGCTTGTCCCACAGGCTGGTGCTTGGGTCTGCAAGCACACTGGGCACGAACGGCATGGGCGGCGGCAGGTTGGCGAGGCGCATCTCGGTCTCCTGTTGCCCATCGACCAAGGTCAGAAAGTGCGCAGGGTCGTGCCAAACGATGCGGCTGCCGGTACCAAGACGCTCCAGCAGCTTGATGAAGTTGACGTACTCGCTGAGCAAGATATGCGGACCGATGTGCACTGGATCACCGGTCTTGTCGTCGGTCCAGCTCGACGCGCGACCGCCGAGAAGCTTGCTCTTCTCGAGCACGCAGACCCGCAGACCTTGATCGCCCAGGGCGACGGCGGCCGTTAGGCCGGCGATGCCAGCGCCCACAACAATGACGTCGAATGCGTTGCTCGGCCCTGCGGTCATGGCCGGCTGGATAGCAGGAGCACGAGACCGTAGGCGACCAAAGAAAGCGAAAGCGCGAGCGCGCGACCTCGAAAACCTTCGCGATAGCCAAAAAACATGGCCAGCGGGGGGCAAACAAGCCCCACGAGCGCACGCCAGCGCGGAGGCCGGAAGCAGAGGGCGACCACCAGAACAACGTGAAACGTGAGGGCCAACGAAAGCGCAAGCGAAAGGCCCACAAAGCCCATGGTGCTGCTCATGGGCTGCTCCTGCGTCCGCGTACGCTTGCGCCGGCATCGTCGCTAGAGACCGACAAGCTATCGGGCTCTCGGAGGGCTCGCCCCTCTGCATCTCGGAACGTGCCGCTTGCGTGGTAGAGCACCCCGTCTTCGGCCCGGACGATGGTCCAGGGACAATACACCGAACCTGGCGGCGGCGTCACCCAGCGACCGGGTCGAAAGGACCAACGACGGCCGCTCGGGACCCATTCGCCATCGAGCCAGACCGCCCGTTCGACGGGCTGCTGCGGGATGCTCTCCGGGCGACCAGGTGGCGGGGGGCTGTCCACAGGGTGCAGGGCGTCGCTTGGGTGTTGCGCGTAGGGGGGGTGCGGCAACGATCGCTGGCAAGCGGCAAGCGCCAGAACGACCGCGCAGAAGAGAACCATGGACCGCACGGAGCGAGCCTTTAGCACGGGCTTTGTGCCCCGAGCCATCGGGCCTACAGTGGTCCGCGCGGCGGTACCTGTTCCCGTCTCGAGCCCTCCTTGGTGGGGGGTCACTCTACCGACCACGTGTCTCGCGTTTCGCTTCTGTTCCTTCGGCTTCTGTTCATCGTGGGCGCCAGCGCGCTTCTGGGCTGCAGCAAGCTGCCCGAGGGTCGAAGCGCCATCGACGATGTGAGCGTGCGCGGCGCCCGCGCCATCGATGACGCGGACCTGCTGGAGAGCCTGGCCACCGCAAGCAGTCCCAAGTTCTTGGGACTCTTCCGGGGACTTGTCTACGAGTACGAGGTCTACGACCGCAACCTGCTCGAGCGGGACATGGATCGCATCGAGCGGTACTACCGCGCCCGCGGATACTACGCAGCGCACGCCCGCGCCGCCCGCGTATTGCCCACGTCCGCGGGGCACGTCCGCGTCGAGATCATCGTCGAAGAGGGAGAGCCCGTACGAAACGTCGCCCTCACGTTGCAGGGGCTCGAGTCTTTGCCCGACGACGTTCGGACGGAGGCTCTGCGTGCCGGGCGCCGCAAGCTCCGCCCCGGTCGCGCCTTCGACGAGGACGACTTCAAGGCCGCCGAGGCCGACACCGTACGGGCACTTACGGATCGCGGATACGCCTTCGCCAAGGCCAAGAGCGAGGTCCAGGTCGACGTGGTACACAACGTCGCAAGCACGACCATGACCCTGGAGCCGGGCCCTCGGGCCGTCTTTGGCCCGGTGACGTTTCGAGGGCTCTCGGCGGACGGCAGCAAAGAGGAGCCGTCGGAGATCCCCGAGGCCCCGCTGCGGCGGGCCATGCAACTCGAGCCCGACGCCTTGTACTCCACCGCGGCCATCGAAGCGGCGCAGCAGGCCCTTCTGGAGCTTGGGGTCTTTAGCGCCGTGGAGATCAAACCCGAGCTTCCCGCAGCGCCTGGCGAAGCCCCGGTGGTGCCGCTGACCATCAAGCTCACGCCCACGACGCTACGGCAGGTACGCCTCGGGGGCGGCGTCGAGTTCGACCAAATCAAGACCGACGTGCACTTGTTGAGCAGCTGGGAAGACCGTAATTTTCTGGGGGCCTTCGTAGCCTTCGGGTGCAGGTCAAGCCCGGCGTGGTGCTCTACCCCACGCGCATCAGCTACTTGGTGGAGCCCAACCGTTTGTTGCCCGAGGCCAGGCTCAACGTTTTGTTCCGACAGCCGGCATTCCCCGAGGCCCGAACCAACGCGTTCCTGAGGCCCGAGGCCAATGTTTTCCCGCTGCTGCTTCGCACCACCCCCGGCGAAGACGACAGCGTGCTCGGGTACCGCGAGTTCAAGTCGGCGGTGGGTCTCGAGCGCGTGTTCTACAAGGTATTCGTCAGCGCGGGACACAACGTCCAGGTCGAAGATCCATTCTCCTACAAAGGGCCGCTCGACGCCGATCTGCGCACGCTCGTGATTTCGTACCCCGAGCTGAGCACGCGCCTGAGCTTGGTGGACAACGCCGTCCGTCCCCGGAAGGGCATGGTGCTGTCGAACAACCTGCAGGTGGCCGGAGGTCCCTTTGGTGGCGATGCCACAGACGTGAAGGTGCAACCCGAAATTCGCGCCTACGTGCCCCTGGGCAGGCGCTTCACCTTTGCAAGTCGCGCCACCGTGGGCCTCTTGTACCCCACCGGCTACGGCCAGGTGGTGCAAGACAAGCTGCAGCAGCCAACCACGTCGAGCAATCGCAGCGAGCGCGTGCGAGACATCGAGACGGTGTTCTTCCGCGGGTTCTTCTCTGGGGGCTCCAACTCCAATCGTGGGTTTCCCATTCGGGCCATTGCGCCGCACGGTGTGGTCCCCTTTCTGAACCCCGGCACGGCATCGCAGCAAGTGGCGCTCAACTGCAACCCTTCTGCAGAGAACAACTTCAACCCCGATCCGACCTTGTGCTCCATCTCCATCGGGGGATTCTCTTTGTGGGAGTTGTCCAACGAACTCCGTTTCACGGTGACGGGGCCCATCTCTGGCGCGGTGTTCTGTGACATGTCAGACGTCTCGCCGCGCACCTCCAACATTCGCCTCACGCATCTGCATCTGTCGTGTGGTGCGGGCGGGCGCTACGACACCCCCGTTGGCCCCATTCGCGTGGACATCGGGTATCGCATCCAGCCCGCACAGGTGCTCGGTTTCCCCGACGAAGACAAGGCCGTGGCCAGTGATCCGAGCCTCGGCGTGCAACCCAAGTTCGAGGTCTTCGACCTTCGGATCCCCATCGCGCTGGCCTTTGGTGTGGGCGAGGCGTTTTGAAGCGCACCCTCTTTACGGCCCTGGCGCGGCTCCGAAACGCCGTTGGCATCACGATGCTCTTCGTGGCGTCGCTGGTGTTCTCGGTGCTCTTGCACCTGGACACCGCCGTCGGAAAACGAGCCGTCGCCAACATCGTCAACCAAGCCCTCGCGCCTTTGTTCCTGGGGCGCATCGAGATCCGCCGAATTGGATCCCTGGGCATCCACGGGGTCCGGGGTGTCGACGCGCGCATCTTCGGCGAAGACGGCCAGGTTCTCATCGATGCCCATGGGGTGTCCGCCCGCATCGACGCGCTGAAGCTGGGCATCGCCGCGATGTCCGGGTCCGGCCCACTCGAGATCTCCCTGCAGGACCCCCAGGTGGACCATGTGGACGTGGCGCTCGACGGCGACGAGGCGCCGGCCCTGGCCCGCGCGTTCCTGCCGCGGTCCCACGGGACCCCCAAGGCACCGTCGGCGCCAGCACCCCGCGGCGTTCGCGTGCACATTCCACACGCGCACATCGGCCATGCCTGGGTTCACGGTCGCTTTGGAGCCGTGCCCCGCTTGGACGTCGACTTGGCGCAGGTGGACGCCAGCCTGGAGACCTTCGGCGCCCACACGCGCATAGATCTGCACGGCGTCGATGCCCAAGCTCGCGCGTTGCCCATGGCCTTGGGCGCGAAGCTCCACGCCGAAGCTGGGCTTGCGTTGCCTTCCCGCCGGGGCAACGTCGTGGGCTTGTGGGCACGTGCCCAGGGACACGCCAACGACGTTCCGGTCGCCGCGGTGTTCGAGATTGATGGAGAGCGCCTGGACGCCGTCGCCCACATGGCGCCCACGAGCGATATCGCCCTGCGTGCGGCCCTGCCCTTTTTGCCGCTGTACGCTCGCACGGAGGTGCATGCCGAAGCCCACGGCGACTTGCCACGCCTGGATTTGACCGCGCAAGCCACCGTCGGTGAAGCCACCTTCGATTCCCGAGGCTCCATCTCACTCACGACTCCTCTGCGTATCGAATCCAACACCCAGGCAAGCAACGTGGATCTCCGCGTGCTCTCGCCGGAGGCTCCGGCCTCGCGACTGTTCGCCAGTGCCACTGCAGAGTGCACTCTTTTGCCCGGAGGCCCCCAGGGCCGCTTCGAGATCGAGGCCCTGCGCGGCACCGTCGGCTCCAACGAGACCCCAGCGGCACGCATCGCAGGCACCTTCGATGTGCCGCACGGCACGGGGCCAGAGGTCCATGCTCGAGGCACCATCGCCGAGGCGGGGGCCCCCATCAGGCTGACAGCCGATCTGCTACCTGAGGGTCTGGGTAGCCACCTGACGGTGACCGCCGACAGCACGGCCCCGAGCTTAAAGGCCATTCAACGCGTTGGTCCGCTGGCAAACGGCACGGCAACCGTGTTTGCCCGCGCCGAGCTGCACACGGCCACCAGCAAGATCCATGGCGTGGCCCGTGTGCAAACCCATGGCATCGCTCGCGAGGGCGTGTCCGTTG
>JBIKNA010000532.1:0-4787 GCA_044358965.1 Polyangiaceae bacterium
GCACGCCGCTGGCCGGCGCCGTGTTCGCCGCCGAGTTTGCGGTGCGTGGGCGCTTGCGGTACCAGGCGCTTGGGCCCGCACTCGTGGCAGCACTGGTTGGCGACACCACCACCCGGCTCCTGGGCATCGGTCACACGCACTACCCGCGCGTGGCGCCTCTGGCGCTCGGCCAATTGGTGCTGCTCAAGTGGGCGGTGTTTGCGGTTGCCGTGGCCCTTACCAGCTCGGCCTTCATCGAACTCACGCACGGCATCAAGAAGGTGTCCGAACGCTACCTCGGGCGCTTGCCGCTGCGCATGTTTGCCGGCGGCCTCGTGGTCGTTGCCTTGTGGAAGCTCACGGACGGTCGCATGTATCTGGGGCTTGGCGTGCCGACCATTGTCCGGGCATTCCAAGAACCCGCGCTGCCCGGCCAGGTGTTCGCGCTCAAGCTCCTGTTCACCGCCGTGACCATCGGCGCCGGCTTCGTGGGGGGCGAGGTCACGCCGTTGTTCTTCGTGGGGGCGACCCTGGGCTCGGCACTCGGGGCGTTTTTGGGGCTACCGGTGGAGCTGGCCGCAGCCGTGGGCATGACGTCGCTGTTTGCGTGCGCCGCCAAGGCGCCCTTCGCCCTCATGTTCATGGCCGTCGAACTCTTTGGCATCAACTGCCTGCCGCACGTGGCCTTCGTTGCGGCCATCGCGTACTTCCTCGGGGGCGATCGCAGTATCTACACGGCGCAGCGGCCAGCTTCGGGATCGTAGTTCGACGCACTTTTGCGCGAAGGTGCGCCCCGGCACCTGTTCGTGCCCTCTAGGAGCAGAGGGCCAGCGGCGCGTTCTCGCGATGCTCGATGAAGGTCTGGCAGGAGCTGCGAATGCCCGCAGCGAAGCCTCGCACCGCGTGCGGGCGCCCGGCGTTGAACATGACGAGGGAGCCGGGCGCAGGCCTCAGGACACATGGAGAGGGCAAGAGCCGAAGGAGTGTGGCCTGAACTTCGTCCATGAGGGGCGAGTCGAAGGAGTTGCCAAGCAAGAAGGCCACGGCGCGCTCCGCTGCAGACTCGGCATCGGTGAGCGAAACGGGCCACACACAGAGCTCGCCGCCCGCCGCAGGCATCTCGATGTACACGTTGGCGGTGAAGCCGCCGTGCGAAGCGCTCAGAAAGGGCGAAGCATCCACGTGGATGAGCCCGTCTTGTTTGGTGCGGGTCCCCAGCATGCCCTCGGGTCGCATGCATCTGGCCAGACCGGCGAGCATCTTGCGCCCAAACGGATTCGCCGTGCTGATCTGGGCCCCCGGGGCCCACAGCTCGTCGAGTTCGAGGCGCAGGCGATCGATGGGCGAGACGCCGCCTGCGGCCTTTCGCAAGGCGTGCATGGCCGGGCGTGCCGCGTCGAAGTAGCGCAGGCACTCCGCGGCAGAGACCATCATGGTGTTGCGCGGGATGCCGAGCCCAAAAAACATGTCGGTGCCGTCCCAGCGCTCGAAGGTTTGCTCGCGCAAGAACGCCGCGAGCTTTTGCGTGGCCTCGGCGGCAAAGAAGCCCGGCACGTTCACGGCGGCGATTTCGTTGTGCAGCAACGCAGATACCAGGGGGCCGCTCAACGCCGATGCGGTTTCGATGCCGCAGGGCAGGGGCGACACCTTCGTCGCCGTGTCCATGGCGGCCCGGAGCGAAAGGAGTACCTGCTCGTCGGACGGCACGGCGGGCGCGTCCCGACGCTCGAAGAATGCATGAATCTCCGCGTCGCTCATGGGACTCATGCCCCAAGGGTACGCCTAGACGCCGCGCAGTGTCCGCAAGAACACGAAGACCATGATGGCGATGCCCAAGAGCCCCTGCGCCAAAACCGCCAAGCCAAGGCCGTAGCCCACCGACGAAGCGGCATACACATAGGTGGCGCCGGTCACCACGGCGGTGGCCAGCACGAAGGTGTGCGTGAGCGACAGCCCCCGGCCTGCGCCGCGCCGCACGTCTTGCGCCGCGGTCAGGTACATGCGCGTCAGCAGCACAAAGATGGTCATGGCCAAGTACGAGCCGCCGTACTCGCCGTGCGTCAGCAAGAAGTCGTACAGGCCATGCATGCCGATGACCATGAGGGCTGTCTTGGACAAAGTGTGCGAGTGCTTCTCGGTGTCCGCAAAGAAGTCCATGGGGGCGAGCGCGAGCGTGCCCGTCAGCGCCATGTGGAAGAAGTTGGCCGTCAAAAAGCGACTGAGACCCGTGCTGAGTGCGCCGCTGGTGAGGTAGCCCACGTTTTCTTCGGCGGCGAAGCCCAAGCCCACGAGGGCGCCGCACACGGCCACGTCCAAACGATCGCCGTAACGGCGGAGAATGGGCACGAGCGGCAGAAACAGGAGCAGCTTGGAGGCCTCTTCGCGAAAGCCCACGCCAAAGATGAAAAACAGAAGATCCCGGAGCGGATCGCCCGTCTGCTTGAGCTGCAGGGCCGCTTCTTCGATGGAGATCAACGTGAGCGTGGGCGCGATGCTGAGCACTCCAAGCACAAACGCCGCCAAGTACAACGGAACCCGGAGCTTGGGGCGCTGCCCCAGGTGCCCAAGGCGCGCACAGAACACACCCCAACAGAGCGCCGTCACAAGGCTCATGAGCAGCGGGCCCATTTGCCACCGCGGCTTCAGCATGAGCAGGTGGTACACCGCTGCACGCTTCCAGTTGCGGTCGTGCACGGCCATTCGGTACTGCGTGTGCGCGTCGACGGCCTTGGCCACCTTGGGGTCGGCCAGGCGCGAGCGCACGTAGTCCCAGCGACCAAGCTCCAAGTACAGATCCATGGCGTGCTCCAAGTCTGCGGCACCCGACGCATGAGAAAGCCCCTCGCGCTCCAGTCTCCGGGCGGCCTCTTCGGTGTCGCCCTCGCGCATGGCCGCAAGGGCCAGTACATGGTTGTAGCCCTCGGGTGGGGCATCTGCGTCTGCGCGCGTCGCGCAGCTGCTTGGCCAGCGCATCCGACGGTTTGTCCCGTGCGCTCTCGAACCAGTAGCGCCCGAGCAGCGACAGCGCGGGTGGCAGCTCTCGCGACAACACCTGCTCCACGTCGGCGTCGGTGAGCGTGGCATCGGCCCCGATGGACATGCCCGACATCCCCTCGGGGTCGAGCTTGGCCATGGTCCGTCGCATGCGCGCCACCCGGTGATTGTCGACGAACGCCAGCACCGCCTGCACCGTCGGCTTCGTCCGCAAAATCTCCAGGTACTGGGCTTCGGCACGAGCAAAGTGCCCCGTCGCCGCCAGCGCCAACGCCCGCGACAATGGCGCCTCGCGGGCCTGAAACCCCGCGGCCACCCCAAGCCCCAGCAGCACCGTTACCGCAAGCGCCACCAACGCCGGCACCACAAGCCGCGGCTCGCCGTTTCTCGCGTACAGGAACCGCTGCATCCGCATATCCCCCCCATGGTCCCGCGCATCCCCCTCACACCGCAAGCCCAAGCGCCTTTCACCTTCACCCCAACTACCAACGCCCCAAAATCCCGCACCCGCACCCGCACCCGCACCCGCACCCGCACCCGCACCCGAGCCCCAGCCTCCAATCCCCGCCCTCCAAGTCCCGCACCCCCAAATCCCTGCGCCCACTGCTCCCGCCCCCCGCATCCTGTCCGCCTTCTCCCTTCGCGCTATACTCTCCCCCGACGCCCATGGACATCACCCGCCGAAAGCTCGTGCTCGGGGCCACCGCCGCATCGCTCACCGCGTGCCGCACCCAAGAGCCGCCCCCCGCCGGCGCCGAGCCCGCGAAGGCCCAAGATGGCCGCAGCGGAGCCCGCGAGATCGCCAAGATCATCGCCTCGCAGCCCACCACCGAGGGCGCGGGCGTTCGGTTGCGTCGCGCCCTTGGGCATCGCGGCCTCGGCATGCTCGACCCGTTCCTCATGCTCGACGAGTTCCAGACCGACGATCCCAATGACTACCTGGCGGGCTTCCCAGACCACCCGCACCGCGGCTTCGAGACCGTCACGTACATGATCGACGGTGCCATGGAGCACAAAGACAGCGTGGGCAACCGCGGACGTTTGGGGCCGGGCTCGGCCCAGTGGATGACGGCGGGCCGCGGCATCGTGCACTCGGAGATGCCCAAACAAGAGCGCGGGCGCATGTGGGGCTTTCAGCTTTGGGTCAATCTGCCTGCCGCACGCAAGATGATCCCACCGCGGTACCAAGACATCCCCACGGACCGCATCGCGCAAACCACCCATGAGGGCGCGCAGGTGCGCGTGGTGGCGGGCTCGTGCCTTGGGCTCACGGGGCCGGTACAGGGCATCGACGTGGACCCCACCTTCATCGACGTATCGCTCGACAAGGGGGCTCTGTTCTCGCAACCCTTGCCCGAGACCCACAACGCGTTCGTCTACCTGACGCAGGGATCCATGCGCATCGGCCCCAGCAAGCGCCAGGTGCAAAAGGGCGAGCTCGCGGTGCTGGGGCCCGGGAGCCGTTTTGTGGCCGAAGGCATCTCTGGTGGTGGCCGAGCGCTCGTGTTTGCTGGGCGACCCCTGGGCGAACCCGTGGCGCGCTACGGCCCCTTCGTCATGAACACCGATGCCGAGATTCAACAGGCCATCGACGACTACCGCAGTGGACGCCTGGTGCGCGGCGGTTGAGCCACGGTGGGCCCCGCGACGGCGCCCGCAACGATGGTTAGTCCCGCGGTTGGGGCTGCCCGTGGCCAACACGAGCAACGATGAGTTCGGCCAGGCGCGCACGCTCTGCATCGGTGATCTCGGGGTACACAGGCAGAAACAGCACCTGCTCCATGGCGGCTTGGGCGGCCACCGGTTCAAGGTCC
>JBIKNA010000533.1:0-4763 GCA_044358965.1 Polyangiaceae bacterium
AGGCGCGCCTCAGGCGCCGGCGCAGGAGCACGTTGTTGAGCACCAGGCTGGTGGCGAGGATGAGGGCACTCGCCGCAGTGGCGTGGCGTGCGTACGCCGGAGCGATCGCAGCAAACAGGAAACACGCCCAGCTCAGACCTGCCGCAGGCAGCCCGCGAGCGTCGGCCGCGAGAGCGATCGCCAGCGACGAGAGGGCGAAGACAAGGAGAATGCCGAGGTGCGTGGCCGGCATACCGAGCTGCATTCGCTGGGCGCTCAGCGTCCAGGCAAGCGCTGCCACCAGCGCCGCCGCGGCGCCCAGGACGTTGCTCTTGTTGAGCTGATTGTCGAGCATGGCCACGCCCTGCGACACCACGATGACCGTGCCCATCGCGAGGTAAGCCACGAGCAGGAGCGCGATGGGCCAATTCGACTCCGGCGGCCAGAGGGCGAGCCCGAGCCATCCGAGGCCCCACCCAGGCGCGAAGACCGAGAGGATCGTGCCGCGAACGAGCAGCCCCACCGTCGGATCACGGTGCCAGGCCGCACGGTTGGCCTCGGCATGCTCTTGGCTCTCGACGGAGATGGCGAGCTCGACGCGCCGAACCAGCGCGTCGGGCGCGTCGGGGGTCGCCTCGAGCAGCCGCCGGGCCACCTGCAACTGACCGTCGGAGAGCGCGCTGTCGATGCGCTGGATGGAGACGTCCAAGAGTCCGGCACGCGCACGTGTGTTGTCGGGCCAGACCTCGAGCGCTGCGCGAAACCCGAGCTCGGCCTCGCCGAGGTGGCGCTCGACCGCCAAACGTTCGGCGCCCCTCGACTCCTCGTTTGCCCGTTTGAGGGAACGTGAGGCCCTTTCCGTGAGAGCGAGCGAGCCGCGGTGACTCCGGAAAGACTCGAGGAGCCCACGGAACCCCTGCGGCGTCAGCAGTCGGTCCTCGGGATCGGGGAGGAGTGTTGCGTCGACGACCGCGACGAGTTCGCGCGGAGCGTCGTCCCCGAGCGGCGCAACGATACGTTCGCGCGGACGCGCGCGGCTCTCTTGTTTGCTCGCGCCGGCGTGGGGTGGTCTGCCGCAGAGCAACTCGTAGAGTGTCGCTCCCAGGAGATACATGTCCGTCCACGGACCGAGAGAGTCGGGCTCGCCTTCGAGCTGCTCGGGAGCCATGTAGGCCAGGGTTCCCGCGACTGGCGCATCCTCGACGTGGGCGAGTTCGGCGTTCGTCCTCTCGCCCCAGAGCGCGGCGACCCCCCAGTCGAGCAGGTAGATCTCTCCGAAATTCCCGATCATCACGTTGCTGGGCTTCACGTCGCGATGAATCACGCCACGTTCGTGCGCATACGCCAGTGCGTTGCAGATGGCGATGAGCACGCCGAGGTTCCAGTCGAGCGCGTCCTCCGCGCCGAAGCGGCTTCGAAGCAGCGTGGGATCGTGCATGACGCTCGCCCACAGTACGCCCTCGACCTGCTTGAGGACGATCTGCAGCTCGCCCGAGTGCCCCTGGATGATCTCGTGCACCGGGACGATGTTCGGATGCTGGAGGCGCGCGGTGAGGCGAGCCTCCTGGAGCAACCGATGCGTGCCCGACGGGGTCTCGTTGCGAAGCGTCTTGACCGCCACGGCGCGACCGAGGTTCATCTGAACCCCCTTCCGTACCGTAGCCATCCCTCCCTCACCGAGCGTGGACCCCACGGCGAGCCGCTCCGGCCCCTCATGGATGCCCTTCGCGCTCCGGGGCTGCGGCGCGATGGAGTCGCTGGACGTTTCCGAGCGAGTGACCTGCGCCCGCGCGTGAGCCGCCAGCGCGAGGCGTAGCGATGGGCGGCGATCGAGCTCGCTCTCTAGCTCGGCGATCTCCTCCTCGGAGAGCTCTCCTCTCACGAAACGATCCAACCGAGGATCCTCGCCGCTCGCCACAGCCCAAACGCTACCACTTCGATCGCGGCGCGTGTAGTGTACGCATCGTGACGAAGGCAATCGGTCTCGATGCCCGCTCGGCATCGGCCGACGCGACCGGCTCCGAGGACGCGTTCGAGGACCTCCTCACGCGCGGGCGCCGCGCCTGGCCGGGCGTCGTCCTCTCCGACGAGCAACGTTCGAGCTTCCTGCGCGCGGCGCGCGCGAACCACCGCCCGGGCGAGCGAGCACTCCACGAAGACCTCTTTCTCGCGTACGCATGCACGCTCGGTGTCGCCGCAGCGCGCGAGGCCCTGGACCGTTCGATCATGGCCGACGTGCCAAAGGCGATCCGGCGCGTCAGCACCGAGCCTGCCTTCGTCGCCGACGTAGCTGCGGATCTGCGCCTGGCGCTCCTCGACGAGCACGAGGGCAAGTCGTCCGTGCTCGAACGCTACCAGGGCAAGGGCCCGCTCCGCTCGTTCGTGATGGTGCTCGCGATGCGCCGCGCCATCGACCGCAAGCGACGTGAGAAGGAGATCTCGACCGAGTCTCACGCTCTCGTCGACCTCGCGGCCGAAAACCCGAGCGGCGCGCATGTCGGCTCGAGCGAGCTGAGCGACGCGTTCCTCGAAGTCTTGAAGGAGCGACTCTCGACGCTCCCACCCCGTGACCGCAACGTGCTGCGCCTTCACATCGTCGACGGTATCCCCGCCGAGACCATCGCGAGGATGTACGGCGTGCACCGGGCGACCGCGACGCGCTGGATCACCGACGTGAAGCGCCAGGTCTTCGAGGAGACTAGGGACTCGCTCCAGCGCCGCTTGAACGTTTCTCCCGCAACCTTCGAGAGCTTCGCTCGCGAGGCCGCGCTCGGGCTCGACGCGAGCCTGTCGACGTTCTTGAGCCGTGACTCGACCTGAGCGGGCGCCTCTCGCGAAACATAACCGCCCATTGACGCGCCCTGGCCGATCCGCGCCACTTCCGCTCGTCTGACACGACACGAACTGAGTTCCCACCGCGGGCGGCGCCGCGGCCGGCAACGATCCCGTCGGCCCGCCAGACCCGCCCGCGAGCAGCGGCAGCAGCGGCGCTCCAACCGGCGGAACCGGATGGGTGCTGGAGACGGAACGGGCAGTGGGGCGGTGGTGCCGGGACCGGTGCCGAGTACCGGTGGCGGGACTGGCGCCACGCCCAAGGTGCTGGACGGGTACGGGGTTTGGGAGACGCGCATCCAGGGCACCGCGCCCCCAAAAACGAGGACTTTTCCGTCGTCGGTCGAATTGTGTGCGACAACCTCGCCTCCCCCGCGACGTTCAGCGAGGTGTGCAAATGAAGAAGGTCAGTTCGAAAAGCAGCGTGACGATCCGCCCTTGGTCTTGCGCAATGATCGGCTCGATGCTCTGCGCCGGTTTGGGCGCGGTCGGGTGCTCGAGTGCCTCCGAGCGGTCGAGTGGCGATCTCTCCTCTGGCGGAACCACCTCCAACACGCCCACTGACAACACCAATGAGGACGGGGCGAAGCCCGCCGCGTCGCCGGACGCCCCAACGCCCCCCTCATCGCAGGACGCCCCGACGCCCCCCTCATCGCAGGACGCCCCGACGCCCCCCGCATCGCCGGGCGCCCCGATGCCGAGCGGTAACACGACAACGTCGGGCAAGCTCGACCCGAGCTACGGCCAGGGCGGCATCGCGTCCGGGACCATGCTGATGCAGGGATACACCAGCGCGACGGTCTCACCGAGCGGCCGCTTCAGCTGGTGCGGTCTCATCACGCAGACCGCGCTCGCCAGGGTGGACCTGCGAGAGGACGGAAGCGCCGACACAGCTATCGGACCCAACGGCGCGGCGACCATCCAGCTGCCCGTGCGTTTCACCGATACCGATACCCGGCCGACATGCGTGCTCGACGACGACGGCCGCCTCTTCGTTGCGGGAAGGGGGCGTCCCCTCAGCGGCAACGGCCTGCTCATGCTGAGCACGAGCGTGTCTGGCAGCGCGCTTGCGCCGAACCCTTGGGTGCAAAGCGGTGGCGGGTTTATGTGGCTCTCGCCCGCCTACCTCTGGGCGGCGCCGGTCCAGCACTTCATGGGGAGCCAAGCGTTCGCCTTCCCGCTCGACGGCAACGGCGTTCCCGCGACCAACACGCCATATGTGTCGGCGCGTGTGAAGCCGTTCTTCCAATTCCGAGCAGCCGGCCCCAATGGCACCGGCCTGGTCCAGGAGTCCAGCGATGATGGGACGCCAGCACGGCTCGTCAAGCTCACCGCGACGGGACAGCCCGACGGGTCGTTCGCCCGAGTGAGCACGAACACGACAACGTACTTCGATGCCGTGTGGGCGGCTCCCGACGGCACCTACCTCGTCGTCGTGGGCGACCGCGATACGAAGACCGAAACGCTGCATCGGATGTCTGCCACGGGTGCCTGGCTCGACCTGTTTCCCGGCCAGCCTTCGCGGGTGGTCAGCACGGTCGGCACCACGCCGCGGCTCGGGATCCAGCCCGACGGCAAGATCGTTTACGAGGAGTATAGCTATCCCCATTCTTTTCTTCGTCGGTGGGACGCTCAAGGTGGGGACGATGCGAGTTTCGCCAACAACGGGCGTCTCGTGCTGGAGGGCGACTGGTGGCTCACGCGCACGGGTGCGATCATCGTCGCGGACCACGACGGGGGAGGCCAGCTCCCCAAAAACGTGAGCTTCCGCGTCCGCCGCTACACCCCGTGATCGGACGGCCGTCTACTCCGTGAGCTTCTCAGATGACAATCGGGTCGACCAGCTCTTTGGATTCTTCTCGCTCGGGCTTGCGTCGTAAGCCCGAGCGCGTCCGGCGGTGCGCGCGGTTGCTTTGGCTCATGGACGCCTTCGTATCACTCCGCGCGTCAAA
>JBIKNA010000143.1:0-15682 GCA_044358965.1 Polyangiaceae bacterium
CGAAGACCCGCGGTCGTACTACAAGGTGTCGCGGCGCATTGCCGACGAAACCCCCAACTCGTTCTACGCGAACCAGTACCACAACCCCGCGAACCCCGAGGCGCACTACAACTCTTCGGCGCCGGAGATCTGGCGGCAAACCAAGGGCGACTTCGACGTGTTCGTGGCCGGCATGGGCACCGGCGGCACCATCAGCGGCTGCGGCAAATACTTCAAAGAGAAGAACAAGAAGGTCCAGATCGTCGGCGTCGACCCAGTGGGCTCGCTCTACTACGACTTCGTCAAGAGCGGCCGCATCACCAAGCCGTTCTCGTACAAGGTCGAGGGCATCGGCGAAGACTTCTTCCCCAGCACCATGAACCTCAAGATCTTGGACGACATCGTGCGTGTCGACGATCGCGAGTGTTTCCTGATGACCCGCGCGCTCACGCGTGAAGAGGGCATCTTCGTGGGCGGGTCTGGTGGTGCCGCGGTGGCTGGCGCCTTGGCCTACGCACGCAAGCTCAAGACGCCCAAGAAGATCTTGGTGTTCTTGTGCGACGCGGGCCAGAAGTACGTGTCCAAGATCTTCAACGACGATTGGATGCGCGAAAACGGCTTCCTCGACGAAGAGGTGGGCATGGGCACCGTGGCCGAACTGCTCTCGCACAAGCAAAAGGGCAAGATCGTCACCGCCACGTCGCAGTCCAAGGTCAAAGATGTCATCGCGACACTCAAGGAGCTCGGCATCAGCCAGCTTCCGGTGGTCGACAAGGGCAAGCTCAAGGGCGTCGTCGGCGAGGTGGACTTGTTGCGCCACCTCGTCAGCGGCGAGAAGACCTTGGAGAGCAACATCGCAGGCCTCATCGAGGGCGACTACGCCACGGTCACCCCCGAGACCAAAATCGAACTCCTGCAGTCGGTGCTCTCGGACGCCAAGGTGGCCATCGTGTCCGCGGGCGACGACCTCAAGGGCATCGTCACCAAAATCGACCTCATCGACTACTTGGCCCGACGCAGCGCCGAGCCGCACCTGCTGGGCAAGGCCACGGGCAAAGCCAAGAAGAAGACCAAGCGCGCGTGATCTACGTATGCGCAGGCATACGAATCAAGCGGGCCCCAGAGATCGTGTGGGGCTTCCTGACAGACGTCTCCGGCATCACGCGCTGGATCCACGATGTGTTCGAGGCCGAGCGCATCCATGAGCCGGGGGTGGGCATGCTGGTCGACTTCGCCATGCGCCTCAAGGGTGCGCGCGTCGACGCCACCAGCGAGGTCACCGCGTGGCGGCCACCAAGTTTGCTCGCCCTAGAGACACGCTTCCGCTCCCGCCTGGTGCTCGATCGCGCAGAGCTCGTGGCCACCCCCGACGGAGACACGGAGCTCACGGTCACCAGCGAGTCGCTGGAGCGCGGTGCCATCCCCATGATGCTGCGGCGTGCCCCCGGTCTCTTGGGAGCCAACAACGCGGCGCCGCCTCTGCAGAAGAACTACGAACAAGCCCTCGAGCGCCTGCGACTGCTCGTCGAGGCCGAGACGCGCACGCCCTACCGATGAGCGCAACACCGCCGGCTACCCCGTCGAACAGCCAGGAGTTCCGGGCCGCTGCGATCTACGGGTCGCCTTTGGGCTTGATGACCTTGATGTTGTAGACGCCCTTGCCCGTGGCGACGGTGGCATCCGGGGCGTCCGGGTGGAACAGACGCACGTCGGCGACGCCCACGCGATTGCCCGCGCGGACCACCTGCCCCTCGGCCACAAGCGTGGTGAGTCGTCCGGGTCGCAGGTAGTCTACACGCAAATCGATGGTGGAGACACGCGTGCGGTCATCGCAGCCCGTTGTCCAGATGGCCATGCCACCGGCGGTGTCGGCCAAGGTGCTGAGCAAACCGCCGTGCAGCGCCGGACGCGTAGGATCGCCCACAAATTCCGGACGAAACGGCAGTTCGAGGCGCGTAAAGCCCTCGTGCAGCGACGTTACCTTGATGCCCAAGTGGCGGTTGAAGGGGATCAGCTCTTCCATGAGCTGCCGCAACATTTCTAGCTCGAGCTTGGCCATGTCTCAGATCCCAGCAGGTTCAAGCCACGGCCGTCAGGTCACACTCAGGTACGGCGCGTCGACCCAATGCTGTTGCCCGTCGTCGAAGCGCACGAGGTATTGCGTGCCAGCGACCTGGTGCACCGTGCCGGGGTAACGCTGGCCGTTGGACCAGGTGACCCAGACGCGGGTGCCCGGGGCGAACCCCGCAGGGGGTGGCGCAAATGCCGCGTGCGGTGGGGCATATGGGGCGGGCGCAGCGGGCTGCGGAGCAACAGGCGTCCCCGGAGCGGCGGAATGGGCCCAGGGCGCGGCGCCGGAGAGAGCGGGCGCCGCGCTGGGAACCGGCACCACGCTGGCAACCGGCACCACGCTGGCAACCGGCACCACGCTGGGCACGGGCGCCGCACTGGGCACGGGTGCCGCACTGGGCACGGGCGCCAAAGGACGCTCCGGCATTTGCGTGCTGACCGCCACTGGCGACACCGCCGGGCCGACGACCTGCGCGCGCGCTGCCGCCATGTCTTCGGGCTTGAGCGCCGTCATGGCAAACGGATCGACGGGAGCTCCGGGCCCTGCGACCTTCGTGGGCGGAATCTGCGACACGACCGGATTCGATGACTCCCGCGCGCGCATGGGTGGCACGGGCTGCCCCATGGGCATGGCCATCTGTGGCATCGCCACGGTGCCCGTTGGACCGCTGGCCCGTCGTGCGGCATCGGAAGACTCCCCAGCGCCGCTATCGCGGGCGGTCGACCCCGGCACCGCGGAGACCCGAGCGCCCGGCGGCACGGACTGTTCGAGCGCCCCAGCGGTGTCGCGCGGCACGGGCACTGCGGACGAGCCCGCGGGCTGCACCGGCGCGCCACATCCGGCGCAGAACTTTTTGGCGCCGATGAGATCTGCACCGCACTGTGAGCACTTGTCCATCGCGACCAGGCAGTATGCTCCCACGAGGGTCGGGCAGAGCACAACTGCTCCGAAGGACGCCCCCGCGGGAGCGTACGCGCGAGACTAGAGCGCCTTGTCCCAACGCTGGAGTTCGCAGGGGAATCCCCCCATGTCCACCTGAAACGCTTGCGTGAGCGTGAGCCCGAGCTGCGTTCCCGTTTGCCGGGCCTCTTCGGGGTGCGGCGCGATCCACACCAGACGCCCCTGGGGCGCGAGAGACCTTGCGGCCCGACGCATGAGCGCTTTGAGCAGGCCGCGGAGGCCAGCGTCGCGGGCGACGCGGCGGCCCAAAGGAGGGTTTGTGATCACGAGGTCCAACAGGCCGGACTCGAAGGTGAGGGCGTCTTCGAGCAGCAGCGTGGCGTCGGTGACCGCTGCATTGCGCATGTTTTCGTGCGCGGCCGCCAAGGCCTTGGGGTCGATGTCCGTGCCGATCAGCGTGCCGTAGGGCCCCAGGCGCGCGCGCTCGATGAGCTCGGAGCCGCTGCCGACGAACGGGTCCCAGACACGGTCCGAAGGTCGCGCCTCGGCAACACGAGCCAGCGCTGCCGCAATGGTTGGGTGCGATGCAGCGGGCACGTCGAGCGCGCGGTACGCAAAACGCGTATCGGGCAGGCCGCGCGGCGTGAGATGCACCCGGGCCACGTCGGACGCCATGCGGACGCGCAGCTCCCAGTCGGCGTTGGTTGGATCATTGATGGCGGCCCCGGCGGCCTGCCCGCGCACCGTCTCCGCGAGCTTCCACACAACGGAGCGACGTTTGCCGGCGCCGGCGAAGGACACGCGAAATCGGAACGGTGGCGCACCAAAGGCCGAGAACAGTGCGACGACATCGCGTTCACGGACGAAGCGCGCCAACACGTCGGCATCGTCTTCGCCATCGCGGCGGTAGACCTCGAGCGGAAACCCCACATCCAGGGCCGTGCGGGCCGAGAAGAACGCATGCAAGTCTGCCGAAGCCGTGCTGCGCACACAACCCACGCCGATCTCGACCGGACGCTGGGCGCCGCGCTCCACCAGCTCGGCGGCGAGCAGCGCCTCGAGCCCGCGCCGGCAATGCGCAACGACGCCGTAGGGCGTAGGCAACGCATCGGGGATACGGAGCTGGGCACCCACGGGGCGATGCACCGTGCGCTCGAGGCGAAGTTGAGCGCGGGTGGTGATGCGGTCGCCCTCGGCTGCACCAAGGTCCGCCACGCGTGCCAACGCCGCGGGGCCTCCGATTTTGCCCAACGCTTCGACGATGGTCTTTCGTTGCGTCGGGTACTTGGCAAGGCTGTCGAGCAGTAGCACCTCGCTCGCTGGGTCTTGCAGGGTGCCAAGTGCGCGCAGCGCAGCGCGCCGGGCGGCCTCGTCGGTGCCGGCCACCACTTGGGCCAACGCGGGCACCGATGCCACCCCCACCACACGCGCGACGATGCGCACCGCGGCCACCAGCGCGGGCCCCGAAAGGGTGCCGAGCAACGCCAAGAGCTGCGCAAAGGCATCGGGCTGCACCTTGAGCAGCGCTTTTTCTGCGAGCGCAGATGCGTCGGCATCCGGGCCGGCAAGCAGCGCACCAAGGGCCGCGACATGGCGCCGACCGGGCGTAAATCCCTTGGAGTTGAGCGAAGCTAGGAGATTCATGGCGGTGTGGGCGAGCGTGATCCCGGGTAGCGTCATCCAATACAGGTGAGCGCCAAATTGGCAGTGGCCAACGCAACCGAGACGGAGCTGGCCCGTAGCTCTGCTTGAGGCCTACAGAAAGCGAGCCTACAAAACTATCATGAGCCCGCCCCCGGACCGCCCTTTGGCTAACGAAAATCACCTGTCCTTTGCGCTCCGGGCCGAACGGCCCTCCATGGGTCGCCGCATCTTCTTGGGCGGCGCCATGGCTGGCACCACAGTCATTGCGCTGGGCGGAGCCTCGTACGTGCTCGCAAGCCAAGAAGAAGAGCGCAAGGCTCGCGCGACGGCTCGTCCCGATGGCAAACCACGGTTGCCGCCGGGACAATATTTGCTGGGGGCGCTCCGAGACATGGGCGGCTCCGCCGGCGAGTCATCCCCCGGTGCCTTCCGGCTCAAGGTCTACGGCGAGGTCGACCAACCCTTCGAGGTCGACTTCGCAGAGCTGCTCAAGATGCCGCAAACCGAGCAACTGTGCGACGTGCACTGCGTCACCAAGTGGACGATGCTCGACTCCAAATGGACCGGCGTGAAGCTCGCCGACATCGCCGCCCGGGCCAAGCTCAAGGCATCGGCGCGGCACGTCATTTTCGAGGCAGCGCACGGCTACACAGCCAACGTGCCCTTGCGCGACGCGCTCAAGCCCAATGTCATGGTGGCGCACCGCTACAACGGCTCGGCGATCCCCCGGGCACACGGCGCCCCCGTGCGCGCGCTGGTGCCCGACCTTTACTTTTGGAAGAGCGCCAAGTGGCTCACGGGCATTCGCTTCGTGACCCAAGACATTCCCGGGTTCTGGGAAACCCGCGGGTATCACAACCACGCGGACCCTTGGACCGAAGAGCGATATGGCTGACGCGACCGAAGCATCACCCGAGCCCAAAGCCAACAAACCCCCGCGCGGGAGCAAAAGCCAGCGAGCCTGGGTTCGCCCTTGGCTTCGCGCCATTCACCGCGATGCGGGCTACCTGGCCGTCGGCCTCACCTTCATCTACGCGGTGTCGGGCATTGCCGTGAACCACATCGCCGACTGGACCGACGGCGACGCAAGCTTCAAGAATTTCCAGGCGACCCACGAGCTTGGGCCTCTTTCGGGCGACGAGCAGGCCGTGGCGCGCGCCGCGTTGGCCAAGCTCGGCGTCACCGAAACGCCCAAAGACGTGTACCGACGGTCCGACGACGAAATCGACGTCTCGCTCAAGAACACCACCTTGCACATCAACCAAAAGACGGGGCACATCGACGAAGAGGGGAAGAAGCCCAGGTTCCTGCTGCGCGTCGCCAACTGGCTGCACCTGAACCGCGGCAAGAAAGCATGGAGCTACGTTGCCGATGCGTACGCCGCGGCGCTTCTGTTCCTGTCGTTCTCGGGCATGTTCATGTTGCCCGGGCGCAAAGGCTTCCTGGGCCGCGGGGCCATCTTGGTGGCCATTGGTGTCGCCATCCCTGTGGTCTACGTGCAGCTCTCCGGTGGCCCCTAGGGTGGCGCCCACACCAGGCAGCCAATAGCCCTTTTGGGCCTTGGGAATCCCCGAGGCGCGTAAGCTGTTGGCGCAATGCCAATGTTGCCAATCCGTCTGCGCTACGCAGGTGCCGCGACGTTACTCGTGTCGCTCTTTTCGGCATGCCGCACCGGCAGCGACACTGCAACGCGCGCCGTAGGGTCGAGCCTCACGGCCCCCCGGGCCGCATACATCGTGCATGTGCCGCCGGCCGACAAGTACCCAGGGCAGCGACCGCTGCTCATTGCGCTTCATGGCTACGGCGGCTCTGCAGACGATGCCGACGGATACTTCGACCTCGCAAGACTCTCGGCGCAAGAAGGGGTCATCACCGTCGCGCCGTCAGGACACAAAGATCCAACCGGGGCCAGGTTCTGGAACGCTGTCGACACCTGCTGCGACTTCTTCGACACGCAGACCGACGATGTCGCCTACCTCAAGGGGCTCGTCAAAGAGCTCGCACAGAAACATCCCGTCGACGCACGACACGTGTACGCGATGGGTCTGTCGAACGGCGGCGCCATGGCCATGCGCCTCGGGTGCGACGCCGCGGACACCTTCGCCGCCATCGTCAGCGTCGCCGGTCCTTTCGCAACGCAAGCTGGCACCTGCAAGCCATCACGGCCGCTGGGGGTGCGCCTGCTGCACGGCACCCACGATCGCGTGGTGCCCTACGGCGGCGGGGCGCTCGCGGTGCCGGCGGGCCCCAAGGCCGGGTTGCAGCTGCCTCCGGCCCGGGCCGTCGCCCAACACTGGGCGCAGGCCAATGGGTGCACATTCCCCGGAACCAAAGCCCCGCGGCACATCGATGTAGAGGCCAACATCCCGGGCCCGGAAACCCTGGCCGAAGAGGCAGACGCTTGCGCCGCAGGCGGAGCGTTGGAGTTCCTTACCATCGAGGGAGCCGCACACATTCCCATGGCCAACAACCTGGCGGGCGAGAGCTACGCGTTTCTGCGACGATTCTCCCGATGAGCGAAGGTCCCCTTGCAAGCGCGTCGGTAAACCAACGCTGGGTGTGCGTCTTGTGCCGCGTGGTGCTCCCGGTTGCCACGTGCCCCCGCGGCGCCAGGCACCCGGTGGTCGACACGCGTAGCGCTCAGGGGACGGCAAAAATCGTCCGAGAGGTGTGGGGCGCCGAGTCGATGCGGCGGCAGAGCAAACGCCTCGCCAGCGCGGGGGGCGGCGGCGCAAGCATCGCTTGGCTGCTCGAAGGGTGCGGCGAATGTGGCAGCGCTGGCATCGAAGGCGCGGGCGCCGTAGCGCTCGTCCTGGTGGTGGCCGGACTTGCGATCGTGTTGGTGTGGCTGCTGTACAAGCTCGCGCGCTGGCTCTACGAGGCCTTGCGCCGCCCGGTGCCGTGCGGCGCGCTGGTGAACCCCCGGCGCGTGCGCGGCAAGACCATGACCGGGCGGATCATGCCCTTGGGGCGCGGCGGTGGGCTCACCGTCGCGCGGCAGCTACGCTTCGTGGGCAACAAGGTGTTCTCCGGCGACAAGACCACGCTACTTGTGCCGAGCTCCCATGGTTTCGCTGTGCAACTCGACGATGGGCGCAAGGTCATTGTGTCCGCAGGCTCCGACGTGCGCATCGTCGGCCCCGAACGCGAGCTCCCCTCCGAAGACGGCATCGCCATTTTGGATGACCTCGACCCGCGCGCACGGCCCGCCGAAGACCCGCTGCAAGACCCCTTCCCTTTCGACAAGGTGCTGGAGAGCTGCGTCCGGCTCGGCGACACGGTGCGGGTCACCGGCAACTTCGCCATGGGGGCCGACGCCCACGAGGGCGGCAGCGGCTATCGCAGCTCGGCCAGCGCCATGCACCCGTTGGGCCCCTTGGGCGTGCACGTGCTGCGCGAGAGTACCGACGAGGAGCGCGCCCCGGAGAGCCTGGACCCCGAGGCCTTGGCCGAGCCCGAAGGGCCCGCGGAAGAGGCCCGAGGTCGCGCACACAGCGAGCGGTAGCGCGAGCGTCTAGGTAGCCGCGCCGTAGCGCTTGGCGATGGACGGCACCAAGTACTCGGAGAAGGCGCGCTCGAAGTCGTAGCTGGGCTTCCAGCCCCAGTCCTTCTGCGCGTAGCTGTCGTCCACGTCTTCGGGCCAGGAGTCCACGATCTTGCCACGCACCGGGTCTGGGGCGTAGCTGACATCCCACTTGGGGAATGCCTTCTTGACGCGGTCGGCGATCTCTTGGGCCGACACGCTGAACGCGCCGACGTTGTAAACCGTGTGTTGCAGCTGCTCGCGCTTGGCCTCGAGCAAGAGCAGCAGCGAGTCTACGGCGTCGGGCATGGCCATGAAGGGGATCTTGGCGTGCGGGCCGACGAAGCAGCTGTAGGCATGCCCCTGGGCGGCGGCGTGCAACATCTCCGGGCCGAAGTCGCTGGTGCCGCCGGTGGGCATGGTCTCCGCCGAGATGAGGCCGGGGAACCGGAGCGCCCGGAAGTCGAGCCGCGCCGCCGACGCCAAGGCCCCGAGCTGGCGGTAGTGCAGCGTGAAGTACCGCCCCAGCTGCTCGCAGTACGACTTGTTGCAGCCGTACATGGTGATGGGCATGTTCCACTGCTCCTCGCGGATGCGGCCGACGCGGGCCTTCTCGTCGAGGTTGGGCAAGCCGTACACGGCGATGGAGCTGGGGAACAGAAAGCGTACCGCACGGCCCAGGCGGCCGGACTGGTTGGTGGCCATTCGCAAGAGGTGCAGCGTGCCCTCGACGTTGACTTGGTGCGCGAGCTCCGGGTCGCGCTCGCCGCGGGTCGACAAGAGTGCCGCCAGATGGAACACCACCTCGATTTCGTGGTGCGCCGCGATCTGGTCGAGGAGGTACTTGTCCATGATGTTGCCGGCGTAAGTCTCGAGGCAATACGGACGGTATTTCTCGGGCAACGGGGTGAGGTCGACGGTAACCACACGGTACCGCCCCTCTTCGAACAGGCGCACCAAGAGGGCGCGTCCAATTTCTCCGTTGGCTCCAGTGATGAGTACGACGGGCTTTGCCATGGCGGTGAACACTCTACTACTTTCGGTCGCCTCCGGTGGCTTGTACGACGGGCTTTGCCAGGCCGGGGGGCTCTCGACTAGCCTTTGCCCCCATGTTCACCGCGGCAAAAGACATCTACGACAAGACCCTGGGCGAAATCCGCGAAGCCGGACTGTACAAGTCCGAGCGCGTCATCGTAACGCCCCAGGCCGCAGAGATCCGCGTCGACGGCGGCTCGCAACCCTCGGTGCTCAACTTCTGCGCCAACAACTACCTTGGTCTGTCGTCGCACCCCAAGGTCATCGCTGCGGCGCACGCCGCCATCGATACCCACGGGTTTGGCATGAGCTCCGTCCGGTTCATCTGCGGCACCCAAGACCTGCACAAGGCCCTCGAGGCCAAGATCTCGCAGTTCTTTGGCACCGAAGACACCATCTTGTACGGCTCGTGTTTCGACGCCAACGGTGGGCTCTTCGAGACCTTGCTCGGCGAAGAAGACGCCATCATCTCCGACGCACTCAATCACGCGTCCATCATCGACGGCATCCGGCTGTGCAAGGCCGAGCGCCACCGCTACCCCAACGGTGACATGACCGCGCTGGAGCAAGCGTTGGTGGCCACACAGGGCAAGCGCCTGCGCATGATCGCCACCGACGGCGTCTTCTCCATGGACGGCTACCTGGCCAAGCTCGATGTCATCTGCGCCTTGGCCGAGAAGTACAACGCCATGGTGATGGTCGACGACAGCCACGCAAGTGGCTTCATCGGCAAGACCGGGCGCGGCACCGCAGAACACTTTGGGGTGCAGGCCAAGGTCGACGTCATGACCTCGACGCTGGGCAAGGCGCTTGGCGGCGCCGCTGGCGGGTTCACCACCGGCAAAAAAGCCATCGTCGAGCTTCTGCGGCAACGCTCGCGGCCGTACCTGTTTTCGAACTCCATCGCGCCAGCCATTGCCGGCGCTTCTGTGGCCGTGCTCGACTTGCTGGCCGAGACCACCGAGCTTCGGGATCGCCTCATGAACAACGCGGCACGGTTCCGTGCGGGTATGACGAAGGCTGGGTTCACCGTCAAAGAGGGCGTAACCCCCATCGTCCCGGTCATGCTGGGCGATGCCAAAGTGGCCGCCGAGCTTGCGTCCGCCATGCTCGCCGAGGGCATTTACGTCATCGGCTTCTCGTTCCCTGTTGTGCCCAAAGGCGAGGCACGCATTCGCGTACAGCTCTCCGCAGACCACACCACGGAGCACATCGACCGCGCCATCGACGCGTTCACGCGTTGCGGCAAAAAGCTCGGGCTGATAGCGTCCTAGCGGGGTTCGAGGAAGCGCTTCTGCGCCCGTGTAGCACGCGCGCGGGCGGAGTGGCCTTGGGCCCAAGGTGCCATGCCCAAGAGCAATCCGCCGTCCATCACAGGTTCGCTCACCGCGAAGTTCGAGGGCTTGGTGGCCAAGGTGCCGCGCAAGCCCGACATCTTCTCCGTGGGCGATGTGCTGAGCGGCACCTACGAGGTCCAGCGCATCGTGGGCCGCGGCGCCATGGGCCAAGTTGCCCTCGCCAAAGATCTGTTCCTCGATCGCCGGGTGGCCATCAAGACCCAACACACCTCGGCCGGTGGCATCAACACCCTTCGCGCAGAGGCCCAGGCCATGGCCGCGGTGCACCATCCCTCGGTCCTGGCTGTGCATGGCATGGGCAGCCACAACGGCACACCATACATGGTCCTCGAGTACATCGAGGGCATCGACCTGGAGCTGCACCTCAAGCACCGCGTGCGCGTGGCCGAACGTTTCTCCGTCTCCGAGGCGCTCGACTTCTTGATGCCCATCGCCGAGGCCCTGGCAGCAACACACCGGCACGGGGTGTGGCACCGCGACGTCAAGCCAGGCAACGTCATGCTCACGGCGGGTGACCGTGTGGTGCTCATCGACTTTGGCGTGGGGCAGCGCGAAGGCGCCGAATCGGTGGTCGGAGAGTCCGTCGGTACCCCGGAATACATGGCACCAGAGGTGTACCGCCAAGAGGTCGGCGAACAAGGCTGGGAGCTCGCGGACATGTACTCCTTCGGGGTCATGGCCTACGAGCTCATCGCCGGCAAGCTGCCCTTCACCGGCGGCACCGTCATGCTGCTCTGCTACCAGCACAGCTGCGAGCCCGTGCCCCCGTTCGAAGAAAACGTCACCGCGCCACCGCGCCTCGAAGCGCTTCTCACGAGCATGTTGGCCAAAGATCCGGCGGAGCGACCACGCAGCATGTCCCACGTGGCCGAGGAGCTCCGCATCATTCGCGCCACGCTAGGGCGCTCCGAAACTGCGCCGGTACACGTACTCGTGGTGGACGACGACGAACACTCCGCAGCGCAGATGGCCGAGGCAGTCAAACAAGGCGCGCCGCTGGCCCACGTGGACATCGTGCACAGCGCCGAGGCCGCCATCGTGGCCATCCGAAGCCGAGCGCCGCACTTGATGGTCTTGGACTTGCTGATGCCAGAGATGAACGGCTTCGAGCTGTACACCTATCTCACGGGCAGCAAGGGCACGCAGCCCATGACCGTGGTGGCCGTAAGTGAAGACAGCATCACCGATGGCGACGTGCAGCTGCTCAAGATGCTGGGCGTGGCCGACGTGCTCCCGCGCGACGACAAGCTACGCAAACGCTTGCGAACCATCGCGCATCAGCAGTTTCGACAACACCGCGCGTCGCTCGTCCCCGACGCCGATGGGCGCGACTCCAGACCGCCCATGAGCAGGCGATAACGCAGCGCGCCGTGTCTCGGGGCGGAGACAAGCCGCCTGGCCCTGGGGCGTTTCCTTGCAATTTTCTGGCCAAAGCGGGCCGTCCTAACGAGCGCGTCAAAAGGGGCGTGCAGGTAGCGGCGGCGGACAGCGGGACGATTGACGCATTCGTCTTCCACCGTTGCTGCGCAGATGGCTGTACTATCAATAGTTCGTCATGAGCGAGTCCGACCCGCCCATCGAGTACTCAGGTCGCTTCCAAGGGGCCATCGAGCGCATTCCCAAGAAGCCCGAGATCTTCGGCGTTGGAGAAGTGCTCAACGACACCTACGAGATCCGCGACGTCTTGGGTCGCGGCGCCATGGCGCAGGTGTTCCAAGCGTTCGACCTGAATCTGCTGCGCATGGTCGCCATCAAGGCCCATCACCCGGGGCTCGACTTTACATCGTTGCGTAGCGAGGCACGGGCCCTGGCCATGCTTCGACACCCTGCGGTGCTCTCGGTGCATGGCCTCGGCAGCCACCGCAACATCGAGTACCTCGTGCTCGAGTACATCGAAGGCATCACCCTCGAAGCGCACCTTGGCCAGCGCCTGGCGAGCGGCGAGCGCTTCTCGCCCGTCGAAGCGCTCGACTTCTTGGTCCCCGTGGCCGATGCGCTCGCAGCGGTGCATCGCGGCGGCGTGTTCCATCGCGACGTGAAGCCCGCCAACGTCATGCTCACCGCCGGCGACCGCGTGGTGCTCATGGACTTCGGTCTCGGACAGCAAGAAGGAGAGCTCACCTTTGCGGGGCAAGCCGTGGGTTCGCCCGGCTACATGGCCCCAGAGGTGTTCAGCCGCGACATCGCCGAGACCGCGCGCTGGGAGCTCGTGGACATGTATGCCTTTGGCGTGATGGCCTTCGAGCTCCTTACCGGATCCATTCCCTATGACGGCGAGAGCATCTCCGAGATCGCCATGAAACACGCGAACGATCCGGTGCCCATGTTGCCCACGCACGCGGGGATCCCCGAGCGGCTTTCGCGTTTGGTGGCTGCGCTCATGGCCAAGAGCCCTCAGCACCGCCCCACAAGCATGGCCCAAGTGACCACGCAGCTTAAGACCATCCGGTCGTCTATCGCGCGCCCCAAGACCGACGAAGCCATGCAGGTGCTCGTGGTGGACGATGACCGCGACATTGCGCGACTCATGAGCCTCGCCGTCAAACAAGGCGCGCCCATGGCCAACGTCGAGGTCGTGCACGACGCCAAGAGCGCGCTTGCGGCCATACGAAGGCAAGCCCCGCAGCTTCTGGTGCTGGACCTGATGATGCCAGGCATGACCGGCGCCGAGCTCTACATGTACCTGCGCGGAAGCAAGCTGGCCGAAGACACCACCGTCGTGGCGGTCAGCGCCGGCGCCAACCAGGCCGACGTGAACATGTTGTTGACGCTCGGTGTCGCGTACTTCTTGCCGAAAGACACGCACCTGCGCGGCCACCTGATGAACATCGCCCACGAGACGGTGCGCTTGGCCCGGGCGTCGACGCCAGCCATGGCGGCCGTTCGCGATCCGTCGACCTGAGCTCCGGCCACGGTGTTGCCGGCGCCAAATCACCGAGCATGATCTTCGATCAAGCTCAGCGATTTGGCTTCCTTTGTTATCGGAGGACGCTGTCCTCCGCCCCAGAGGCAAAGCCGCTGGGGCCCCACCTCCTGCATTTGGGTCCCAAGCCCAAATGGCGCCCGGCGTCTGTAGTCGAATCGCGCTCGGTCATTTAGCGCAGCCCTAACTTGCGCAGCTTGCTCTGCAGCGTGCTCGGCGGCAGGCCAAGCGCTTTGGCCGCGCCGTCTGCACCGTAGATCTTACCTCCGGCGCGCGCGAGGGCCGCCTCGAGCATTCGCTTCTCTTGCTCGCGCAGCGGCAGGATCTCGCCGGGGTCTACCTGTGCCTCGCGACGCCCCCGGGCCTTGGCTCCAAGGCCCAGGTGCTCTGGCGAAAGGGCCCCGGAGGGCACGAGAATGGTGGCGCGCTCCAGCGCGTTGACCAGTTGACGCACGTTGCCCGGCCAGAGGTTGTCTTTGAGGCGTCGCACGGTGTCGGGCTCGAGCATCCAAGGCCCACGCCCGGAGCGCAGCGAAAGCTCTGTGAGGTACGACGTGCACAGCCCCAACAAGTCTTCGGTGCGCTCTCGCAAGGGCGGCAGCTCGAGAGGGAACACCGCAAGTCGATAGTAGAGGTCCTCGCGAAAGGTGCGCCGCTCGATGGCCTCTTGCAGGTCGACGTGCGACGCAGCGATGACACGCACATCGACGTGGACGCTCTTGTCGGAGCCAACGGGCTCAAAGGTCTTCTCTTGGAGCGCGCGCAGCAGCTTGCCTTGGGCGGCCAGCGGCATGTCGCCGATCTCGTCCAAGAACAGTGTGCCGCCGTTGGCCGCCACGAGGCGCCCAGGCCGATGCGAGACCGCGCCGGAGAACGCGCCCTTGACGTGCCCAAAGAGCTCGGACTCGACGAGTTGCTCGGGCATGGCCGCGCAGTTGAGCTTGACCATGGGCGCGCCCGCGCGGTTGCTCCAGGCATGAATGGCCTGCGCGAGCACCTCTTTGCCAGTGCCCGTCTCTCCGTGGATCAAGACCGGTGCATCGGTGACGGCCACCTGCTTGGCCATGCGAACGACCTCCAGCATGGGCGCCGAGGCGCTCTCGCTGAGACGGCGGCAAGCCAGATCGAAGGACGTGAGCTCCTCGCGCAGAATGCGATTTCGCTCCTCGAGTACCCGCTGCATGGCGGCGAGCTGTTCGGTCTGTTCGGCAAACACCAACGCTGCGGACACCAGCTGCGTGACCACGGAGCACAGCTCCAGCACGTGGTCGTCGTAGTGACCGCAGCTCGCCTTATCGAGCGTGATCAGACCGAGGGAACGCTCTTGCGCAAAGAGCGGCAACACCATGCACGAGTGGCCCGGAGGCAAGTCGAGAACACCATCGTAAGGATCGCCCTCGGCGCCACGGTGGTCGTGTTCCTCCATGATGACCGGGCGACGGGTGACCATCGCCCTTCGCAACGACGGGTACGCAGACAACTCGAGGCGATGGGCTCGCACGCGCTCGGACGCCAAAGGCCCCTCGGCCGCACGGGCCACCAAGACCTCGCCATGAAGCTCGTAGAGCGCGGCCAAGTCGTAGGGCACCACCCGGCGCAGGGCCACGAGCGCCTGGCGCAGCGTCTCGGGGAGCGCCCGGGGCTCGTGCGACAGCGCCGCAAGCTGCGACAGCGCCCCCAAATCCGTGCCTTGTTCGGTCGGCATGGCCCCACTGTGGCAACGAAATAACGCGCCCGCAACACCGATATATCGGTGAAGCCGGAACGACCTTGATTTTATTTGTTGAAATTACTGGTGAATCTTCTGGGCACGGTCGCTGCACATGGTTCTGCCGACGCCGGGTGCCCCGGCCGATGTAGCGAAATATCGCGGCTGGCGCGGCTTTGCGCCAATCGCCCCGAACCCGAAGGAAGAAGCCATGCTGACCGTTGGAGACAAGTTCCCCGAGTTTTCCCTCGAAGCCGCCGTGTCGTTGGACAAGGGCAAAGAGTTCGAGCGCATCAGTCACCGTAGTTACGAGGGCAAGTGGAAGGTCGTCTTCTTCTGGCCCATGGACTTCACCTTCATCTGTCCGACGGAAATCGCCGCCTTTGGCAAGAAGACCAGCGCCTTTGCCGACCGCGACGCCCAGGTGCTGGGGGCCAGCACAGACTCGCACTTCGTGCACCACGCTTGGCGCACGCACCACGAGGACCTGCGACACCTGCCCTTCCCCATGCTCGCGGACACCAAGCGCGAGTTGTCCTCT
>JBIKNA010000534.1:0-4747 GCA_044358965.1 Polyangiaceae bacterium
CAACACGGGCACCACCGGCACGACGCCGCTGGGCAGCGCCCAAAGCAGCGCCAGTGCCACCGTAAGCGCCCGGCCCATTGCAGCCCCCAGCGCCAGCGTCGACACCGGGAGCGTCGACGACCGTATCGCTGCAGCGCTCGCCATGCTCAAGCGCGGCGACTACGCGAGCGGCATCGAGAAGCTGCACGGCATCGATCGCGAGGCCAAAGGGCGCGCCGATGTGCACGAGGCGCTGCTCGCTGCGTACACGGCCACCAAAAAGCCCCAAGAGGCCATGACCGAGGCCGAGGCTCTGCTCAAGGTCCGCCCATCTGCGGCCAAAGACCTCAAGCTCCGCGTCCCCGTGCGCGACGCGGCCATTGGCTCCGACCCGGGCGCCGCAGACATTGCGTTTCGGCTCCTCGAGAGCGCCATGGGCCAAACCGGCCTCGACGACACCTACGACATCGCCTACGGCCGCTCGGGCGAGCACTACCCCGAAGCAGCCAAGCGGGCGCAGAAGATCCTCGCGCGCCCGGACGTACGCGCGCGCATGAGCCCTGCTTTGCTCGTCACCGTCGACGTGCAGAGCGCCGGACAAACCTGCGCGCTCAAGAAGCTGCTCGACCGCGCAGCCGCCGAGGGCGACGCCAACACCCTCGAGCTGCTCAAGAGCTACAAGCCGGGCCCCAAGGTCGCTGGCGCCAAAAAAGACCCGCTGCAGTGCCTGCGGGACGACGCACTGGGCAAGGCCATCAAGACTCTCGAAGCGCGCCTGCCCAAGTAACGCTGGCGCAATGCGAGCGCACGCGCGCCCCTGTGCTTGGGCCCTTTTCCGCAGCGGCTACAAACCGAAGCGCGCGCGGTCTTGTTCGATGAAGGCCACGTAGGCCTCCGAGGGCAAGTACGGCTCCACCTCGCCCGCTTCGATGGCTTGCTCGAGCTTGCGCTTGATGTCGCCGATGAGCCGCGAAGGCTTGAGCTGAAACACCTTCATGACGAGATCGCCCACGCCGCTTGGCAACGGAGGCTGCTGCGCGTCGATGGCCGCGAGCTCGGCGATGCGGGCCGCCAGCTCTTCGATTTGACCGAGGCCCTTGCGCTTCTTTTCGGGCCGCTTGGTGGTGATATCGGCGCGAGACAGACACAACAGGTCGTCTAGGTGTGCGCCGATTTCCCGGGCAAAACGCCGGACAGCGCTGTCGGTCCAGGACGGGTCGTACTGGTTGGCCCGCAGGTGGTGCAGCACCAAGAAGCGCACGGTGTCTTTGAGCGCCGGGTCCGGCGAGAAGATGGGCAGCCTGCGGTCGAGCTTGTCGAACATGCGTGTGCCCACCTCGGCGTGCCCCAAGAACTGCACCTTGCCGTCGGGCGTGAACGTGCGCGTCTTGATCTTGCCGATGTCGTGGAACAACGATGCCCAGCGCACCTCGAGCCGCGGCACGGCCTGCCGCACCACTTGCTTGGTGTGCTTCCACACGTCTTTGTGGCGCCACTCGCCGTCGCCAAAGCCGACCATGGCGTGCACCTCGGGGAACAGCGCTTCGAGCACGCCGCTGCCGAGCAGCGTATCGAGGCCGAGCTCCGGGTCCTCGCCCATCATCACCCGGTCGAGCGCATCGCGCACCTTGCGGCGATCGATCTCGACGGCGGCGCGAACGTCTTGCGCGCGCACCAGCAGCAGGCTGCCCTGAAGCTGCCCACGCTCGGCCGCCAGCGCCGCTTGTTCGACAGCATCCATGCACGTGTCGGCCACGCCTGGCTCGATGCCCGGCGGCAAAGGCTCGCGCAGATCGACAATGAGGCGGCTACGGGTCGGGGCGGTGTTCACGACGGGATCCGAGGGCAAGGGGGCGAGCCTCTTAGCATGCGATCTCTCTCATTGCCGACAAGCGATGCGCGCGTGGCGACAATGTAGGCAAAATCGCAAACTTAGCCGACGCCCGATGTTGCTCCGGCATCGCCAACGAGGGCCGGTGGGAGTAGTTAAGCGGCTCAGGAGTCGTTGCCATGCGTCGTGTTGCCCCCTTCGTGATCTCCGCCGTTGGTCTCGTCATCGCTTGCGGAGGCGCGACCGCTACAGACATTACCGCCGCGCCACCCGAGACCACGAGCAGCAGCTCCGGCACCACCGGCACCGTAGAGCCTGGTCAGCTCGGCGAGACCCCGCCCTCGTCCAGCGGCGACCCGTCGACCAGCAGCTCCACCAGCAGCGCATCGAGCTCCGGTACCTCTGGCACCTCGGGAACGTCGGGCACCACGACTTCGAGCTCCAGCGGTACGTCGGGCACCAGTTCTTCCAGCTCGAGCGGCACCACAAGCTCCACGTCGAGCTCTGGCGGCGTCTTCACGCCCAAGAAGATCCAGTGCGGCAAGGTCAACGGCCAGCCGCGCATCTGCACGGTGCCGCCCGACGTGTGCTGCGTGCGCAGCGGCGGCGGCGGCGGCCAGCAATTTTCCTGCGTCACCACGGGCACGTGCAACAACGGCACCAGCGTCACCTGCGGCAAAACGTCGGACTGCAACAACGGCGAGGTCTGCTGCGGCGTGTTCGAACAGAACGTTGGCTACCGAGCATTGTCTTGCTTGGCAGCGGCTGCTTGTGTGGCCGTCGTGCCCAACACCGTGGCCGTGCGCGTGTGCGAGCCGGGCAGCAGCAACGAATGCCCCGCCGGTCAGAAATGCGTTGGCAGCCAGAGCCTGCAGGGCTTTGCCATCTGCCAAAAAGACTGACACATCAAGCGTCGTCACCGCGTAGGTAACGACGGAACAGCGCACACACCTCGGTGTCTGCATCTTCGGCATTGGACGCCGTGGCCAAGAAGTTCAGGTACCCGTCGCTGCACAAGATGTGCGCGACAAGGTTGGCGGCTGTTTCCGGCGAGTTGACGCGAACAGCGGCGTCGGGTGCTCCGGTGATCACCCCGAGGATCAGGAAGCGAACCGTCTCGATGAGCTCTTCGCGACGCTCGTAGCGTCCGACGACGGTGCGCATGACGACACCAGCGATGGCGCGGGCGAACGGTCTCAGCTCGGCGTTGACCGCCAACAACACCGACGCCGCCCCCTGGTCCACCGGGAGGCGCTGCTGCACGACGCTGCGCTCGAGTGCGACGAACCCTGCGTTGAGGGCGCGCTCCCAGACACGCTCGGCCCATGCCGCCAACACGGCGTCCTTGGTGGGGAAGTACTCGTACAGCGACGCGACCGATACGCCGGCGCGCTGCGCAAGCGCCGACATGGTCAACGCGTGAACGCCGCGCTCTTCGGCCAAAACGGAGACCGCCTCGACGACCGAAGCCACAAGTGCCTTGCTGCGCTCTTGCGCCGGTTGCTTGCGGGGCTCTCTCGCTTTGCGCACGGATGCAAGTCTTGCACAGGTGCAAACGCAGAATGGCATTTCGCGCATACCAGTTTGCGATGCCATCCCGAGCACTTACGAGCATGCGAGCCCGGAATGGGCCGCGGCGCCGCGATACCGCAAAGTGAAAGGTCGCCCGCACACCGGGCACATCTTTTCACCAGGCTTCTCACCTTAGGATCCTCATGCGCCTTCTTGTTCTGTTCTCCGCGACCACTACATTTGCCCTCGGCTTGGCCGCGTGCACCACCGACTCCAACTCCTCGTCCTCGAGCAGCGGTGGGCCCGGCGCGGACGCCGGCGCTAGCGCTGACGCCGCTGCCGACGGAGGTGCCGCCACAGACGCCGGTCCCAACGCCAAGCGCGGTACCGGCAGCATTCAAGTCGACGAGCTTGACGATGGATCGGGTCCCCGCGCCGTCGGCTTTGCGAGCTTCCGCTCGCCGTTGGCCGTGGCCCCTGCCCCCAGCACTGAATGCACGACGGTCAAGGAGGGAGCTTGCACCCTCCGCGAGTGCGACCTAACGGTTTCCTTCGACGCCGCAGCGCCAACAGAAGACGCTGGGCCTGCGATTCCCGACGTTGGTGCGGGCGACATGGTGCTGCTCGCCGCAGACTCTCCGGATGCGGGAGTCAAGGGCAGTTACGTCGCTCCCATGTACTCCTTCGAGCCAATCCCCATCAGCCGCTTCGCGGGCACCCGCTTCGTTGCGAAGGCCACCGGCGCCGAAGTCCCGGCGTTCGAGGTGTCTCGAGCTGCCCCGGCGAAGGTATCGCTGAGCGCGCCTGCCTGCGCCAACGGCACATGCGCAGAGCTGGACTCCTCGAAAGACATCGCCTTCACTTGGACGGGCGGCGGCGACGGGGACGTGGACGTGAGTGTCTACAACGAGCTCCGAAAGCCCTATGTCATTGCAGATTGCCAGTTCCCATCGGCGCAAGGCACCGGCACGATTCCGAAGGCCCTAGCGAGCAAGTTCCCGGCGGGCACGGTCCGCATCAAGCAGTGGGAAGAAAGCCGACAGCTGGTCACCGCTGGCGACTACGACATCGCGTTTCGCCTCGTGTCCCGAGGAACAAGCGGAACAACGACCATCAAGTAGCTTGCTGGGCGGACCTTACGACAGCGTGGAGCTCGACGCTGCGGCGGGCACCACGCTGGGCAGGTTGTCTTCGGTGAAGGCCTTGAGCTCTTCGCTCACCTTGCGCAGGTATTGCTGTTTGACGTGGAACGGCAAGAACGCGCTCTTGAAACCGCTGATGATGACCTGCTTGATGTCCGCCAGGGTGAACGACATCTGCGTGTGACACAGGTGCAGCTCTTTGGAGACCGTGGTGTCGGTGACCAGCCGGTTGTCGGTGTTGACGGTGACGCGTAGGCCCAGGTTTTTGTAGAGCTTGATGGGG
>JBIKNA010000144.1:0-15651 GCA_044358965.1 Polyangiaceae bacterium
CGCTTGATCTTGACGGCCAAGCACCACGAGATCCACCACACGGCCCCCTACGAGCACCACTACTGCATCACTGTCGGCTGGCTCAATCAGCCCTTGGCCACGATCCGCTTCTTCCGCACGCTCGAGCGCATCATCACCGCCGTCACGGGAGCGCTTCCCCGCGCCGACGACATCGGCGAGAAGGCGGCGCAGAAGGTGTTCGACGCTGCGGTCACGGAGACCAAGGCCACGGAAACCCGCGAAGCCGACGCCAAGGCGCGACTGTAGCCAGTCGCCACCAGCGCGGCTCGCTCCCCGTCGCGCGTACCCGCGCGAGTTCGCCCACTATCGCGCTTACCAGCGCGAATCGGTCAGCGCGCTCAGGGTTTCCTGCATGTAGCGAACGGACGTGGCGAGCGTGCGACTGCGAGAGTCTGGGCGGTCTTGGATGCACGGTGCGACCTCGACCAAGTCGGCGCCGAGCAGGCCCACCTCGCGGCCCAGACGCCGAATGAGCTCGACCACGAAGTCTGGGTCCAGCCCGAGCGGCTCCGGCGTGCCCGTTGCATCGGCGAAGGCCTCGTCGGTTCCGTCGATGTCGTTGGAGAAGTAGACAGATGTCGAGCCGGTGGCCTTCACGGCGGCGACGATGTCGCTAAGGGCCCTGTCGGGGTCGGCGCGGCATTCGTTGGCCCAAAACTGCCGGGCACCCAGGCTGCTCTCCCAGTGTCCACGGTCTTTGCCCGACGCCCGCACACCCACCTGAATCATGCGGCCATCGCGCCCAAAGAGTTCGTTTGCGTGGAACGACCAGGTGGCAAAACAGTAGCGAACGCCAAGCCGCTCCTCGAGCAAGTCCGTGTGCGCGTCGGGCTGCACCACGCAGAAGCGCTCTTTCTTGCCGCGAAAAAGCGAGGCCACCACGGGCCACGCCACCGAGTGGTCGCCACCAATGACCATGGGCTTGGCCTGGGGAGCAATGGCCTGCACCAAGTCGAGGGCACGCTCGGTGATGGAGAGCGGCGACACCGGAAGGCCCGCTGCAAGCGCCGCAGCGCTATGGCCGTAGAGAGCCTTTCGGGTGCGGGTCAGCTGCGCGTCAGACAACATCTCGTCGTGCAACAGCTGCGGCACCACGAAAACGTCGCCCAGGTCGACGACATCGTGCGCCGCCATGCGCTCGGGCCAGTCTGGGAAGGCATCGAGCATGGCCTTTCGAATCTCCATGGGGCCAAGATTGGCGCCGCGGCGGAAGCCCGCACCCACGTCTGAAGGCACCCCGAGTACGAAAGCCTTCGCGCCCCGGAGCCGCTCCATGGCTTCGTGCCACCTTCGCTCCACGTCGGCGTCCGTGGCCGCATCGTACAGCCGTCGCTGCATGGCGAGCTGTTCGGCCTTACCGGTGGACACCAGATACAAGCCGCCGCCCGCGGGGCGCAGCAAGAGACGTAGCTCTTCGATGGGGGTCACCCGACGCAGTCTACACCGTTGGCGCCGGCCCTGTCGCGGCCGGCCCCCCGCTTGCCTGCCCCGGAGCCTCGGTATGGGTTCGGTATGGGTGCTGCGCTTCGTTTCCGCAGCAAGGAAGACTCGGCCAGCAAGATTGCGATACCCTGCGGCGATGCTCCGCGTCTTGGCCCGTGCGCTGTTTCTCCTGCCCCTTGGCTTTGCGCTCGCGGCCTGCCCCAAGCCCGAAACCAAGAACACACCGGCCCCGGATGCCAGCGCCCCAGTGGTGCAACCCTTCGGCTCCACTGGGGTCATGGCAGGGCCGCTGTACCCGCTCACCGTCACCCCGGACCCGCTAGCCGCGCGGCTCTGCGATCTGCTGTACACGGTACCCAACGAGCGCAAGGCGGCCTGCTGCGGCGCCTCGACGCAGGGGGTGCCCGCTGGCGAGTGCGTGCGCCTACTCAGCGCGTCCGTTCAGAACAAGAGCGTCGTCATCGACGCGCCCGCCGTCGAACGCTGCGAGACGGCAGTCAAGAACGAGACCAAAGAGTGCGGCTGGGTGACCCCGAGCCAGCCGCGCGTGCCGGACGCCTGTCAGGGGGTCCTGATCGGCCAGGTCCCCGAAGGCGGAGTCTGCCGGTCGAGCCTCGATTGTGCCGGCAACCTGCACTGCGAGGGAGCAACGCCCAACAAGACAGGCACGTGCGTAGGCCCGCGGCCCAACGGCGCCGGCTGCGGCCCCTACACCGACGCCTTGATCGCTGGCGCCGGGCAACGCGAGGTGGAACGAAAGAAGCCCGCCTGCGCCGAGTTCTGTGCGCTCTCGACACATACCTGTGGACCGCTGCCCAGCGAGGGTACGGCCTGCTTCGTGAACAACAACTGCGGTCCCAGCCAGGTTTGTGCGTCGGGCAAGTGCACCGCGGCAGCACCGGCCAAAGAGGGCGAGTCTTGCGAGGCAAAGCCTTGCGACAAGGGCCTACGGTGCGTAAGCACCAAGTGCGTGGCCTTGGGCTTGGCCGGCGCCTCCTGCGTCAGCGACTTCGACTGTGCCCAGGGTGGCTGCGTGAAGGCCAACGGCAAGGGCACTTGCGGCAAGAAGTGCACGACCAGCTTGGACATGCTCGATGTGATCAAGAGCGGACAAGACGCGGGCGCGCTTCCGCTGCCCAAGGTGCCCACGGGCGCGGGGGTCAGTTCCGGGCGCAACTGAGCGCACGCCCCCCCCGGGGCATCCGCAAAGGTGGCCACCCACGCCCGGAAGGCTTTGCTGCTTGGTCAGCCAAGGCGTCGTGTACCATCGAAGCCATGCAGCGGCGTTGCAGCGTCCAGTCTGTTCTTCTAGCCCTTGGGTTGGGCACTGCCCTGTGCAGCGCCTGCATCACCGTGGAACAGGGCCCCGCCGCGCCTGCGCCCACGCCCGACGCCGAGGTTGACTCCGACGCCGAGCCCCAGGCACCAAACGATGGCGGCGTGCCCAAAGATGCCACGCCCAACAAGACGGGCTGCACCAACAAGATCGCCGGCCCTCGCGCGCCGTCGAACACACGCATGGTGGCGGCGGGCGGCCGAGTCTGGAGCAACATCGACCGGGCGATGGCTGTCGACGGCGCTGCTGCGACGGTAGCGCTCACCCTCGGAAAGAGAACGGACACCTTGGTGTTCGAGGGCTTTGGCTTCTCCATCCCGGCCACGGCCAAGGTGACAGGGGTCGAGTTCTCGGTGGTACGCAAGGGCGCCGACGGCCGCTCGACCAGCACCAAAGACGTGATTGCGCCGCCCTTCCCTTCGCTCGGCGGACGCAACGAACCGAGCCCGAACAATTGGGGCACCAGTTACAACACCGCCGTCTACGGCGGCCCCTCGGAGACCTTCGGCGTGTCGCTCAGTCCGACCATCGTCAACAGCAACGAATTCGCGTTGGCCTTTGCCGCAGAGTTCAATGGTCCCAACTCCGACGACACCCTGTCCGTCGATGGCGCCGCCGCACGCGTCTTCTACTGCGAGTAGCCAGGCGCGAAGCACAAAAGCCCAAAGGGCCTTCGCTTTCGCAAAGACCCTTTGGGGTACGAGGTCCAATAACGACTAGAACGCTGCGGGCTTGCCTTTGCCCTCGACGTCGCCAGCGAAGGGCGGCGCAAGGTAGGGGAAGTAGTTGACGAGCTTGCGACCGTCGCCGGGGCCGTTGACGTAGTCCGTGATGGGCGTGGTGAGCTTGGCGAGCACCAGGGAGAGCTCGACGTCGGTGACGTCTTCCTCTTTGCCGCTGGCCACCTTGGCGCCGCTGAGCGGACGACCGTTGGGGAAGCCAGACTCGATGGCCACGTCGACGCGAAGGACGTCGCCGGTGCGACCGGGCTCGATGGGGACGTTGTGCGCGCCGGTGGACGGGATGTCCTTGAGGTTGATGACGTTCAAGATGTCGACGCGGCCGTACTTGAAGTCATCGGGCACCGACGCGATGCCGAGCTGGGCGTAGCCACCGATGGCCTCGACGTCACGGACGAGCACCGGGTTCAGGAAGTACGCGCCGAAGTTGGTCACGTCGTCACTGGGCTTGGTGCGGTTGTAGCGGTCCTTGTCTTGGACGCCGATGATGACCTCGTTGATGAGCGGCAAGCCAAGGCGCGACACCTGGCGCCAGCCGCCGATATGGGCGAAGTTGCCCCGCGAAGTAGGGCTCCACACCTGGGCGGTGCGTCGGCTGGCCGAGGCCCAGACGCCGAAGGTCGATGCGTCGCTGGGCTTGCCGCCGGTGAGGGCGTTTACGTAGTCGCGGGCTTTGCCGTCGTTGGACGGGGTGAGCTCGCCAAGAGGAATCGAGAACGCGATGCTGTGCACGTTGAGGCCGGCGACGCCGTCGAGGGCCTTCTTGGCGTCGGTATTGGCGAACTGACCATTCTGCGTGGGATCCACGTCTAGGGTGCGCGAGCGGAAGGGCTTGCCGTTCAGGGTGTTCAAGCCAACGATAGAACCCAAGTCGAACACTTGACCAAGGTTGACGTAGAACGCGTCGTCCCGGGGGCCCGCAAAGAACTTGTACCCGCGGTCGTTGGTCTTCACGAAGGTCTTCGAATAGGCCTCGTAGTTCTCGTTGCCGTACACGAACGTAGACGTACGTTGACCGATGTTCGGCGGTGCCACGGGCACATCGCGGAAGATGGTGCGACCTCTGGCGTCACCGCGCTTCTTCATGGCCACCGTGGCCGTCTGGGCGAAGGAGCCCGCAAGCTGCGCAAAGAACTCCTTGCCGCCGCCGGGGCCGGCCTTCTGGTCGTCGACGGCCACGCGCTTGATGTCCGCGCTGTCGAACTGAATATCCAGGGTGATGTAGTCGTCCAGGTTGGGAATGCCCTTGGCGTCGGTGTGCGTCAGGTGCACTTGGTACAGCACGTCATCGGAGAACTTGTTGTAGTTGGGGCCGCCCTCCGGGAGCTCGAGGGGGATGTAGTTGGCCACCACGCAAAGGGCCTTGCCCGTTCCTTCGTTGCAAACCCAAGCATAAAGGTCCGTGTTGTCCGCAGCGGGGTCGGCGGAAATCGCGGGCGCTTCACGGTGGCTCGAGGCGGCAGCAAAACCGGAGATCGAGAGACCCGCCGTGGCGAGGAGAGTGCTGAGCGCGAAACGTTTGATATTCATGATCCTTGTATTCCTCACTTACCCTTGATGACGTAAACCGTGCCGCCGCCGTTTGCTTCGAGAGAGGCCCACGCGAACGTGTCCCCGCTGTGCAACCGTTTGAGCCCCGCGGCGGAATCGCGCAGCTCGGAGATCTTGTCCGTGACGACCTTGGGCGCTTTGGCGCCGTCGTCGGCGGCAAACAAGTACACGGCGTCCGACGAGTTGGGCGCTTGGCCCGAGACGATGAGCGTGGCGTCGTTCTTGGTGAGCGCCACACCGGCCGGGTATCCAGACACGAAGCCCGAGGCAAACACGCCAGCCTTGCCGTCTTTGACCAAGACGATGCCGGCCTGGCTGATGAGCTCGAGGTCTGGATTGAGACCGAGGCTCGTGTCGGCGACGAAGATCCGGCCGTCTTGGGCGATGGCAATGCCCGAGGGGTCGACGAAGGGTGCGCCGAGCACCACGGGGTTCACTGCCTGGTCCTTCAGGGAGAAGAGGCCCGGGACGCGGCTCTCTTTGTCGCTGCCAGTGAAGTACACGGCGCCGTCATGGCCCACGGTGACGCCTCGGGGGGCATACCCGACGGCGGACTCGCTTGGCTCACCGCCAGACGCCGACATCACCAAGATGGCGCCGCGGGCATCGGGCCCCGCCGCAAGGTCGGCGATGTACAGCGTTGCACCGTCGACGGACGCTTCGATATCGAACGGCTCCACCAACTTGGCGCCCGCGTAGAGCACCGTGGGGGCGGCTCCGGGGACTTGGCGGAAGACCGCCATGCGGTCCGTTGTAGACGTCTCCAAGTCTTCGAGGTCGCGGGTAGCGGTGTTGGGCTGCCGCGCAACGAACACAACGCTTCCGTCCGGGAGCGGTACCGCCGAGCGCGGACCAACGAAGGTGCCGGGTGCATTCGCCGCGGGCTCGAAGGACGCGAAGGGGCTGCCCTCTTCGGTGTCGCTCGAGCCACACGCGATGCCGATGGCCGCGGCAACGGCCACAAGCGCGGGCTTCTTCGCCCTTCGCAGTGTTTGGATCATAGTCATTCTCGCTATTGTCCTCTCGGGTTTGAGCGGCTTACCTTGCCGCCGTTCTCATGCGACCTACGCCGCCCGACGCAGCACGGATCCATGGTTTTTTGCATCACTCCGCAGACCTACATGTGCCGACCTCCGCGCCGGCAACCCGTCCATCGCGCCCATAAGGAGGGGCCCCGGTAGCACCGACGATCCACCCGCGCGCCTCGCGCGTTGTTCGGGGCATGAGCACGGAGAAGATGGGCCCGGGGGCAGACATCGAAGAGCAGAAAGAGCGCGGTCATGGCGGCGTATTGCAGCGCGTGGCCCTGCCCTGCGCAGTCATCGCCGCCTGCGCGGTGCTGGCTTTCGCGGGGTGCCGCAACGAGACACCCCCGAAGAGCGCCTCGCCGAGCGCCGAAGCACCGAAAGCTGTCGCCTTGTCGACGGACAAGCAGCTGGCTCTGGCAGCCACCAAAGACAACGGTCTCATCGATCGGGAGCTGGCCATGGCGGCCAAAGTGGCCCAGCGCAGTCCCGAGAAGCTCGAACCGTGGATTGCGCTCGGCGAGGGATGGGTCCGCAAGGCGCGGGAGACTTCGGACCCGGGGTACTACGCCCACGCCAACGCGTGCGTGAACATCGCTCTTCAGATCTCTCCAGGCGACCGCTTGGCCCTCAACCTGAAGGCCTTGGTGCTGCTCAACAATCACAAGTTCAAGGAGGCCCGCGAAGTTGCCCAGAGCATCGTGGCCGCACACCCGACAGACCCCATGGGCTACGGCTCGCTGGCGGACGCCGAACTGGAGCTCGGGAACGTGGAGGCTTCGGCGGCGGCCACGCAGCGCATGATGGACATCAAGCCAAACCTGCCGTCGTACAGCCGAATGTCGTTCTTGCAGTGGATGTCCGGCCGCGACAACGAAGCCATCGCCGCCGTGCGTGTGGCCATCGATGCTGCGGGAGACAAACGCGACGCCGAGCCTCGGGCCTGGACGCTGGTACAAGCAGCGATGATCTTCTGGCACCGCGGGGACTACGAGGGCGCGGACGCAGGATTCTTGCAAGCCACGCAGGTGGTGCGCGATTACCCGCCGGCGCTCGTTGGTCGCGGCCGGGTGGCCATGGCCCGCGGTGATCACGCTGGCGCAGCCCGCTTGTTCGCCCAAGCGCACGCACAGAGCCCGCTGGTCGAGACGGCGTGGCTACTGGGGGATGCCCGCGCGGCAGCCGGAGACCCAAAGGGCGCCGAAGAGGCCTGGGCCATCGCCAAGAAAGAGGGCACCGCGGCCGACCCGCGGTCGCTTTCGATGATGCTGAGCGCCCACAACCAGAGCGCACCGTTGGCGCTGGAGCTGGCCGAGCGCGAAGCACACGAGCGTGGAGACATCGTCACCGAAGACGCATTGGCCTTTGCGCTCTACCGCAACGGGCGACACCAAGAGGCCAAGCAGCACATCGACCGAGCGCGGCGCTTTGGCACCAAAGACGCGCGACTCATGTTCCATCAGGGCGCCATCTACCTGGCCAATGGCGACAAGAAGAACGGCAAGAAGCTCATCGAAGGAGCGCTTGCGCAAAATCCCAAGTTTGACGTCGAGGGTGAGCGCGAAGCGCGGGAGCTACTGGCGCGAAACTGATGGGGGCAGCGCGGGGCGGAGATGCACTTCGCCAGCGTTCCAGCGGCACAGCACACCGTCGGCGCGCTGCACCAGCAGTTTGCCTTCGTCGTCGATGCCCGATGCGACGCCTTCGCCCGCCTCGGACGCCACGGGTAGACCGCGCAGCGCGTCGTGAGCCTCGAGCCTCGCGCGAATGATCCCCGCACCGCGGTGAACCACGTGCTCGACATCGCGATCGAGCCCCTGGGCAATTCCCGCAAGGAGCTGTGCACGACTGGGCGGAGCTTGGCCTGGTGCCGCCGCAAGCGCACACGACGTGGCAATGCTTGCGAGCTCATCGGGGAACACCCGGGTGAGCACGTTGACACCAATGCCCACCACGACGGACTCCACCTGACGGCCGCGCAGGCTGGACTCGACGAGAATGCCCGCGACTTTCTTGCGGTCGATCCAGACATCATTGGGCCACTTGAGCATGACCTGGGCCCCGGGAACGCAGGCCGACACCGCGTCGCGCACGGCCAGGCCCGCCACCAAAGACACGAGCGGCACCCTTCCGGGGGCACACGGCAGCCGAAGCAGGAACGAGCAAAGCAGGGACTCGCCGGCAGTGCCGAGCCACGATCGGCCCTGGCGCCCCCTGCCCGCCCGCTGGGTCTCGGCCACCCAGATGGACCCGTGCGGCGCCCCCGCCTTGGCGGCGTGTTTGGCCTCGTCGTTGGTGGAGCTTGTGTCCCGAAGCCAGTGCAACGGGCCCACGATGCGGCCCCCGGTAGCCTCCAGCAGTCGCCGGGCCTCGGCCTCGTCCGGCAGGCCACGTGAGGCCCCCGGCATCATCATGAAAAGTCGAGCCCGATGTCCACCGCTGGCGCCGAGTGAGTGAGAGCCCCAACGGAGATGTAGTCGACGCCGATGCTCGATAGAGCCGCAATTCGATCGAGGGTGATGCCACCGGAGGCCTCGGTGAGCACCTTGCCTCGGGCCATGGCGACGGCCCGGCGAACAGTGTCGTCGTCCATGTTGTCGAGCAAGACGATGTCGGCCCCGGCAGCCATCGCCTCTTCGAGTCCCGCCAAGGTGTCGACCTCGCACTCGATGCGGCTGGTGTGCGGCGCCCGGTCCTTGGCCCGACGAATGGCGAGGGTGATGCCACCGGCAGCAACGATGTGATTGTCCTTGATGAGCACTGCGGCGCCCAGGTTGTCGCGGTGGTTGTGTCCGCCCCCCATGCGAACAGCGTAGCGCTCGAGCGCTCGTAGCCCCGGGGTCGTCTTGCGTGTATCGGTAACGCGGGTGGTGGACCCGGGGGAGACAGCGTCGACGTGGGCACGGGTGAGCGTGGATACACCGCTCATGCGCTGCACCAGGTTGAGAGCCACGCGCTCGCCCATGAGCACGGACCTTGCGGGACCGAGCAAGCGGAACAACGTGGCGCCCGCCGAGACCTTGGCCCCCTCGGCGGCCGCCGGCTCGACGGCCACATCGGTGTCGAGGTGGCGGAACACCTGCCGAACCACCTGCGCACCGCAGAACACCATGGGCTTTCGCGCCACGCCCAAGGCGGTGCAGCGAGCATCCGGGGCAATGCACGATTCGGTGGTCAGGTCTCCCGCCGCAAGGTCTTCTTGCAGCGCGCGCACCACGATGTCGTCGACGATGTGCGGGGCAATGGCGTTCATGCGCCTCGCACTTACCATCACCAGCGCTCGATGCGCCACCCGCGTCGTTTGGCCTCGCGCCGCAAGCGCAAATCGGGGTTCACGCACACGGGCTCTTTCACCAGGGAGAGCAGCGGAAGGTCCGTGTACGAGTCCGAGTAGAACGTGGATTCGGCGAGGTCGAAGCCCAGCGCAGCCGCGAGCCTCGACGCGCGCTCGACCTTGCCCTGCCCGTAGCACAGCGGTCGCAGGAGCCGGCCGGTGAACAACCCATGGGTGTCCACCTCGAGTTCGCTCGTGACCAGGTGCTCGATGCCCAGCAGTGTGGAGAGCGGCGCTGCGGCGTAGCGGGATGCGCCGGTCACAATGGCCAAGATGTCCCCGCGCTTTCGGTGAGCCTCGACGGCATCACGGCCTCGGTGGGTCACGTGTTGCAGCACATACTTCGGAAAGAAGTCCGCACACTTTCGTGCAAGCTCGCTCTCGCGCTGGCCACGCAGCTCTCGCACGGCCCGGGCCGCAACAGCCTCGGCATCGATGACACCGAAGGTGTATTGCGTCACCCAAATCATGACCCGCGCAAGGTCCAGGAGCTTGGCCTCGCCAATGTCACGTTGGTACCGGACGTAGAGGCTCGCGGTTTCGCGGCGAACGAGCGTGCGGTCCAGGTCGAAGAGGGCAGCGCGGGGCATGGTGGCTAGTACAAGTGGAATCCGTGCCCCAAGAGCTCGGAGAACACGTTGCAGAGGGCGTGAAACAATACCCCGGCGCCCACGCCTTTGGAGCGCGCGCGCATCCAGCCAAAGAGCAGCGAGGGAAAAAACACTGCGAGGCGCGTTGCATCACGAATGGTGGCGAGGTGCCCGAGGGCGAAGATGACGCTGGTGATGATGACCCCCAACCCCAGCTCGGCGCCCAGCACCCGTACACGCCCCGGAAACACCTGGTCGAGCCGGGACTGCATGTAGCCGCGGTAGAAGGCCTCTTCGGGGAGCGCGATGATGATGAGCTGACCCAGTGATTCGTTCAGGATCTCGTACCAAGGAATGGTGAGCGAGAAAGCTGCCTTGGGTCGCCACCAAGACCGCCAGCCAAAAAAGAACGGCACGAAGACCAACGCCGCGGTGCCAAGCGCCAAGGCCGTGGCCTTGAGGGCCACGTGCAGGGTGGCTCTGGCGCCGGGGCCCTTCGACAAAACCAGGCCACCCAGCCCGAGGCCACACGCCTCGACGTAGGCATCGTCCCGCCGCCACACGAGGGCGTACGTTGCGGCCAAGAACAGAAGCCCAACGGAGGTTGCGACGTAACGCTCGGGGACCCAGACCGACACAGCCGTGACGAGGACTGTGAGCAGGCACGACGCGCCGAGAACCTCGATGAGGCCATGGCGTCGCGAGGGAATCTCCGTGCTGAGTTCGGTCACGTGGGGGCCTGCTACCTGCAGCTGACGCGGGCGGCGTAGGGCTCCGTGTGCCCTGCCTCGGTGTCTTCCCAGGCCACGTACCACTCGCCCTTCTGTGCGCCTGGTGCAATCCACGGCCGGGGGTGGTCGCTGCCGATGATGCGCGCGACAGGCGAACCCTCGCCTACGCCGCTGCGGGAGACCTTGGCAACCTTGACGCGACCGGCCTCGAAGTAGGCCACGACGACATCGCCTGAGGCGCTGACACCGAGGCCCGGATGGCCACCCTTGGGCGCGAAGGAGTTGTGCCAAACCACCTTGCCCTGGAGCGGATCGATGAGCGCGGCGTAGGAGCCGCCCTGCTCGCCGTGCCACACGATGAAGCACCCCTCGGCGCCGCAGGCGATGGCCGGCGCGTCGGCGGGCTTTTTGTCTTTGTTGACGAGTTCGACGTCGCCCAACTCACGATCGCGTTTGCTGTCCTTGCCCTCGTCGAGGCCCCGGGCCAAGTCTGGCGAGGAGAGCGGCACCCTCATGCGGTAGATGGACCGGTTGGCGTCGCGTTCGAGCCGATACGCGACGATGAGCGAGTTGCCCGCCACGGCCACACTGGGCGCGTGAACGCTGGGCGCATTGGCGCGCCCCCGCGCCGGCACGTAATCTGTGAGGCGTGTTTCGGGGCTGGCAGTCTCGAGTTCCGGGGTAAGCCGCCGGAAGAAGAGGTCTGCCCCCTCCTTGTCGCGGTCGTCTTGCCAGACCACGAAGTAGCCGAGCGCCGTCTTGTCGAAGGAGGGCCAGAACTGCCCGGGCCGCGCGGCACCTACCAGACGGGAGCGACCTTCCGTGGGCGAGATCCAACCGTTGGGGTCGATCTTGCGAACGCGCACACCACCCTCTTTGCCGGCGGCGTCCCAGTAGAGCAGCGCAAAGCCATCGGTGGCCGGAAGCAGTTGCGGACGAACCGCCGTTGCGGCCTCGGGGGTGAGGTCGACCGCTTTCGTGATGGTGCGACCATTGGCGTCGATGACGGCCGCCCACGTGTGGCTTTGTTTGGCGTCTTTGCGGTTGTCGGTCCACGCGACGAGTGCGCCCTTGGGCCCGAGGGCGATGGTGGGACGCCCCGCCGGAATGGTGATGCCCGCGCGCGGGTGCGAGAACGCTGAAAGCTTGCAAGCGCCGGTGCTGGGCAGGGCCGTCTGATCGAGAAAAACTTTGGCGACGGCAGCAGCGCCCTGCATGCCTTGCGCTTCTTGGAACTTCTTGGTGGCCCCGGCGGTGTCGCCGGCGGAAAAGAGCTTTTGCCCTTCGCCCAAAACCGCCGCCCACTTGGGTTCGTCCTCGTCGGTCTCGGGGACCATGCTGGATGCCTGCGTGGACGGGACGGCGCTGCTGGTGGACACGGCCACCGGCACGAACACCTGCGGCTTGAGGTACCGAACGTAGGCACCGACTGCGACAGACAAGCCGCCCACGAAGACAAGCAACGAGACAGCCAGCCGCGCAGGGCCTGCATTGGTGACGGGCTTGGACTCGTGCGCGATGGCCTTGAGTTCGGCCTCGCTGGGCATCAGGAGCGGGATGGGGAGCGACGACTGGGACGTCACGACGGGGTCGGACCCCACGGCGCGCCCCGATGGCGATGCCGCGACGCCCGGCGCCATGACGGGAGCCTGAGGCCCCGACGCCTGCGTTGCGGCCATGGCGCGGGGGTCGCTGCGAATGTTGGTCTGCGACGCCGTCGCCCCCCATACGTCCGCCAGCGCGTCCGCCAGCTCTTTGGCCGATTGGAATCGTGCGTCGACTTCGCGCTCGAGGGCTCGCTTGAACCACGCATCGAACGCTGGCGGCAGATCTGGCCGCATCTTGGACGGGATGGGGAACGGCGACGTGGCGATGGCAGCGAAGGTCATGGCCACGCCCTGGTCCATGTTCCAGACCGGTCGGCCGGTGAGACATTCGTAGGCCATGCAGCCGAGTGCCCAGAGGTCCGCGCGATGGTCGACGTTGCCCTGCCCTTTGACCTGCTCCGGCGACATGTACGCCGGCGTTCCGAAGACAGCGCCCTCGCGGGTGAGGCGTTTGACCTTCTCGCCGCCCTCGGGGTTCATGGGCGCGTAGAACTTGGCGAGGCCAAAGTCGAGAAGCTTGGCGATCTCGTCGCCGTCTTCGCTGCGCGTGAGGAAGATGTTTTCGGGCTTGAGGTCGCGGTGCACGATGCCGGCGGCGTGGGCCTTGGCGAGCCCCTTGGCACAATGCGCGATGATCCGGACGGTGGTGATGGGGTCGATGAGCCGGATGCGAGCCATGCGGTCGTAGAGGCTCTCGCCCTCGAGCAGCTCCATGGCGATGAACGGGCGGCCGTCTTCGAGGCGCCCCGAATCGTACACGTCGACAATGTGCGGGCTCTTCACGCTGGCGGCGGCGCGGGCCTCGCGAAAGAAGCGCTCGATGACGATGGTGGATTGCGCGAGCTCTTGCGCAAGGACCTTGATGGCAACGTGTTTGCCGAGGGAGAGCTGCTCCGCTTCGTACACGGCGGCCATGCCGCCTCGGCCGATTTCCCGGACCACGCGGTATTTGCCGACGAGCAGGGCTCCGGCGGCGAGGTTGGATTCAGTGGGGCTGACGGCAGCCAAGGCTTCTTGGACCTAGCGTACCAGGGTCCCCATGGGTTCTCTTAGAACAATCATTCCGACTGTCGTGAAGACTCCTACCCTGGGGCCGCGGCTCTGGGCCCCGCGGGTTCTCGGACGCTTGCCCGGCCGGGAGCATGCCTTTCATCTTTACAGGGCGGATCCACCCGGCAAGACTCAGTGCGTGAGCGCGCCGAGCGACAAATCCCGTGCCGCCGTCCCCGCCCCGACCGAGGACGGCGCGCCGCCCAACGAGCTCCCCGAACAGCGTTTGCAGCGCCTGGCCCGCCTGGGCGAGCTGGCCACGGGCATCGCTCACGAGCTTCGGAATGCACTGCAGATCGTATCGGCCAATGCTTATCTAGCCAAACAGCAACCCGAGCGGGCCCCGGAGCACCTGAAAAAGGTCGAACAGTTCGCCCGTGTGGCCCAGCAAATCGTGGGGGATGTGCTGTCGTTGGCCCGGGATGGCGGCCCGGCCCGCGAGCCAGTGTCGCTGGCGCAGGTGCTGGCCGAAGCCCGGGCGGAGCTCAGCCACCCCGAAGCCTCCTTCGAAGACGACGTAGGCCATACCCGCAGCATGGCGCACGGCGGGCTGTTGGTTCGCTGCTTTCGCATCATTTACGACAACGCCATCGACGCTTGCCGGCCTCGCGTCGTTCACATCAAGACCGAAGCGCGCAGCCAAGGCCAACGCGTGATCGTCGACATCGTGGACGACGGCCCGGGGGTGCCCCAAGAGGCGCAGTCACGAATCTTCGAGCCTCTGGTCTCTGGTCGCAAGGGCGGCACGGGCATTGGCTTGGCGTTGGCGCTGCGAATTGCCGAGGCGCACGGCGGGAGCCTGGTGCTGGTCCCGAGTGCCAGCGGGGCACACTTCCGACTGGAGCTACCCGCGGCAAGCAGTTAGCACGGCGACGCCGCGTTCGATGCCGGCCCCCCGACCGCTAGGGCCTCGAACTCACGGCATGGAAACGGCGCGCCATCACTCGCACGTCTTGCGGCTGCCCGTGCAGGTCTTCTTGACGGGGCTCTCGCTGCACACGAAGCCGCGGGGCCGGAGCGCGTCAGCGCCGCAGGTGCGTGCGCGCCCACTGCAAACCTCGACGGCATCGCAATCGCCGCTTGCAGCGCGACACACCACACTGGACGAGAGAAAGGTGTCCGCGGGGCACAAAGCGCTGGTGCCGGTGCAGGACTCCGCGGCGTCGCACACCCCGGCGGCCGTGCGGCACACGGTTCCTGCAGCCACAAAGGCGTTGGGCGGACAGACCGTGGAGACGCCGTCGCACGCTTCGGCCACGTCACAAACCCCCGCTTTGGCACGGCACACAATGCCCGCGGCAGCCGGTTTGTCGTCGGGGCACGCGCTGCTCGCACCATCGCAACTCTCGGGGGCGTCGCACGGCCCCGTTGCCGCACGGCACACGGTGCCCTTGGCCTTCTTGCGATCTGTAGGACACGCCGCCGAGTTCCCGGTGCAAAGCTCCGCGACGTCGCAAGCGCCGGCCGCCGGACGGCACACGGTGGTTTTGGACTTGAATGTGTTGGCCGGGCACGCAGCCGATTTCCCGGTGCAGACCTCGGCATTGTCACAATCGCCGGCGGCCGCGCGACAGACGGTGCCCGGCGCCGACAAGACATCGGCGGGGCAAGGTGCTCCGCTGCCGTTGCACACCTCGGCGCTGTCGCAAGCCCCAGTGGCAGCACGGCATACAACGCCGACCGCCACCGGCACATGCGTGCATGAAGTGCCGTTCCACGCGTCGACGGTGCAAGCGTTCTTGTCGTCGCAATCGGGTGAGGCCCCATAAAAAGCCTTGATGGGAACGTTCGCCTTCCAGCTCTTGGCCGTGTCGACCCACGTCGCGCCGTCGCCACTGACGAAGCCGCGCCCCGCGGTCGCAACGACGGTGCTCGAGTAGCCGGCAAAGGGCACCTCGAGCGGAAGGAAGGATTTGCTCTGGCTCGTCGCGATGCTGACGACGACGCCGATGGTCTTGCCCGCACGAAGCTTGGCGTTGAGACTGCCAACGGAGACCGTGTGGTAGCCAGCAAAGGCTTGGGTCGCGCGAACGGTGCCGACGAGGTTGCCACTGCTGGGACTCGTGCTCGGCGTTTCGTACACGGAGATGCTGGCCGTCGCGTTGGGTGCCGTGGTGTAAAAACTGACCGCCTGCAAATTGCTGTCTGCTGCCGCCGTGAAGATGTTGCCACTGTACGTGACGCCCCCGGCGTACGTGAGGGCACCGGTTGCGCCAAAGCGGT
>JBIKNA010000535.1:0-4735 GCA_044358965.1 Polyangiaceae bacterium
TGAAATGCCGATGCCAAAGTCGATGCCGCCGCACCGGCGCGCGGCGCCTTGCGGCGACTGGGCACACATCTGAGGCAGTTTGGGCTCATCGCGCCCAGACCTACGGCCCCGGCCCGCGGGCCCGACGGAACGTCAGATTGAAGCGCGCATCTCCGTGCGTAGGGTGGTGACCTGCGCGGAGCGGCAGGATCCCATGAAACACGAGACGCGATGGGCCGCCCCAGACCACGACGTCGCCGTGCGCGAGGGGCACCCGCGCCGCGCGATCCGTGCGCTTGTCTCCGCCCCACAGAAACGTTGCGGGGATTCCCAAGGAGACCGACACGATGGGCTCCCGGAAGTCGTCTTCGTCTTTGTCTTGGTGAAGCCCCATGCGCGCGCCCACTTGGTAACGGTTGATGAGGCACGCATCGGGAGCGAAGTTCTCGAAGCCAGCTTGCGCCGCGGCAGTGCGCGCAAGTTCCAAAAAGGGCTCGGGCATGTCGGGCCAAGGTTGCGCTGTGTCGGGATCCTGGGGCGAATACCGATAGCCGCGGCGGTCCGAAACCCAGCCCAGGGGCCCGCAGTTGCTCATGGCGACGCTCATCATTCGCCCCCCCGGGGTCGACATCTGCCGCAGCGGGGCGGACTTCAGCACGAGGTCGATGCCCTGGGCCAACGCCCCGGCAAGGGGCAATGCAAAGGCGCGAAGAAGCAGGGCCCTCGGCCCCAACGTCAGGACGCTGGGCTCTTGAGGGGGAGGCGGGCCGATGCCCAAAGAGAGCTGCTCTTGCATGAGGCCCACGAAGTGTAGCGCCGAAGTTCGCGACTCCTAGAGGTGCATCGGTCCTGCGCGACGGACGTGCGGCGATCTCGAACCGTCTGCTATGTAGAGCGTGTGGCCCGAGGGAGCCCAGTGACCCTCTCGCCTCTGTTGCCCATGGCCGCTGCCTACGTCCTGTCCATCCACGCGCCTGGAAAGTCGCCCCAGACCCAAGAGTTCTCGGCGCGTCGCGTGCTCATCGGTCGCGAGGCCGGAGACATCGTGCTGGCCGACGAGCGGTGCTCGGCCCATCACGCCGAGCTTTTGTTCGATGGCAAGAGCCTGATTGTGCGCGATCTCGGAAGCACCAACGGAACCTGGGTGGCGGGGCAGCGCATCGAAGAGCTTGCCTGGGCCACTGGCGGCGCCGTCCACATCGGCGATCACGTGTTGACCCTTCAAGAGCTGCGCGCCGTTTCCCCCGGTCCGCGCCGAGACGCCGTGGGCAATCTGGTTCTGCCGTCGCCCCTCGCGGGCAGCGTCGAAGCGCCGTCCCCCGTCTCCACCCGCGGACCTGCGAGCCACCGTGAAGATCCTGCTCATTCGGCCGCGCAACGACCGACGAAGCGCATGCTCTTCATCGCGTTGGCCGTGCTGTTCGCCCTTGCCGCAGGGGCCGCCCTTGCCATGGGGCGCCGCGGGGCCATCCGCTAAACTAGAGCGCGTTGTCACAAATGCCCAGCCGGCCAGCCCGCCGATCCCCGATCCCCGATCCCCGATCCCCGATCTCCGCTCACGCTCGCAGCAGCCCGAACCCGCTCGGAATGGAGCGAGTTCGGGAGCGGGAGCGGGACTCAGCGTGAGAGGCCCCTCAGAAGGGCGTAGAGGCGGTCGGTGATGACTGGGGCGGCACCAAAACAGCGAGGCCTTCCGGCAAGTGCCAGAAGGCCCCGTCGTTGCCGAAGCTGTGTTGCGCTTACTTCGCCCTGCCCTTGGCGCGCACGGCATCGATGAACTGCGTGCGTTCGGCCTCGGTCACGCGAAGCTCGAGGTCGCCGACGCTGGGGAGCTCACCCAGGAATCGGAAAGGAGACTCGAACACCGATGGCACGAGTCGCGCTTGCGCGTAGGTGACCTGCGGCGACGTTGCGAGTGCGATGCGAACGGCATTCCAGGGTTCTGCCGCATCGGTGACGAATGCCGCCAGCGCTGCGGGCACCGACGGAAGCGTTGCGCTGCTTGCGCCATTTGCCACCGGGAACACAGCGTGCCAGCGGACCTCGTGACCGGCGTCGTTGGGGGCGATGAAGAATCCGGTGAGGGCTGCAGAGCCAATGGCGTCTGCGCCCAGCGCTGCGTCGGCTGTCCAGGCCACGATGGGCGTCGTGTTGGTGCCGCTGATCTTGGGGCTGGCGATGCGCGGGGGCAGCAGCGCCGAATCGTCGGCGTATGAGCCCCCGGTGGCGACGCGGCGATAGCGGCCGCTTGTCCGCGTTTCCGGGCCAACGAACTCGGAGGCTTCATTGCGGACGAACGCGTTGGCGAAGGGCGCCGCCGGCGGCGGCCACACGGTGAAGGGAGCCGCGTTGCCCGAGGGGTCCGAGAAGCGATTCGCGTAGAAGCGGGTTCCAAGAGGGAAGCTGACGAACCGCCCGTATTCATCGGCCCAGGGGGCCAGGGTGCCCTGCAGCGGCGCGGTCTTGCTGGTGGCAGCTTGCCAGTCTGCGGCCACGATGTTTTGCGTGACCGTGGCGCCAGCGTCTGTGGCCAGCGCGACTTGCTTGACGGCGTAGGCGACGGGATCGCCCTGGCCGTTGTTGGCGACGAAGAGCAACGTGACTTTGCCTGCGGAATCAACGCAGGACTTGTACGGGGTGTACAAATACGTTCCCGGGGGGACCTCACTCGTGTAGCCGCACGAGCCGAAGTCGACGCTCACTTGGGTGTTGGCCGGGTTGCCGGCAATGGTGCCCGTTACCTTGCTTTGTTCCGTGAAGTCCGGGCGCCGCGCGGTGTTGATGCGGATGACATCGCCACCCTTGACGCCGGATACAGTGTTGAGGTTCCACTCGTCGCCGTCGCCGGTGTCGAACTTGGTGCCCACAGCGATGGATCCCTCGCCGCTGGCAAAGGTGGCTCGCCCGTCCGTACCCGTGGTGGCCTTGATGGGCGCAGCGCCCGTCGGCGTGAAGTACACGTCCGTTTGCGCAAGGGGCTTGCCGTCCGCATCGAGTAACAAGACCACGATGGGCAAGGCCGCGTCGACGAGCGCATCCGCCTGCGCGTCCGGCAGCACGGTGCCGTCGAACCCGCCGTCGACCACCGGTGTGGTGCCGCTGTCGACGACGCCCGGAGGCGTGGTGCCGGTGTCTTGTGTGGAGCCGCTGTCGATGCCCGCAAACTGGGGCTCCGGATCGGGATCCGTGGTGCAGGCGTAGAGACCGGCGACGACCGCGGCAAAGAGAGGAACAAAAGAGAGCTTTCGCATGCGCGGCATTCTGCATCGACTGCGGGGGCCTGAGAAGCCCCCGCAGTGTCGGGCTGCGATGCCCTGCCTACTTGGATGCAGCCTTGGTGTCTTTGCCTTCGGGCTTCTTCTCCAGCGAGAGCTCTGCCACGCCGTCCTGGAACTTGATCTTCGCCAACATGAGCTTCTCTTGGGAGTCGACGATCTCGACGGTGGCCTTGCTGACCTTGTCGCTGACCTCTTGCATCTTCTTCTCCAGGCTCGACATCATGGGCCCGGCGGTCTTGACGGCCTTCAGCGTCACCAACTGCGCATGCAGTTCGTCCATGCGCGCGCGGTACTCGGCCATTTGCTCGCGCTGCGTTTGGATGCGTTGCTCTAGGTTTGCCATGTCTTTCTGGAGCGACACGAGCTGCGTGACCTGGGACCTGAGCTCCGGATTGCCTTCGAGGGCGCCCGCAGACACAAAGGCCTGCAACAGGCCGAGCCCCTCCGAGGTACGAATGTCGGTGCTCTTGAAGATGGGCGTCGACTCTTCGACCTCGAGCTCTGCCTTGCCGTTGGCGGGGACCTCTACGCGCAGCAAGCTGGCGTTGCCGATCTTCTCGGCGACCTTGGCCTTGGGTGAGAGCACAAAGCCCTGCGGCACCGTGTGCTTCACATACACCACTGCCTTCTCGCCGCTACGGTTGTGCAGCGTGTAGGCCAGCTTCTTGGTGTGTTTGACCTCGGTGGAGAACACACCGCGCTGCACCGTGATGATGCGGGCGATCTCGTCTTTGCTCGAGTCTTTGTGCTCGACCACGACTTGCCGGTCGAGCGCGAACGGCACGAAGGCATTGCTCCGCGCTGGGATGGGCTCGGCCATGCCCTCGCCAATGAACCGGCCGTCGCCAAAGACGCTGACGGGCCCCTGCTCGAGCTGTGAGTCCGTCGGGTTCTGGAACCGCACCGCGCGGAAGGGGAACTGTCCGTTGCCGCGGGGGCTCTCGGCGTCGAACAGGTAAACCACTTCACCCTCGGTATCGCCCTTGAAGATGGACACCATGGCGGAGCTTCCCTTGGGCACCGTCATGGCCGTCTTCGACTCGAAATGTGAAGTCCCAATGGGCTCGCCGGAACCCGACGCTTGGGCCCTCTGCTGGGCATTCCCGTCGGCTTCGCTTGCGGGCTTCTGCACCGTTGGCGGTGCCTGTTCGAGCACGCGCGCGCCGCCGGCGCGACCTTGCTGCTCGCCTTTGCCGATGGCCACAACCTTGGCAGGATCCACCCCCTCGCGAATGAGCTGCTCACGAAGCTTGTTGGCGCGCTCCAGTGAAGCGCCGTGTTTGTCGCCGTCCGTTGGGTTTGCGTAGCCCTCGACCACGATCATGTTCTGCGTACGCTTGAGTTGCTCTGCGGCGGAGCTGAACGCGCTGCTCACGGGCGGCGGCGGGGGCATCGCCGGCGCCACTGGTGAGGCTTGGGCCGCTGGGGCTCGAGCGACTCCACCGCTGCCGCCGCCCCGTCCCTGGATGGTGACCTCC
>JBIKNA010000536.1:0-4734 GCA_044358965.1 Polyangiaceae bacterium
TGAGCGGCCGGGGCCGGGGCTGGGCGAAAGCTCAAACGCTTTCGGCGGACCGGCGCGCCAGCTCTCCCAGGCGCCCGCTATCTTGCACACGCTCCTAGCTGGTTTGCTAGCCCTTGGCCTCGGCGGTCGGTGCTGCGGCCGCGGCGGTCTTGATCTCGAGCGCCGGGTGCGGCAACGCAATGCGGAGATCTTGCATGGTTTGGTGGATCCCGAGCACAAGCTCCTCGCGGATCTCGAAGAACCGGGCCGCGGAGCTGACTAGTACGTACGCCGAAACCTCGAGTTCCAGCGCCAGCTCCGAGACGGTCTTGACGTGCACCGAAAGGTCGTCCGGAGACACATCTTCTCGCGCTGCCAGTAGGGCGCGGATCTTCTCCGTGAGCAACAGGGCCTGGCTGCTCGCCGTCAACGCGTCGAGGGGCAAGCGTAGCGCGAAGCGGAAGCGGTCCCGGTGCGACACATTCTCGATGCGCATGTCGGCGAGCTTGCCATTGGGCAGAATCACAAGCGTTCGGTCGAGTGTTCGAATGCGCGTGGACCGGAAGCCGATGTGTTCGACGCTGCCTTCGATGCCGTCGACCTTGATGTAATCCCCGACACGAAACGGCTGGTCCGCAAGGATCGAAACGGAACCAAACAGGTGCTCGACCGTCTTTTGGGCGGCAAGCGCCAGCGCAACGCCTCCGAGCCCAAGCCCGGTGATGATGTTGGTGACGGAGTAGCCAAGCTCCGACAGCACCACGACGATTCCGATGACGGCCAAGAGCGCCCGGGCGGCGCGCTCGCCGAGGCGCGCCAAGGAGACCCGCGCTGCTTTGCCGAGGCTCGCCGGGTCTTCGGATGCGATGGCACCGATGACGAGCACGGCCCGCATGAGCAACCAGAACAGCGCCGTGAAGGCGAGCGCCTTGACGACCCGCAAGACGAAGGCCTCGCCCGCGAGATAGAGCGACAGCCGCGGAAGCACGAGCAGCACCAGAGGCAGCGACAGCGCCAACGATGCGGGGCCTCGGGCGCGCTCAAGGACGCCGTGCCACACCTTGCTGCGCCACCAGCGCGAAGCGAACCTCAGCAGCGCGATCGCAGGCACGCTCAGCGCGCGGGCGAAGATCACCGCCACCACGAACAGGAGCGGCAACGCGAGCCACTGCCAATACAAGAGGGACTTGTAGCCCTCGCGCAAGAAGAACGAAGGGAGGTGCCGGCGGACAGCGTGGTCCTCCAACGTGTCGTACCAGTCCGGCACGTGCGCCACAGTGGACGACGAGAACACCCACCGCGCATCTTGGTCGTCTTTGGCCTCTTTGCGCACCAAGCGCACAGGCAACATGTGCCCGGTACGATCGCGGATGCGACCAAGTTCGTCGGCAGCCAGCGGTAGCTGGTCTTCTTTTTTGCCGCCGGCATGTCCCGAGAGCAGCTCGGGCTCGATGATGAGGTACCGGTTGAGTACCACGTAGAGTTGCTCGGCCAACAGCGCCGCGCGGGGCGCGTCTTTTGATGGCACGTCGAGGTAGATGGCCGCCTCTTGGTAGCTGCCCTTGCGGCACAGCGCGAGATAACGCCCGACGCTGGCCCGGGGCGAGTCTGGGGCGACCTCGTCGGGGTCTTCTTTGGCCGCCGCGAGCACACCTGCGGTGCTCGACGACGCCGCCGCTGGCGCCGCCATGGCGAGACGCGACGCGGGGCCTATGCCCAGCAGGGCAAACGCCAACACAAGCACAAGGACGAGGCGTCGGAGGAACATGTCCGCCGACGCACACTACACGGCTCGCGGGAGGCGAAGAAGGGCTGCGTGCAGGGCAAAGGCACCGCTCATCGCGCACGGGCAAGCGGGCGCCTGCTCAGGCGTGCGCTACAGACAAGGAGACGGCGGGGCCTCTTGCGTGGCTCCGGTGTCGACAAGCTCGGAGTTGACGAGCTTGTCGTCGCCCTGACCCAAGGTCTGACCCCCGTCTTCGGCCTGCAGGTCGACGCGTTCGGCGCCGCCCACATCAAGCTTCTCGCGGGCATCGGGCGGTGCCAACTCCGGCGCCTTGACCGTGAGCGCCTTGAGCGCCGGCAAGTCGCCCTGGAACAGGTTGGTATCGACAGCGCCCGAGACGCCAGGAACGGTGCCGCTCTCGGAGTTTTGCCAGAAGTGCCAGTTGGACCAGCCATTCGGAATGGTGGGGCACGTGGTCTGGTAGTTGGCGACCCAGAGTGGGTGCGAAGAGAACGCATTGCCCACGTAGGTGTTGGAGAAGTACGCCGCGGTGTACACGATGGGGGTCACGCCGAAGGCTGCTTGCACCTTGGCCACCCACTGCTTGGCGCGCGCGACGATGACCGCTGCGGTCTGGCCGTCACCGGCTTCCAGGTCGAGGACCGGCGGCAAGTCGCCCGGCTGAAGGCCACCGTTCTGGTTGATCTTGGTGATGAGCAGATCGGCCTGCGCGATGGGGTCCTGGCCCGGGCGGAAGAACTGGTACACGCCGCGAAAGAAGCCGTGCTTGCGGGTCTCGGTGTAGTTCCGGACGAACTGGGAGTCGTAGAACTTGGTGCCGTCGCTGACGCGCACGAAGGCAAAGGTCTGTCCGGATGCTTTGGCCTTGGCCCAGTCGACGGTGCCGTTATGGTAGGACACATCCACACCTTTGAGCGTGGGGCCCGTGGCGCAGACCTTGATCGCGTCATCGGTCTCGCCCAAACACTCGCGCTTCTTCTGGGTCTCGCTCGCACAACCAGCGACGAACAGCGCAGCAACCGCACACGTAAGCAGGATCGGATTTCGCATAGGCGACTGCGGTTGATGCAGCCGGTGTGCCAACCCCAAGGACCATGGAATTCGTCTCAATTGGCCGCGCAGACCGGGCCGCTCGCGAGCCTTCGCGCGCGACCGCGCGGGCCGCCGCGAGAGCCTACTTCATGAAGAGCTACGCTAAGGTAGGAGCATTCTGTGCCCCTCTCCATGATCGATCCCGTGTGGGGTCATGACGTCTCAAACAACCCCAAAGTGCGCGCACGCCTACCTTAGCCCCCTACAAGCCGGCCCCTGCTTCGCCGCCAAGGCAAGAGGCGACGCCCAGCTACGACGCGATCGCCGCCAAGCCCGGAGGGTGCGCGATGGCTCGCTCGTGCCACACCATCCGAGCGCGCGCTCGTTGGCTCAGCGGCCGGTACAGTGGATGTGCGCGGTCTCGCAAGACTGCTGCGTGGCGTAGAGGCGCTGGCAGTCGGGTCCCGTGCAATTGCACGACCGGGTATAGATGCAGGCCGACCCCGTCCACATGTAGCCAGCCTCGCCGCCACCACACTGGACGTTGTTGCCAAAGACCTGCTGCGGCGAGCAAGACGCCCCGAAACACCCGGGAAGCACAAGCACGCCTGCACCGAGGGTGCAGATGCCAACACACAGGACCTGGACCCAGCGGCGCGTCATCGTACGGAGTGACCTTAGGCCAATGGGGCTGCGGTGGCAAAGGCTGCAACGCACGGTTGGCCCCGGCCGCGCGACAGGAACGTTTACAAATGGTCCCCGTTGACGGGGCCAGCGCTCAACTTACGTTCCCCATCACTGGCGTGAGGCAATCTCGCCCACGCTTCCCATACCCGCGGCCCGCGCAAGCGACTGCGAGGAGTCCCTATGCATCCTGCATTTTTTCATTGGTGGAAACACAATCGATCCCATAGCTGCGGCGCCGAGGCCCACGCAGGCGAACACGGCCACGCAGGCCACGGTCGTTCTTTTGGTGGCGGCCCGTGGGCCCACGCAGGCCCCGACCACGACGGCGGCGCCTTTGGCGTCCGACGGCCGTTGCGCTTCTTGTCCCGCAACCTGGATCTGACCGAAGACCAGGTCACGGACCTTGCGCGCATCTTGGGCCATCTCAAGACCGAACGGGCACAGGCCGAGGTCGACCAACAACGCTCCGTGGGCTCTTTTGCCGAGGCCCTCGAGGCCGATAGCCTCGACGAAAGCAAGCTCACCGAGGGCATCGCCGTGCGCGAGGCCAGCCAAGAGCGCGTGCGGTCCGCCGTACGAAAGGCACTTCTCGCCATCCACGCGCTGCTCAGCAAAGAGCAGCGCAGCAAGTTCGCTTACCTGCTTCGCACCGGGGCCCTCAGCATCTAGCCAAGCCCTCACAACACGCTTCCCTCCGTCGGCGTGGCGCCTCTCCCTCCCTGGGCGCCGCGCCGACATATTTTGTTTCCAGAGCACGTTTTGCCATGCCCGGGTATGTCCGCGCGACTACCCTGCTCGCCGTGGACCGACGCCTATTCCTCGTAAGCTCCCTCACCACTGGCTTTGCTCTCGCCGTGCAGCCCGTACGCGCAGAGACCATCAAGACCGACGGCGCCGGCCTCGTCGAAGGCGAGGTCAAGATCGGCAACATGCCCGCATACCGCGCCATGCCCGACAAAGGCGACAAGTTCCCACTTGTGCTGGTGGTGCAAGAGATCTTCGGTGTGCATGAGCACATCAAAGACGTCTGTCGCCGCCTCGCCAAACAGGGCTACGTGGCCATCGCGCCGGAGCTGTTCGCGCGGCAGGGTGACGTCTCCAAGATGACGGACATCGGCGCCATCCTCAAAGACATCGTCGCCAAGGTGCCCGACGAACAGGTCCTCCGTGATCTCGACGACACCGTGGCCTGGGCCAAACGATCGGCCAAGGTCGATGGCAGCCGCGTTGGCATCACCGGCTTCTGCTGGGGCGGCCGTATCGCGTGGCTCTACGCCGCCCGAGGCACG
>JBIKNA010000145.1:0-15612 GCA_044358965.1 Polyangiaceae bacterium
CTGAGGCGGCGCCAGGAGCGGCAGACCGGTGCGCGGGCAGGGGTACGGGGAAGATTGGCTTGGGGCGCGGAGCGTATGGCGTCACAATGCACGCATGGCGGTTCGAAAGCGCATGGGAGGGTTGCTCGCCCGCGGCTTCTTCGAGGGATCGGCGCGCATGGCGGGGCTCTTGCCCGCGGCGCAGCCCGCACGGCACGGTGTTCGCGTTGTCAAAGACGTGCCGTACGGCGATGCGCCGCACCAACGTCTCGACGTGTACATGCCCGAGCACCCGCACGGTCGTCCGCCGGCGGTGCTGTACATCCACGGCGGTGGCTTTTCGATCTTGTCCAAAGAAACCCACTGGGTGATGGGCTTGGCCTTCGCCCGGCGAGGCTACGTGGTGTTCAACATCGACTACCGCCTGGCGCCCAAGCACAGGTTCCCCGCCGCGGTAGACGACGTTGCCATGGCCTATGCGTGGCTGTGCGGCGCTGCACAACGCTACGGCGCCGATGTCCAACGACTGGTGCTGGCGGGGGAATCGGCCGGGGCCAATCTCGCGAGTGTCGTGGCCATCTGCGCGGCAGCGTCAAGGCCCGAAGCTGCCGCCAGAACGGTATACGAAACCGGAGTCGTGCCGCGGGCGGTGGTGGCCAAGTGCGGCATGCTCCAGGTCACGGATGCCGCTCGGTTTCGTCGACAAGAGCCGACCATGTCGTCGTTCATCAACGAGCGAATCCTGGAGGTGGAGCGCTCGTACCTGGGCGAGGGCGCGCAGCACAGCGCCGTGCCGCTTGCGAATCCGCTGCTGCTGCTCGAAGACGCCCAGGCCTTCGAGCGGCCCTTGCCGCCTTTCTTCTTGTCTGTAGGCACCCACGATCCCATCGTCGACGACACGCGCCGTGCGGAGCGCGCACTTTCGCGTTTGGGTGTCCGCCACGAGGCGCGCTACTACGAAGGCGAGCGGCACGCCTTCCAAGCGTTCGTCTTTCGCAAACAGGCCAAGCAGTGCTGGCGTGACACCTATGCGTTCTTGGATGCGGTGCTCTAGGGGGGGGATCCCCCATTCCTCCCGTCGGCTTTCCGCGGATTTCCTTCGCATCGCATCGTTGCTCCTCCTTGCCTAGCAACAGTAGGCGTCGTCGTTGCGCCTCGCGCTGCTCGCAACTCCACCGAAATCCTCGGTCCGGAATGAGAGGCACCCCCCAGGGGGCGCGCGCTATAGTGAGTGCATGGGGTCACGCCCGATCACCCGTGCTTTCACCCGCGCCGCCGGCGCCGTAGACCGCGCTGTCTTGTCTGCGCTCAACCTGGGCGGGCGCGGCGAGCGGGCCCAGGCCGTGGCGCTGTCGCACAACGAACGCATGAAGGCCTTGGGCGAGTTCGCCCGTGTGTACGATCGCGTCGAGCTGCTCGACGACGACGCGTTCTTCTGCTCGCCGCGGCCAGATCTTCCCATTCGGGCCCAGCGGTCGTCGTCGCACGTATGGGACCTGTCTTGGGCCAGCGAGTACGAGCCATTTTGCGCCGACGTGCGCGACCGGTACTTGTCGCGCACGGCCAACCGAACGGCGTGGGCCCGGGTCTTTCGCGCGGGCCCGCCGCGGCCCGCGGTGGTGCTCGTGCACGGCTACCGCGGCGGACAGTGGGCCATCGAAGAGCGCCAATGGCCCATCCGGTGGCTGTACGCCCGTGGCTTCGACGTCGCGCTCTTCGTGTTGCCGTTCCACGGGCGACGCGCCGATGGCGGCGCGCCTCCCTTACCAAGCTCCGACCCTCGCTTCACCAACGAGGGCTTTCGGCAGACAGTCTTCGACTTTCGAGCGCTCTCCGCGTGGCTTCGGGCCCAAGGCAGCACGCACACCACTGTCGTCGGCATGAGCCTTGGGGGGTACACCACGTCGCTCTTGGCCACTCTCGAGTCCAACATCGACGCGTGCATGCCCATTGTGCCGCTCGCCTCCATTGCCGATTTTGCGCGGGCCCAGGGCAATCTGGGCCAGGGGGCCGAGTGCGAGGCACAGCACCAGGGCCTCGAGCGCGTGAACCGCGTGGTGAGCCCCCTCGCGCGCCCTCTGCGGGTCCCCAAGCATCGAACCATCGTGGTCGGCGCCGAGGCCGATCGGATCACCCCAATTCGTCACGCAGAGCGCATCGCCGACGCCTTCGATGTGCCGCTCATGCGCATCCAAGGCAGCCACCTCTTGCAGTGGGGGCGCGACAAAGCATTTCGTGCCTTCTGCCAAACCCTCGAGGCCGACGGGATCTTGCCGCCCCGCCAGAAACAACAGGACCAAGAAGAATGAACCTACGTATCGCTCTTTGCGCCTTTGTTCCTGCTCTCTTCATCGCCGCCTGTTCTTCGAATACGGGCGAGGTCGCCACCGGCCCCAGCGATGCGGTCTACGAGGGCAGCGCCACCGACGAAGCGCTGCTTGCGCTGCTCGACCTGCCCGAAAAGCCCACCACCGCGCAGCTGGCCTTTGCCGAGCCTGCGGCCCAAGCAAAGGTCTCCACCGCCGCGGCGCCCACGTTCAAGTGGACGTATGTCCAAAAGACCGCACACATGTTGGTGCCCCCCGCGGCCAAGTCCCCGAGCACCCGTCACGAGCTGCAACGGTTGTTCTCCCTGGAACAGGTGGCGCACGCCCACGGCGCGCCGGTGTACGGCGTGGCCTACCTGCTCACCTTCGAAGGCGAAGGCAAGACGCAGCTTGCCCGGGTGTTTACCACCCGCACGCTGTACACCCCCACCGGCGCCGCCTGGGACAAGCTCAAGACCGTGCGTGGCAAGGTAACCGTGCGCCTCACGGCGGCCACCTTCGACAACAACGCCGTCATCGCCGGTGGCGGGCCGTTTACCGGCACGCCCCTCGAGCTGGAGTTCACGCCGTGAAGCCCCGAGGTCTCCAACTATTGGGGGGCCTTCTGCTGATGCTCGCGGCGTGCCCTGCGCCCGACACCACCACGCGCTACATCTACGAACCGTATGCCGGGCCCGAGGTGTTCCCCAGCAAGCGGGCACTCTTGCCCACCGTCCCCGGCGACTTGGGGCTCGTCAGCAACGCCGGCGACGACACGGTCACGGCCATCGATCTGGGCAGCGGCAAGGTGCTCACCACCGTGCCCGTAGGGCGCGATCCCGTCGACCTCGACGGACCGCACCACATTGCCATCGACCGCCGGCGCGGCTTTGCTTACATCGCGCTGTCGTTCCCTCAGGCGGGCTCGGCCCTCGGTCCCCACGCCGCGCACGGCGGCAGCGCCCGCCTCGGTTGGGTGCAAAAGCTGAGGCTCAGCGACTTGGCCATCGTGGGCGAAGCCATCGTCGAAAGCAACCCGGGCGACATCGTGCTGAGCCAAGATGGCACGCGCCTCGTGGTCTCGCACTTCGATCTGGCGCGCGCGCAGCGTGCCGACGCCGGTGCCGACACCCGTGCGTCGCTCATCATCATCGACCCGCTGACGCTCGGTACCCCCGATCAGAAAGAGGGCGTGCGCATCCCCGTCTGCGCGGCGCCGCACGGCGTGCTGCTGTCGCCGCCCCGAGGCCAAGAGGCCTTCTTGGCGTGCTACGGCGACGACGAAGTTGCCGTGCTCAACCTGGACACGCCCAGCGCCGCAGCCAAGCGCATCAAGGTATCCCCCGACGGGCGGAGCGCACCCACGCCGCCGGCCTTTGGCCCGTATGCGCTGGGGGCATCACCAAGCTTTGGCAGCATCGCCGTTGCCAACACCGAGTCCAAAGACGTTCGCTTCTTCGACCCGCGCGCGCAGACCATGACGGGCATGGCCATCAGCACCGAAGGTGCGCCGTTTTTCCCGATTTTCAGCGCTGACGAGTCCAAGCTGTACATCCCTACGCAACTTCCGGACGGTGTGTTGGTGGTGGACCCAAAGACGGGGACCACCCTGCGCCAGCGTCGGTTTTCCGAGGGCGAGTGCCGTCGCCCGCACGAGATCGTCCGAGGTGCGGACAAGAGTGTGGTGTACCTGGTCTGCGAGGGTGATCAGGTTTCCCCAAGTGTCGTGCTCTCGCTCGATGCCGACACGCTCGCCACCAAACTCTCGCTCCCCGTCGGCGTATACCCCGATCGCATGGTCATTGGGGGGGCACCATGAGGCGCGTGCTCGTAGCCTTGGTGTTCGGTGGCGCGCTCGGCTGCTCCCGCGGCACCGAAGAGGTGACCGTGCCCGCGTCCGCGGTGGCCCACGGCGAGGCGGTCTTCAACGACCCTGCGGCGTCACCCTCGCGGTCGAACCGCTTTGCGTGCAGCACCTGTCATGCACCCAGGGCCCAAGACGTTGGCGCGCGCATCCTGCCTGGCGCAGTGCTGGGCGGCGCGACGGAGCGAAAGACTTACTGGTTCGGCCAAGAAGACGACCTTCTTCGCTCGGTGAACCATTGCCGAGCCTCGTTCATGGGGGCGCCAGACCCGTGGACCCGAAACGACGAAGAGGCCAAGGTGCTCTACGCGTACCTTGCGCAGTTGCCGGCCGAGCAGAAGGCGCCCGTCGTGGGCACCGTGGTTCGCAAGATCATCGACGTGCCGCCTGGTGATCCGGCGCGCGGCGCCATCGTCTACGAGCAGGCCTGCCGGGGCTGCCACGGCGACAAGGGCACCGCGGCCCGAAGGCTCACCGAGCGAGCGCCGCTTCTACCCGCGCAGACGATCAAAGAGCACGACTACCTTGGGCCCACGGAGCAGCGCCTGGTGTTCGTCGAGAAGGTGCGTCACGGCGTGTTCTTGGGGTACTCGGGCACCATGCCGCTCTATACGACCGAGGTGCTGAGCGACGCCGATCTGGGCGCGCTCCTGTCGTTTTTGGAACTGTACAAGTAGACCGGCCACAGGCATGGCGCGCCGCTGCGCGGGCCATGAAGCCTCGCACGCCCCTGGGGACCGGGTGTTGTCGATAGAAGAGCTAGAACCGGATGCCGTTCTCGCTGCGGTGCTTCCACCACTTGTAGCCGAGGTACGCGGCAGGGACGGCAGCGATGGCAGCGGTCACGGGGCCGATCATGACGCCGATGGCCACGGCGCCCGCCGTGGCAGCTCCGGCGACGATGCCCTTCTTTTGCGACTCTTGCAGCACTTCCGAACGCCCCTTGCTCATGCCCTTTAGCTTGCGGCCCCGAGGGCGCCGCGTCAACGGCGCGTTCGTCGGTCATGGCGAGCCCAATGCCCCCGCACGGGGCTGAGCCCCGCACTCGAGGCGCCACGCAGCGGTCCTGCGACGTGGCCCTAGGCCTGTCACCCAAACGGGCGGCAGGCAGCTTGCGCCTTTAGGTGTATATCATTCAGTGAATCTAATTCATTTGGAGGTGCTTTTGAAAATGCTGCGAAAACGAGGGTTTATTGCGCTGACGGCGGTGGGGAGCCTGTTTGGGGGCGTGCTTCTCGCGTGTTCCGACGACGGCGGGGGTGGGGGTGGGGCCGGTGCCGATGGCGGCACGCAGACCCTGCCCGATGGGGCCACCCTCCCGCCTGGCGACGCCGCGACGGGGACCGATGCCGGGGCAGATGCCCGCATCGACGGTGCCGCGCCCGATGGCGGGTTGCCCCCAGAGCTATTGGGCTCGGCCATTTCGTTTGCGTTCAACGGCGATGTATTGGCCGCGGTGCATGCCAAGGACGCTTGGTACCTGGGAGGCGAGTTCTCGCGTGCGGATACCTTCCGGGCGCGTCGGGCCATCGCGCTCGACCTTGCCGGCAACCCCACGCCCGCGGGCACGTGCAACCTGGGCGCGGGCTTCGATGGGACCGTGAACGCTGTGGTGCAGCAGGGCTCTAGCGTGTTCTTCGGTGGCGAGTTCCAAAAGTACCGGGGTCAATCCGCCAAGTTCATTGCCAAGGTCAACGCGGCGACGTGCGCCCTCGATACAAGTTTCAGCCCCCCGGTCTCCAACGGGTTCGACGACATCGTGCGCGCGCTGGCCGTCTCTGCAGACGGAGCCTCGGTGTTCGTCGGCGGAAACTTTCGCGCCTATCGCGGGGTTCAAGGGTCCGCGTGGTATCTCGCCAAGCTGAACGCGACGACCGGCGCGCAAGACGCAACGTTCGTCACATCCCAGGGCAACGCCGTCGACAACCCGGTGGGGGCCTTCGCCGTGGACGGCAACACCCTCTACATCGGTGGTTCATTCACGCGTTGGGCGGGCGTCAACAACAGCGCGATCAACTTGGCCAAAGTCAACGCCACCACCGGAGCGCTCGATACGACCTTTGGGCCTACCGGTCAGAACGCCAATGGCTTTGCTGGCGGAGACGTGCGGGCGCTGCTCGTGTCGGGGTCGTCGCTGTTCGTGGGCGGTGCGTTCAACACGTATCGCGGCGTGAACAACGCAGCGAACAACATCGCGAAGCTCAACAAGACCACCGGAGCCATCGACACCACCTTCAGTCCGCCGGGAGCAACGGCGAACGGCTTTACGGCGCCGGTGCTTGCGCTCGCTGCGCTGGGGAATGCCCTGTACGTGGGCGGAGACTTCGGGGGCTACAAGGGCGTGCAAGACTCGGCGCGCCGCATTGCCAAGTTGGATATGACCTCCGGAGCGCTGGACACCAGTTTCACTCCTGCGGGCGCCACGGCCAACGGGTTCAACGGGTCGGTCAGCGCCCTGGTCGCAACGGGCAGTGCCGTCTACGCCGTTGGCAACTTTAGCGAATACCGCGGCGCCGCCGGGGCAAACGCCATCGCCAAGCTCGATGCCGCGACCGGAGCGCTCGATGCGTCGTTTCGGGCCACCGGACAAGATGGTCAGGGCTTCGACGAATACGGTGGCTTTCGCAACGGCGCCTTGGCGTTGCACCTTGCAGGCTCCACACTTTGGGTCGGCGGGGAGTTTGGCACCTACGGCGGCAACGTCGTCAACCATCTCGTGCGCATCCCCGACGCGACGGGCAAAATCGATCGGACCTTTGGCCCTGTCGGTGCCAGCGGCTTCGATGATCGTGTGGAAGCGCTCGCCGCAGATGGTTCGTCGCTGTTCGTCGGCGGCGCCTTCGAGGCCTACCGGGGCGTGGCTGGTTCCGCGAGACACATCGCCAAGCTCGACCTGCTGAGCGGCAAGCTCGACACGAGCTTCAGTCCGCCGGGAGTCAACGCCAACGGATTCAATGCAGACGTCATGGCGCTCTCGTTGGTTGGCTCCTCGCTCTACGTGGGCGGCGAGTTCAACGCGTACCGCAATGTCCCCTATGCGGCGTTCGCGTTGGCCAAGCTCGACGCCGTGTCCGGGGCCATCGACACCACGTTCAGCCCGCCGGGACTCAAAGCCAATGGCTTCGAGGATGGCGGCGTGCGCGCGATTGTCGCCAGCTCCACGGCCTTGTACGTCGGCGGACAGCTGCACCAGTTCCGAGACCTGGGGCGGTATTCCGTGAACAACCTGGCCAAGCTCGACCTCGTGAACGGCCAGCTCGACACGACGTTTAGTCCGTTTGGCGAGACCGCCAACGGCACCGACAACGAAGTGCGGGCCCTGGCGCTGGTGGGCGATTCGCTCTTCGTTGGCGGCGAGTTCTCGAGCTATCGCGGCGCCGAGTACCAGCACATCGTCAAGGTGAACGCCAAGACTGGCGCTCCGGAGACCTCGTTCGTAGGCGCCGGCCCCAACTCTGGCTTCAACGGCGCGGTCTACGCTCTGGCCATCCGCGACGGCGCACTGTTCGCTGCTGGGGCGTTCACGGACTACCGTGGCGTGCCGGCATCCTCGAGCTTCTTCGCCAAGCTCGATCCCGGCAACGGCGCGCTCGACACCGTGTTTACGCCGACTGGTGCCACGCTTGCAGGGGTCTATCTTTACTCTGCCGTGCCCTACGGACCGTCCATCATGTTCGGTGGGCGTCTCGATTATTGCGACAACGCCCAGTGCTACAGCGGCGCGGTCCGCGTCAACCGCAGCACCGGCAAGCCCGAGTAGCGTTCCTCCTGTGGCTTGCGGCGCGGGCCCATGCTGCTCGTTGGCATGGGCGCCTTCGCGCTGTTCCTCTACAACTTCTATCAGTACTCCACGGTTGCAGAGCGGTTCACCAGCTTGCCGCGCTACAGCCAGGGCTTTGCCATTCGACTTGTGCAGGCTGCAGCGATCAAGCGCATGCAGGTGTTCGGTCCTGTTGCGGGCCTCTTCGGCATTCTGGGCCTGGTGCTCTGTGGTTTGGGTTTGCGCAAACGGTAACGGCGCCGCGTGGGGCAGTGCGGGGCGTGGCCCTGACCCGGGCAAGATGGTCCCGAAACACGGGAAGCCAACTTAGTGGACGCTATTTTTGGTGGTTATGCGTAATAGATACATGTGCTTGAGTAAAATTAGCCAACTTCGTTGACAGGCGTTCCCTTCGGCGATTGTCTTGTCGACATGCCGGAGTCATGGCCTGCGATCGCGCCCGAGTTCGTGCCCACCGAAGCACTGGGCGAGGGGGCATCGTCGCGCGTGTTCTTGTGTCGTGCGGTGGGCGCGGGCGCACGGCACGTCGTCAAGGTCGCCAAGTCCGGTGCCAACGAGAGTGTGGCCGCCGAGCTGCGCGCCCTCGTCCGCGCGCGTCCGGCGTTTGGCCCCCAGCTCGTCTCGAGCGGACAGACCGTCGAAGGTCAACTCTACCTCGCGTTCGCGCATCGTCCGGGGGTCACGGCCAGTGCCAAAGGCTTTGCGGCGGGACTCGACGAAGCGCAGGTCTTGGCACTGGCGCACGCAGCTGCATGTGCACTCGACGAGCTTCATGAGGCCGGCATCTGCCATGGGGACATCAAGCTCGACAATCTCTTGGTGCACGAGAACCCCGATGATGGGCTGTTTGGCAGCCTCCTCGATTTTGGCTTCGCGGCAGACATCGGTGCGCCCGCCGTTGGGTTCACGCCGGCGGCTGCGGCGCCAGAACTCCTCGAGCGTCTGGTGGTCACACCGCAGGCCGATGTGTTTGCGCTGGGGCGCGCATTGGCGGAGCTGCTTGGCGCCGCGCAAGTTACGCCGAGCCCGTGGCTCCACACACTGATCGACGCCATGTGTGCGCCAACGGCCGGCGCCCGACCGAGCGCAGCGTCCGTCGCGGCCACGTGTTTGCGCCACTTGCCAGTATCCGACCGATCGGGGCTCGATGCGCTCCGGTTTCGGGCCCGCGTGCAGCGCACCTACTTGCGCGAGCGCGAGGACGATCTTGTGGGGCCCTTCGATGCCTCAGCGCTGAGCGGGCTGCCGCGACAGTGGATGCTCGACGCCGAGCGTTTGCTTCGCCCGCTCCACTCCGATTCCGCGCCCCGGAGGCCTCTCGCGCTGCTTTCGGCCTTCCGCACGCAACGGTGGCTGTCGCGGTTGATGGGGCCCAGTGTCTTGGATCTGCCGGCGGCGCTGCCCGACGAGGCGCAACTGGCCGAAACGCTGTCGTCTCTGGCCAATGACCCTTCGGCGTCGCATGGGGACTTGGCATCGATGCTCCAGGGCACAGCCGCCCGCGACATCGTCCCACCACACCGGATGGTTCGCGCGCTCGCCACCGCCCCGGCCAGCGAGCCGTTGTTGCAGCAGGCCGAGATCGCGCTGTCCTCATGCCATCCCGCAGCGCGTGCGCCCCTGGCCCTTGGCATGGCCGAAGCGGCGTTGCTCCGGGGGGACTTATTGCGGGCCTTGGGGGCGCTTGCGGGCATCGATGTCGCGGACGCCGACGCGTTGCGCGCAGAGGTGTATCGCCGACAGGGGCGCATCGAAGACGCGCGGCGCCTGGCCCTCGCGGTCCACGGTCACCCAGACCCCGTGGTTTCATCTCGGGCTGCGTCCGTGCTCTCGCGGCTCGCATGGGATGCGGGGGATGACTCCGCAGCGCTTGCGGCGGTCGAGCGCGCTCTGCCCGCTGCCCGGGCCGAAGCCCAAGGTCTTGTTGCTTATCGTTCGTTTGCGCAAATCGGACCAGCATCCGTCGAGCGCGCCATCGATGCGCTCCGCTCCGCCGTGCCGCAGGCCCATGAGCGTGGTGTCGAGGCGCGGCTCTGCGGCGTGCTCGGCATGCTCGAGCACCAGCGAGGCCATGCGGCCGCGGCGCACGATGCCTTCCATCGCGCCGCGAACACGGCGCTGCGATGTGGGGCCTTGCCGGACGAGGCAAACTACCGAACCGGAGAGGCCGCGGCGGCAAGCGACGCGGGGCTTGCGGCGGCTGCCCTGTCGTCCGCCACGCGTGCCTCGATGCTCTTTGCGCGTCTCGGCGATCCGTGGCGTGGCAGCCGCGCCATGTTGGCGCGCGCCGCAGCGCTCGCGTCCTTGGGCCAGCTGGCCGATTCCCACGAGGCCGCGCGCGACGCCCGCGAGCAAGCGCGTCGGTGCGGCGACAGCCTCTGCGCCCTTTACGCCGAACTCTGTCTTTTGGAGGTGAACGTCGACCCCGGGCGCCTCGATGCGTACGCCGAGGCCGTGGTGCAGTCGGCTCAAGCCGCGACGCCGTTGTCCTTGGTCGACCGCGCCCGGGTGTACGTTGGGCTGCTTCGTGCATCGCACGCGCGCGCGTCCGACTTCGAGCCCGCCGTGGACGACCTTGCGCTGTTTCCGACCCCTCTTGTGTGGGAGCTCTTGGGCGTTCGCGCTGAGCGTTGGCTTGCGGAAGCCGAGCTTGGTCCCGGGGCGCGCCATGGGCTCACGCAGGCCCGTGCGCAGCTGCGTGTGCCCGCCCCCCCGATACCCAAGGGCCCGGCGCTCTTGCCTCTGGCCAAACTGGCCCGCGCCATGGGCGACGCCGACCTGGCCCTTGGCCTCGAGACCGAACGTGCGTTGTGCATCGATGCCTTCTTGCGTTCGTTGCCTCCGGCCCTCGTGCCAAGCGCACAATCGCTGCCTTGGGTCGCCGCGCCCACGGAACATGCTGGCGTGGCGCCGGCGCAGCTCGACCAGCTCATGACCTTGGTGCGAAGTCTGGGGACTCGCGAGCGCTTGCGGCCGTTGCTCGACCAGGTGCTCGGGGCGCTCTTGTTCTGGACCGGCGCCGAGCGCGGACTGTTTTTGGTCCCCCAAGACGAAGGAGCGTTCCGGGTGCGCGCGGCGCGAAACCTCGAAGGGCAAGCGTTGAGTGGTACGCAGCTCGAACTGTCGCAAGGGCTTGCGCGGCGAGCTTTGGCCATCGGCCGGCCCTTGGTGGCCACCGACGCCCGGGAGACCTTCGGTGATCTGCATGCGTCTGTGCACCTGCTCAAGCTTCGAAGCGTGCTCGCGGTGCCGCTCATGTCGCGCGGAGAGACCCACGGGGTTGTGTACCTGGACGACCGGGCGCGGCGCTTGTCGCTGTCGCCAGCGCAATTGCAGTGGGTGGAGCTCGTGGCCGCGCAGGCCGCCATGGCCATCGCCGACGCCAAAGATCACCTGCGTCTTCGTCTTGCGGCCCGGCGCACCGAACGGGCCAACAAGCGTCTCGAGCGTGCGCTGCAAACCACCGAGCGACAGCTCGAAGAAACCCGCGGTGCGCTGCACTTTCGCGAGCAAGGTGCCGCCATCAAGTTCGATTACAGCGAGCTTCGTGGGCGCAGCGAGCCCATGGTGAAGATGCTCCGGGTCGTAGACCGCGTCACGCAAAGCGATATTCCCGTGCTCATCAGCGGCGAGTCCGGCACGGGCAAAGAGCTCGTGGCCCGTGCGATTCACCACAACGGCAGTCGCGCGACGCGCCCTTTCGTCAGCGAAAACTGCGCGAGCGTGCCCGAGCCCTTGCTCGAGTCCACGCTGTTTGGGCACGTGAAGGGCGCGTTCACCGGCGCCCACAAGGCGCGCGTGGGCTTGTTCGAGATCGCCGCGGGCGGAACACTTTTCCTCGATGAAGTGGGCGAGATGCCCCTCAGCATGCAGGCCAAGTTGCTGCGAGTGCTGCAGGATGGGGAGGTTCGCCCCATTGGCGGCGAGCGCAGCCGCAAGACCGACGCCCGCATCATTGCCGCCACCCATCGAGATCTCGCGCGCATGGTGGCCGAGGGCACCTTCCGCGAGGACTTGTTCTACCGCCTGCACGTCGTCACTGTGGCAGTGCCCCCCTTGCGGGCTCGGAGCGCTGACTTGCCAGAACTCGTGCAGCACTTCGTCGCAAAGTACGCGCAAGGCCGCAGCGTGACGGTGGCCCCACGGGCCATGGCGCGGCTTGTGGCCTACGAATGGCCCGGCAACGTCCGGCAGCTCGAGAACGAAATCCGCAGGGCCCTTGTGCTGGCCGACGGACGCATCGACGTGGCTGAGCTGTCTCCAGAGCTGCGTGGCGAAGCAAGCCAGGCGAGCGCGGATGCTGGTCTCAGTCTTCGGCCCAAGGTCGATGCCCTAGAGACCAAGCTGGTGCGCCAGGCCCTCGAGCAAACCCGCGGCAACCAGACCAAGGCCGCGGAGCTACTGGGACTCTCCCGCTTCGGGCTCCAAAAGATGATGCAGCGTCTCAGCATCCGCGGCCCGCAGACCGCAGACTGAGCGTTACCCACAGCATAAATTTACAAGGGAACCCAGTCGCCAATGAGTTTGTTAAATATTCGCAATTACATCAATTTGTCTGCCCTGGTTGGCGTTGTGTGGGTATCTGGGTAACGAAGTGGGTTGCGACGGCACGGGCGCTGCACTAGACGAACTCTCGCATGGAGCCGCAGTCGGGGCGGCGTGACGCGTGATTTGAGCGCCACGCCCACGCCGCCCCCGCTGCATTATCTGCCGGTGCGAAACGCCCGTTGTGGCGCGCGCCCCCCGGGCCCAAGAGTTGGGCCGACAATGTGACGCTGTCTTGCGCGACTGCCTTGCGGCAATTGCAGAGGGGACGGCGAACCGAGGGCGCTCAAATCCCGGCCCGCCGTCCCCCCTTGTGCCAGGAGCTAAAGCACGGGCGATGCCACGGGGCCGCGGGCCTCGGACCTACGAGATTTATTCGCTTTTCGAGCTGAGCCGGCGCTGGCTTGCGCAGGCGCGCGCGCGGGTTGTGCAGGAACCCTCACAAGGGACCGTACCAACCCTGCGCAATCTGCTGGCGGGCCCGAGGGGGCACTTTTTTCGCCTTGGTTCTTTGTGGAGTCGAGGGGGATCGAACCCCTGACCTCATCCATGCCATGGATGCGCTCTCCCAGCTGAGCTACGACCCCTTGGGAAGGCCCGCTTCTAGCCAAACTGTTTGGGCTTGTCTACAGCCGAAATCAGCGTGGCGCCGAGACACCGTCGAACACCGGGGTCATGCCCATTTCTCGCAGCAAGTGCCCGCCTCCGTCCACGGCGTCCAGCAGGTAGAGCACGTAGCGCAGGTCCACGTGGATGCTGCGGGTCACCTCGGGGACGAAGCGCCAGTCCGAGGCGATGGCTTCGTAGTTTCCGTCGAAAACGAGACCGCAGAGCTCCCCTTTGGCGTTGAGCGTGGGCGAGCCCGAGTTGCCTCCGGTGATGTGCAGGTCCGCAACGAAGTTCACGGGGACCTCGCCCAGCGAAGCGTCGACGTAGGGGCCTCGGCGGCCCGCCGCGATGGCTCCGAGAAGGCGTTCCGGGGCCACGAACGGCGGTGTCCCCGTGTGCTTTTTGGCGACCTCGGGCAACAGCGTAAACGCCGGGTGCGCCGGAGCGTCCACCTTGGGGCGGTACCCGCGCACGGTGCCATAGGTCAGGCGCAACGTACCGTTGGCGTCTGGCGCAATGGGGCGTTGGGTCATCTGCTCCAGGGCCTCGACGTAGGCAGCCTTCAGCAACACGAGACGCCCGGACAGCGCCTCGTCACGCCGCGTGGCCGCGTTGATTGCAGGCAACAGCGCCGCGCCCAGCCGGACCAGCGGGTCCTTGTGGGCTTGCAGATCTTTGAGCGACGCGTTCTTGAAGAGCGCCGTCCGGACGTCGGCGGCGCCGAGGGTGGTCGTGTCGTAGAGCGCAGCCACCCGCGCGCGAATCTGCGCCTCGTCTTTGGCGCCGGCGGCAATGATGTTGAAGGCCGCACCGCGTTCCTCGGCCTTGCGCCCGAGCGCCCGGGTCAGCGCCAGCGTGAGCAGCTCGCGATCGAGGGTAGGGTGGTAGCGCTTGTCCATGGCAACGAGCTCTTGCTCGCGTCGGGCCCAGTTGCGCGCCTGGTAGTCTGGCTCCCGCGCAGCGTCGGGCTTGCCCCGCTCTTCGGCCATCTTGGCGATCATGGTGCTGGCGCTCAACAGCCGGGGCAGCAAAAGTTCCATGCGAAGATCGAAGTCGGCCTTGCGCGCGGCTTCGGTCGACGTGAGCGCGCTTGTCAGGTCTTGCAGTGTCGAGCCAAAGCGAGCCTTGCGCTCTTTGTCGGCGTCGATGAACGTTGCGAGGTCTGCCTCGCGGGCGCGCTTTTCTTGGGCCAGGCCCCCGGCCAGACCTTCTTGTTGGCCTCGCACGTTGGTGAGTGCGTTGCCAAAGCCGCGCACCAGGGGCACGGCCTTGATCTGAACTTCTTTGTCGGCCTTGCCGAGCTTGTCGAGCAGCGCAAGGTAGTTCTCGTAAAGGTCTTGGCGTCGCGGGTACCAAACCTTGAGCGCCTCTTCGACCTCTTTGGCGCTCTTGAGCTGCGAGGTGCGACCGGGGTACCCCGCGACGAACACCAGGTCGCCCTCTTGCAGCGGGCTCGAGGCCAGCTTCAGGTGATGCGGCGGCTTGTAGGGCACGTTGTCTTTGGAGAAGTCTTGGGGGGTGCCGTTTGGCCCCACATAGGCGCGATACATTGCCACGTCGCCGGAGTGTCGCGGCCAGCGCCAGTTGTCGATCTCGCCGCCGTAGTTGCCGACGCCCTCTGCCGGCGCGTACACCACGCGCACGTCACGGATCTCGAGCTGCTCGATCAGGAAGAATTTCTTGCCCTCGTAGTAGCTGGGCACGCTGCAGCGCAGACCCGGCCGATCCTTCTCGCATTGCGCGATGAGCTCTTTGCTCCGGGTCTCGATGGCGCGGTATCGGGCGGCGTCGTCTTTGATCGCCGTGATCTTGTCGCGGACCTTGTCCGTCACATCGGTGATGGATTGCGTGACATAGACCCGCGCCGTGGGACCTGCGCTCCGCTCCGCGTCCCGGGTCTTGGCCACGAAGCCCTTCTCGAGAATGTTGTCCGCCGGCGTCGAGTTGTACTGCAGCGCGCCCACGGCGCAGTGATGGTTGGTGATGACGAGCCCGTCGGGTGACACGAAGGAAGCCGAGCATCCGCCCAGCGACACGATGGCGCCAAGCACCGGAGACCGTTCGTTCGATAGGTCTTCGGGGTTCAGGCCGAGCCCCAGCGCGCGAAGCTGGGCCTCGTGCGCCCGCATCTGCGCCGGCATCCACATGCCGCCGGGGTTCTGAAACGCGGGGAGCGGGCGTCGCGGCGCTGGGGTAGCCACACGTTGGCTTGCCGTGGGCGCAGCGCTCGGCATGGCCGAAGGCGCCGTGGGTTGCGTCGGGCCGTGTGCGGGCTCGGGGGCCGGACTGCAGGAGACTGCCGCGCACAGAGACAGGTAGCCAAGGGGGAGCACGGGGCGAACGTTGCGCATGCCCCGGTGCCTAGCACGGCAGGCACGCGCGTCGCAGTACCTGCGGACCCAAATCACCGAGCATGATCTTCGATCAAGCTCAGCGATTTAGCTTCCTTTGTTATCGGAGGACGCTGTCCTCCGCCCCAGAGGCAAAGCCGCTGGGGCCCCACCTCCTGCAGTTGGGTCCCAAGCCCA
>JBIKNA010000146.1:0-15567 GCA_044358965.1 Polyangiaceae bacterium
GGCGGTGATGCCGAGGTAGAAGTAGAGGGGGGAGACCGTTGCCGAAAAGGCTACGGCGGGGGTGCGGACGATGAGTTGCCCGGCTTCGTAGAAGACGGTTTGGGGCAGGAGGCCTAGGTGGTGTCCGAAGGCACATAGGGTCCATCCGAGGATGCTCGTGACGAGTATGCCGCGCCTTAGGGGGCGCGAATCCGCGAACGAGTAGAGGGCGGCGTGGAGCACCAGGAGCATGGGGACGAAGACCACAAATGGCCCAAGGAGCAGCGTGAGCGAACACGAGGCGACGAGGCCGGTCAGGTAGCAAGCGAAGAGCGTTGCGTATGACGGCCGCAATACCAGGGCCCCGGCGGCCAGGGCGGCGAGCACGAAGAGGCCTTGCACGGCACTGCGCGCGCCGGGCGCGCCGGAGCTGCGTCCGACGATGGCGAACGTCGCGGCCACGAGATATAGCGCCCCGGCGACGAGGCCTGCGTTTCGCAATGCGACGTTACGGACCGCGGTGGATGCGCGAAGCACGGCGGGAGGCACCTGGGCAGGGGGCGAGGTGAGCAAGCGGGCGAGCAGGGTCAAGGCCTCGCGGTCGTCGGGGCGCAGGGCGAGCACCTTTCCCAGTTCCCGTAGCGCGGCTTCGCGCGCTTCGGGGCGAGCCCCGGACAGGGCATCTTGGGCGGCGTTTTGCGCGTTTTGGGCGTGCCGCTGTGCCACCCGGCTGCGGGCCTCTTGGTCGCGATCGCCATCGAGGTAAGCGTCGATGGCGCGGCTGAGTGCTAGGGCAGATGGCGTGCGATGTGGCATTGGCGCTGTGGCTTCGACGCAAATGGCCTCGAGCTCGGGTGGCACGTCGACCTCAGGGCAGCGCACGCTGGGGCGCGCGTCGACGCCCTTTTCAATGGCCGTCAAGATGGCCTCGCGGTCGCCGCGGGGGTGCAGCGGCTCCAGCGTCAGCATCTCGAAGAGCACCGCCCCAAGAGCATAGACATCGGTCCTGGCGTCGACAGCGTCGCCGCGTGCCTGCTCCGGCGACATGGTGACAAGGGAGCCAACAAGGCCGTGCGCATTGTCCGAGGCGCTGGCGACCTCGAGGGCCACGCCCCAATCGAGCAAGTACACCTCGCCATAGGCACCGAACATGATGTTCGATGGCTTGACGTCGCGGTGCACGATGCCTTGCTCGTGTGCATAGTGCAGGGCCAGGGCCACCTGCCGTAGCGCCGTCAGGAGCCTGCGCTGAGAGATCTGAGCCTCGCCACGTCGTGCAGCGTCGAGAACCTCGGCCAAGGTCTGCCCGCGCACGCGCCGCATGGTGAAAAATGGCGCGCCGTTGGCGTCCGTGCCGGTGTCGTACACGGGCACGATGTTGGGATGTTCGAGCCGCGCGTGAAGCCGCGCCTCGCGCCAGAAGCGCCCGCGATGATGCGGGTCCGCTGCCACATCTCCCTTGACCACCTTTAGTGCGACCTCTCGACCGGCGCGCAAATCACGGACGAGCTGCACCTCGCCCATGCCACCGGCGCCAAGGGTCTCGACGGGCTCGTAGCGGAGTGTGGCTCCCTCGCTACCCTCGTGCTCGTACACTTCGGTCCGTAGACCCAGCGAGGCTGTCGCCGAAGACTCGTCGCGCATGGCCGCAGCGTAGCAAGCGTGGGGTGGAAAGGCGCAATTGGGGCCATATCTGCGCGCAGCCCTAGGATCGCTGGCGGCCCGGCAAGACGCTCCTGGTTGGTCCCCTGGCGCGGCTGCTACGCTCTTCGGGCGAGCAATGAGCCAGACCGAGAGCCTGCTGGATACGCGAAGTCATCTCTACGTTCAGAGCGTACGGGTGTCGGTGGTTCGGGGGCCCGATGCTGGCCTCAGCGTGGAGACAAGTGATCCTGTGTTCGTGATCGGCACGGGCTCATCGGCGCATCTTCGGCTTCGCGATGCGGCCGTGTCGCGGGAACACCTGCGCCTCTACCCCACGGCGCTGGGCGTGCGCTGCGTCGACGAGGGCAGCAAGAACGGCACGTTCGTCGGGGCTTCGCAGGTGCACTCCGTCACCCTCAAGCGGCCCGGAGATCTGACGCTCGGGAACACGACACTTCGCATCGAACTCAGCGGCGAACCGCGGGCGCTGCCCATCAGCGACCGGAGCGACTTCGGCGAGGCCATCGGCGAATCGCCCGCCATGCGGCACGTGTTCTCTACCCTCGAACGAGCTGCGGACACGGACCTCACCATTCTCTTCGAGGGGGAGAGCGGTGTTGGCAAGGACGTGCTCGCGCGCGCAGTGCACGCAAAGTCCCGTCGTGCGGCGGGGCCGTTTGTCGTGCTCGACTGCGGCGCCATCGCTCCGCAGCTCATCGAGAGCGAACTCTTTGGGCACGTGCGCGGCGCATTTACTGGCGCGACGCGCGATCGCATCGGTGCCTTCGAGACGGCGCACGGAGGTACCGTCTTTCTGGACGAAGTGGGCGAGCTTCCGCTGGAGCTGCAGCCCAAGCTCTTGCGTGCGCTCGAGCGGCGCGAGGTTCAGCCCGTGGGGAGCGAGGGCACAAGGTCCTTCGACGTTCGGGTGCTGGCGGCGACCAACCGATCGCTTTCCGAGGGAGTGCGCCTGGGAGAGTTTCGCAGCGATCTGTTCTTTCGCCTTGGCGTCGTCCGTGTTGCGGTCCCACCTTTGCGCGAACGACCGGAAGACATCTTGCTGATCGCCACACGCATGCTGCGCACGATCACAGGGGATCCCGCCGCGGCGATACCGCGGGACCTCGAGCGGCTTCTGGTGGGGCACCCGTGGCCGGGCAACGTGCGCGAGCTGCGCAATGTGATGGAGCGGGTTGCCGCGCTTGGGGTCGACGAGGCTTTGCCGGGGAACGCCCCAAGGCGCGAGGTTTCGCTGGATGACGCTCTGTTGCGCTTGTCCTACCACGAGGGCAAAAAAACGGTCTGCGACCGCTTCGACGAGTTCTACATCCCGCGCATTCTCGACGGCGCCGAAGGAGTCGTGGCACGCGCCGCCGAGGACGCCGGCATCTCTCGGCAGGCTTTTCACACGATTTTGCAACGGCTCCGCCGGGCACCCGGCGATGTGGACCCCTGAGCGAGCGCTGCTTGCCGAGTTCGTCGAGCCTTGGGCGGCGCGACTTTTCGATGGTGGGGCACCCGCACCCTTGGCCGTGCGCGGGTACCCCGACTCGATGTTGCCCCCTAGAATCGAGACGCGCGGATGGGGCGGTATCCGGAGCCCAAGAGTGACGAGCGTGATCGCGATCCGAACTCCATGTCCGCAGCGGTGCTGGCCTGCTCGAGCACACACGCCGACTGACCCCCGGGATTCCACCCAAGGAAAAGGACGATGTGTCCGGCGCCGTTGCTACGACGCACCAGAGCGTCGCCGGGCTTTAGGCTGTCGTACGACGAGAGCTTGTCCCAAGTGGGGCCATCGTTGATGAAGTTGGCCGTGGTGTACGACGTGCCCAGTTGCCAGCACATGGAGATGAACCCGGAGCAGTCCGTGCGGTAGCCCTCGTAGTACCGGGACTGACTGTACGAGACGTTCTTGTCGAACCACTTGAAGCCGCGCTCGATGGCGTTGCGGCGGTCCGCCGACGCCGAGGCAAGGATCGTCGATCGAGGAAGGTTGCACGTGCCCGTGAGCGCGTCGGATACGGAGCCGATGGGCTCATCGCCGTCGCCTTCGTCGGCGGTCTCGGTGGCGCAGCCCGTTGCGGCGAACGCGATGGTGACGGTGAGAGCGAAGAGAGCGGAGCGGAGCCTGGAGGAGGTGTTCATGCACCTACATGGAGCAACAGGTGGGCCACATGCGCGGAGCGAAACTCGGTCGACCAGGTTTCGTGTGCCGCCGAAATGATCGCGTACTGCTGTTTCGATGCTGGGGGGCGCGGAGCTCTCCGGCACATGAAAACGCCGTGGAGTCGATGTGTTCGGGCAACGCGCTCGCGCAGGGGGCGGACACGGCAACGCGGGCGCCGTGGAACCGAGGAAACGTCAAGTCCGATTGACGCCGCTGGTTCTCGCCGTCCCCATGCCCTCGTTTTCCTAAAGCTGCGGACGGTTGCGGAGGCTGCCGTGCGGCGCCAACGCTTGCCTGGTGCCTGCCCAGTCCCGCTGCGGGCGGCGCCATCAGGGCGTGCAGAAGTAGACGCGGAGCGTGACACCATCGACAAGTGCCGACGGGTTGCCCAACGGGTTCGTGGATGTGACCTGAAGGCCCACGGAAAGCACGTCGAGCTCGCTCGCCGCCACCACGCCGCCCCAAAGCTCGCCTTGTCCTCCGTAGACAACGAGCTCTGAGTCGAGGCTCCAGCTGCCCTTGGACTTCTTCGAGGGCATGGGCACGCCGTTGCGTAGCAACTGAACGCTCTCGTCACCGACCGACGGCTTGCCCGTCCGCCGAAGGACCCCCACTTCGATGCCTTGGACCGTCGCGTTGGAAGGCACGGAAAACGTGAAGCCTTGCAAGAGAAGCGTCTGTGACTTGGTGGCCGAGCCGAGTTCGACGCTGGCCTCTACGCCATCCTCGGCGCGGAGTGCACCGTTGGGCATGACCCAGCTTCCGGGCCCGAAAGCGCCGGGATCGGGGCCTCCGGGGGCAATTTCGGGGGCTTTGGGGCCCATCAAGGCCCCCAAAGGCTTGATTTTGGCAGCCTGTGCGGTAGAAGCAGCGCCCCCCTTTCAAACGGGGGAATTTGGCCGCGTAGCCCTCGTTCGAGGCTGCAAAGGCCCCCGGCAAACACGGTTCAAGAACGAGGAGCGGGTTCCTCGCCTTGGCAGATGTTTCGGCCGAAACCTTCGAGCGAGAGAACGAAAAGGACCAGCATGAGCAACATCGTCACCCGTAACTGGCGCGATTTGATCCGTCCCCGTGGCATCCAGGTCGACGCCGAGAGCCTCACGGACTTCTACGGCCGCTTCACCTGCGAGCCCCTCGAGCGCGGCTACGGCATCACGCTCGGCAACTCGCTGCGTCGCGTTCTTCTCTCCTCGCTCCAGGGCGCGGCGGTCACCGCCATTCGCGCCGAGGGCGCGCTGCACGAGTTCACCACGGTGTCCGACGTCGTCGAAGACGTCACGGACATCATCCTGAACCTCAAAGAGGTCGTTCTCAAGTCCGCCACGGCCAAGACGTACAACGTCCGCATCCACAAAGAAGGCCCTGGCCCCGTGTACGCGCGGGACATCGAGGCCGTCGACGGCCTCACGGTGCTGAACCCCGACCACCTGGTCGCCACGCTCGACAAGAAGGGCCCGCTCTCCATGGACCTGACGGTCAACGTGGGTCGCGGCTACGTCCCCGCCGAGAAGAACAAGACGCCGACCATGAGCATCGGCACCATCCCCATCGACGCGTTGTTCTCGCCGGTGCGCAAGGTCAACTACACGGTCACGAACGCCCGTGTTGGCCAAGTCACCGACTACGACAAGCTCACCCTCGAGGTGTGGACCAACGGCAGCGTCAAGCCGCAAGACGCCGTGGCCTTCGCCGCCAAGATCCTCAAAGAGCAGCTCACCATCTTCATCAACTTCGAAGAGACCGACGAGACGAGCTACCAGACGTCTTCCAGCGAAGACGAGCCGCTCAACGAGAACCTGTTCCGCAGCGTCGACGAGCTCGAGCTCAGCGTGCGTTCGGCCAACTGCTTGCAGAACGCCAACATCACGCTCATCGGCGAGCTGGTGCAGCGCACCGAGCAAGACATGCTCAAGACCAAGAACTTCGGTCGCAAGAGCCTGAAGGAGATCAAAGAGATCCTCCAGAACATGGGCCTCTCGCTCGGCATGAAGATCGACAACTGGCCGCAAATGCTCGAGCGCTGGAAGGCGCAACAGGCCCAGAACTAACCTTTCAGCGATTTCACGAAAAGAGTAGGTAAGAGTCATGCGTCATAAGAACGCTGGTCGTAAGTTCGACCGCAACAGCAGCTCCCGCAAGGCCATGTTCCGCAACCTGGCGGCCAACCTCGTGCTCCACGAGCGCATCGAGACCACCGACGCGAAGGCCAAAGAGCTTCGCCGGGTGGCCGACAAGCTCATCACCAAGGCCAAGCGCCTTGGGGCCGTGGCCCACACGCCCCAAGACAAGCTGAGCGCCCCGGAGAAGGCCAGCCGCCTGCACACCGAGCGCTTGCTCGGTGCGTACCTCACGCGCTTCGGCACCAAGACCGAAAAGGGTGGCGCGTCCACCACGGTCGACCTCATCGAGAAGCTCCTGGTCGACCTGTCCAAGCGCTTCGCCACCCGTCCGGGCGGCTACACGCGCATCATCAAGCTTGGGCCCCGTCGTGGCGACAACGCCCCGATGGCGCTCATCGAGTTCGTCGGCGAGATGCAGGCCAAGGCCGCCGAGTAAGGCAGTCTTCGTCTCTTGCATCTCATGGGCGCGAGGTTCCGGTGACGGGGCCTCGCGCTTTTCGCTTTGTGGCGCGAGTCCGCGCCACGGCGGGGGCGCTATCGAGTCGTCGTCGCGCGGCCGGCCGGAGGGTCGCCGATCACCAGGGTGGCGTTGCCAAACAAGGGGCCGTCGGCCACCTCGAGGGAACCCGCGACAATCTTGGTGCCGTCGGCCACCTTGCCCGCGACGACCACGAGCTCCGCGCCAATGTCCCCGCCGAGATCGCCATGGGACTCTAGCCTCGTGCACCGCAGGCTACCCCGCAGCGAACCTGTGCTCTCGATGCGCAGCTCCGTGGCCACCACGTCACCTTCGATGCTGCCGCGCAGCACCAGGGGCACCTTGCTCTTGAGCCCGCCGCGGAGTTCGGTGCCGGCCTCGATGACAGTGACTTTGGGCGTTGCTGTTTGGCTCATGTTGCGTCTCCGGCCTTCTGCAGCGTCATGCGTAGTTTTGCGCCCGCCTCGAAGGCCAGGCTCGTTCCGTCGGGGTGGTGCACCAGGCTGCCCACCACGATGCCACCCCGCTTGACCGACAGGCGCCGAGCGCCTCCGATCGTGGGCGCGTCTTTCTCGAAGACGGCCCCGTGCACCTGAATGCCACCGGGACCCCGAACCTTGCAGCCCTCGAGCACACCGTGGGGCCCGATCACGAGTTCGGTGCCCTCGGCCAAGGTGACGTCGCAGTCTTCGAAGCGGCTGTTGACTTCGACTTTGGCTCCTTCGCCAAAGTGCAGTTGCGCCTTGCGCAGCACGTCGCCTTGCCCAAAGTACCGCGTATCGGGCGACGATGGCGCCGGCGCCGCGACGGGGACCGCCGCGCCCGTCGTCAGGCGCCCGAGGGCCTCGGCACCGGTCAACCTACCCGTACCGTCGGCGGCCTCGGAATCGTCGACCCAGTCGACCTCGATGCCGGTGGCGCGCTTGCCCGAAGGGACGACGCCAGCCACGCGCACGCCGTGCAGAACTGCGCCCTGCAGGTCGGCACCGTAGAGGCTTGCGCCACGAAGGTCGGCCCCGTTGAACTGTGCGGAAACAAGCCTGGCGCCACGAAGGTCTGCCTTGCGCAGTGATGCGGACAAGAAGCGCGTGCGCTCGGCGTTGACCTCCGTGAGCGCGGCGCCAGAAAGATTGGCGTCGGTCAGGTCGGCTTCTTCGAGGTTGGCCGATGGCAGCGTTGCGCCGCTCAGATCCGCGGCGATGAGCTTGGCTCCCCCAAGGTAGCCGTCGGAGAGGTCGGCATTGCACAAGATGGCTCCGGACAAATCCACGCCCGCCAGGTTGGCCGAGTCGAGCTGTGCGTGCGTAAGCCTGGCCCGGGCCATGTTGGCTCCGGTGAGCTTGGCCCCCTCGAGGTTTGCGCGGGTCAAGTTGGCCCCCATCAGGTTGGCGTGCTCCAGATTGGCGCCCTCGAGGTCGACGCTCTCCAGGTTGGCCTCGCGCAGATCGGCCCCGGCCAAGTACGCTTCGCGCAAGCTGGCACGGTGCATGTTGGCGCGCCCGAGCTTGGCCGCTTCGAAGTTGGCTCCGTCGAGATCGCAGCGCCGAAAACTCGCGCCCTCGAGGTTGGCACGGGCCAGGGACACGCCTTGCAGCACTTCGCCGTCGAGGCGTTCGCCCCGGGCCACGCGGTCGATGATGTCGTTGGTCGTTAGCCCCATGTTCCGAAAGCCCTACACCCTTCTTGTGGTCGTCAATCTTTGGGCGCGATGCCTGACGTACGCGCCCCGCCCAGCTCTCTGCGGCTCTGCAAAAGATCGCGTGCAACCTGCAGGCGACCCTGGAACGACGAGCGCTCGGCCCGGGCCAGCGCGTCGATGTCACCCAGCCGCGCCATGATGATTTTTACGTCCAGCCAGGCGAGCTCGCGCTGGCGGCGAGCTTCTTTTTTGCCTTTGGACTGCCCTGCGCTGGCGGCGGCCTCGTAGGCATCTTGGTACCGGGCAAGCTCCTTCGTCGCGGCATCGAGGCGCCGTAGCTCTTCGGAGCGCGCATCGTCCACCGAGAGGGTGCTGACTTCATCCCGGTAGCGCCGGAACCGCTCGCAGATGCGCGTGGCCAGACCAAACGGCAGACCCGTGGTGTCGGCGACATCGCGGGGACGGGCCGTAGACAGCACGTCCAGCGCCATGAGCCCCGCAGCAAAAAGTTTGTCTTCTTGGACCTTCTGCACGCCCTCGACTTGTTCGAGCAAGCTCTTGACGATGATTCCTTCGCGCTCGTGGCGTCGCCCTTCGAGGGTGAAGGCTCCGGGCATTTCTCTCGCCAGCACCTCGTAGGTGCCCAGGATCTCTTCGCGGGCCGCACCGTCGACGGTGGGTTGCCCGAGGCGCAGGGCGGCCTCGAGCGACTGGACGAAATCGGACAGCGCGTTTTCGAGCTCGAGCAGCTCGAATTGCGATGCGCCGGCGCACAACGAGCGCGCGGCGGGGATGCACAAGCCAACCCAATCGCTGGTGGCTGGTCCCGCGGTCAGGTCGAGCACGAAGTCTCGAACGTGCCGCATGTGCGATTTGGCCATCTCTAGAAACAGCGCGCGGGCCTCGCCGAGGTCGAACGCGGGGCTTGGCATCTCCGAGTCTGCCCGCAAGCGATCATCGAGAATGGCACCGAAGCCCGCATCGACGTCGGCCAGCAGCGACTCGACGCTGTCGTTTTGCCATGCGGACTTGGCGTCGTCTGTTTGCGAAAGCAGCTCTGCGACGTCTTTCAGGGACCCGTCCTGAATGGTTCGTGCGATGTCCCGCGATGGTGGGGGCGCGCTGGGCATGACGGACGTGGGGGGCGGAACGGATCCCGCCGAGGGGGACAGGGACTGTGGAGCGCTGTTCGCCCCCATATCGTCGGTGCTTCCCGCCACGTCGTGTTTGCTCCAGCTGCCGTCCGCCCGCGTGTCCGGCGGCGGCTCGGTGTGGCCGGAACTCTGCTCGGTTGCGAGCACCTGGGGCGCCTCGGCCTTGGGGGCAACGCCCGGCAGCACCCGCGGGTCGACGAACATGCGCGTGCCTGCGCTGGGCGGTGCATCGGAGTTGGGGGCGGCTTGGGCACCGAAACCCGCGCGCGAGGCCACGGGTGGTACCTGCGGCGTGACGAAGAGGCCCGTGACGTCGGGGACGTGTGGCGTCAAGTCGAGATCATCGCCGCCATGTTGTTCCGGCGCCGAGAGGTCTCGCAGCGCCGATGCTGCCGACGTTCGCGTGGGCGTGGGGCCCGTGGCACCGATGGAGACCACGCGCGAGACCACGACGGCCGGCTGCGGCCTGGCGGGTGCCTGAAAGTTGATGACCGGGGGTGTGGGGTCGGCGCCGACGTCGTGTGTGGGGGCAGACCAATGGGCAAAGGGATCCTCCACCATGGGCGGCCGCGAGTGCGCTGGCTTGCGCATGGGCGGCAAGACGCTGTCGCTGGTCTCAGCGTCGGCCTCGGCGGTCGTGCCTTCTCCTGCGGGGCCCTGGGGGCCGTCTCCGCCGGGCTGCGACTCCGAAGACATGGCCCGTATGCTGCCAAGTCTCGTGGCGGGTGTCTACGCTGCTGGCGCCCGCTTTGTCGCCCGGGGCTTTTTGCGTCCACCAAACAGGACGATCAGCACGATGCCCAGGAGCACCACGGCGGCCGCTGCGCCGTAACGCTGTGTGCGGCCTCGCTCCTCGGCGGTGCGATCTTCGAGCTGGTACAGCTCGGCGCGGGCCTTTTCGTGGGCCGGGTCGAGCGCCAGGGCCCGCTGAAACGGCTCCGTATCGGCGACGCCACGCCCGAGCAGCTCTTTGCCCTCCATGTAGGCGAGTTCGGCTTGAATCTGGTTCTTGCGCGGCCCCTCGGGCGACAGCCGGAGCGCTTTGCGAAGGAGCGCCCGCGCCCGCTCGGGCTCTTTGCCCTGTAGCGATTGCGCCAGGGCCAGGGCCGCGGGGACCATCTCGTCCCGCCGGTCGAGCATGGGCTCCCGGGCCAGCGCCTTGTCGAACAGGGCGTTGGCCTCCTCGAGCTTGCCCTCTTTCTCCTTGGCCTTGCCGTCCTCGACGAGCTGGTGCACCTCTTGGAGCCGGAACCGGTCGTAGGCCGCGAAGAGCTCCTTGGCCACCTCTGCGGCGCTCCAGCCCTCGCTGGCCGCCTTGCCCGTCAGGTTCATGTACGACTCGCGAAGCTTCCAGATGGCGTCTTGGCCAAACTGTGCGAGGGCCTCCCGGGCTGCCGCTCGCACTTGGGCGCGATCGGTGTTCACGAAGCTCAGGATCACCGGGATGGCATCGGTGTCGTGCACGTTGCCGTAGGCCCGCAGCACGTCGGACAACACCTGATTCTCTTTGGTTTGCACGGCGTCGCCGGGCACGCGTTTGCCGAGGCCCTCGAGCTCCCGGGTTGCGTAGCGCCGAAGCTCGCTGTTGTCGGCCTTGCGCGTCTCGATGAGCCCTGCGACGGCCCTCTCGCCAAGGCCCTTGATGAGTCGCGTGACTTCGGGTCGCAGCTGCATGTTGTGGTCGGCCGCGATGAGCGTGAGCTGCTTGACCGCAGGCGTGGTGCCCATGCGCGCAAGGGCATGGGCCAAGACGACCGTCTGCAGCGCGACGCGGTATCCGGCGCCGTCGCCCTTCTTCTTTTGCAGCTCGGGCAAAAGCTCCACGCCCTCGAGCTTGCCGCCGTGCTGATCGCGCACGGCCTTGACCGCTTGAAAGACCGCGTTGTCGTTGCCCTTGCGGAGCTCGGCGAGCTGGGTCGTGATGGCCGGCAGGGCTTCGGTGCCAAGCTCGATGATGGCCTTGGCCGCAGCGATGCGTTGGGCCTCGTCGTCGCCGGTGACCGTTTTGCCGAGCATCTTGCCAAGCTCTGCCTCGGGCAACGGGGCGGCCTCGGCTTGCTGCGCCGGTGGCGTCTTGTCGGTTGCACCGGCCGATGGGGCGCTGCCCACGGGCTCCTGTGCCCAAGCGGCACTGGAGGTGCCAAGGACGATGGCGAAGATGGCGACAGCGCGGGCTCTTTCGTTTGAATGCACGATCACCCTCCCAACGCTCGGCGCTTGACGCCTATTCGACGATGCTGAACTCGGGGAACTCGCCCGTGTAACCGCGCCAGCGAACATCGACGCTATCGACGCGCGCCGCGGAGGGACCGTGGTTGGCCCAGCCGGTCATCTCGCGGATGGACTCTTCTTCGCCCTCGACCAGGAACTCGACGCTGCCGTCGGGTCGGTTGCGGACCCAACCGGTGAGGCCGAGTCGGCGAGCTTCGCGCTGCGCCGCGGCACGAAAATACACGCCCTGGACGCGCCCCCGGATCAGGACTTGGACTCGCTTGTTGGCCATTGCCCCTCCTTTGTACGCGATGCCCGCAATCCGTGCAACTTCTCCTAAGTGCTTAGGAAATGCGAGTTCAGGGGATGATTTCGATGCTGGTAACGTCCCGCACCTCTGCCTCGGCCAGGCTGCCGTCTTTGGCCATCCATCGGTACTTGAACATGTCTTCCTTGTTGGCCCGGAGCACCGGGGTTCGGGTCATGTCCTTCCAGGCGGCCTCGGGCAGCTCTTTGCGGCCCTCGTGACCCGTGATCGCGACCACACGCGCCGTGGGGCCAACCTTGCGGCTCGCGAGCTCTCGGAGCGACCAAGCGTCGCGGACCAGCCCCGCGTCCGGGGGCGAATGATGGGGGACCTCCGCAAACGCTGCGGCATTCCATGTCTCCGTGGGGCGCCCCTTTATGATGACCTGAATGGTGCGCTTGGGCCCAGCGTCCGGCGCATCGTCGCTGGACGCCGGCACGTACACCTGGATCCGGGAGACCTGGGTGATGCGTGGCATGGGGTCCCCGCGCCGATGAAGCCTGCCTCCTTGGCCATGGTAGGCCGGGAAGGGATCGTCGGCGGTGACCATGGCGGCCACGACCTCTCCGCGTCGGGACACAACCAAGACCGGGAGGGCGTCTTTCTCCGTGCGAGGACGGGGCAAGGTGATCACGACGCCTCGCTCTCCGGTGACGGAGAACATGGTGCCATCGCGCTCGGCTGCGGGGCCCAGCAACGTGCCCAGCTTGTACGCCCGCAGATCCCCTTGGGCGAAATCGGGCTTCTTCGCGTCGAAGTCTTTGGCATCCAACGGTGCCTCGCGCCGGCCGTCGACTTCCACCTCGATGTGGGATTTGTTGTCGACCGCGGTACTGGCCACCGGCGGAGGCATGGGCGTTCGCTTGCCCTTGGCCGAGTCGCCGGCCTTGTCGCAGCCCAGCACCGTCAGTGCCGACAACGCTCCCAGCAAGAGCATGCCGTGCATCACGTGTGTCATCCGTCGTCCTCTCGTTTGGGTATGCACGCGTGGGCCGTTCCTTGGTCTACGATGCGGCCGCCATCGAACAAGAGCACGCGGTCCGCAAGGCTTCGGGCCTCTCCCGCGTGATGGGTGACGAAGATGCACGGTACCCCGAGGGCCGATAGCGTCTCTTGGACGATGCCCAACAGGTCTTTGCGTAACGCTGGATCGAGCGCCGAGAACGGCTCGTCCATGAGCACCACCCGCGGGGACATGCCCAGCGCGCGCGCAAGGGCCACCCTTTGGGACTCGCCCCCGGAGAAGCCGTGGGGCCGCCGGCCGGCAAGGTGAGCGACCTTGAACTGCTCGAGCAGCACATGCGCCCGTTCTCGACGCTGGGGCTCGCTCTTGGGGATGCCAAAGAGCACGTTGTCGAGCGCCGTCATGTGCGGGAACAGACTCTGGGATTGGAACACGTACGCCACGTGGCGCTTGTGAACCGGCAGATCAATGCCGCGCTGGGTGTCGCAAAAGACCGTGCTGCCCAGGGAAATGTGCCCCTCATCGGGCTTCGCCAGGCCGCTGACGATGCCCAGGGTGCTGCTCTTGCCGGACCCCGACGGACCGTACAGCACCGTGATGCCCGTCTTCACCTCGAAGGCAACATCGAGGGTGAACATCTTGGTCTGACGTTTGGCGCGGACCGTCAGCGTCTGGCTCATGGCTCGTCCTTGGCGCGGGACCAGCGGCCGACAATGTACAGGAGGCCCGTGGCCACCCCTGTCAGCACCATCACCATCATCATGGCCTCGTGGTCGCGCTGCGCCTGAATGGCGTCGTACACGGCCAGCGCTGCGGTCTGGGTCTCGCCGGGGATGTCGCCGGCCACCATGAGGGTGACGCCGAAATCCCCCAAGGACTTGGCGAAGGCCAACATCAGGGCGGCCAGCAGCCCCCGGTAGGCCAGAGGCACCTGCACCGCGAAGAGGGCCCGCAGCGGGGACGCCCCCAAGGTGCGTGCAGCCTGCATGTACACCGTGGGCACGCTCTCGAGCGCCGCACGGCCAAAGCGCACGACGAAGGGCAGGGCGCTGACGGCCGCGGCAAGGACGGCGCCGGTCTTGGTGAACACGATGCTGCTGCCGGTGAGCGACTCGTAGGCGTGCCCAATGAGACTGCGGCGGCCCAAAGATACGAGCAGAAAGTAGCCGAGCACCGTGGGGGGCAGCACCAACGGCGCCGTGAACACCACCTCGACGACCTCGCGTCCCCGGAACTTGACGTTGGCCAAGAGCGCCGCCACAGCCATGCCCACCAACCCCGCGAGCACGGTCGCGCACAGGGCGACCTCGAGAGAGAGCAACAGCGGTGCTTGGGTCATGCCCCGGTGACTCGGTTATTGGTCACGCGCTTCGCCCGGGAGAAAGAACCCGTAGCGCCTCATGATCTCGCGCCCCTCGGTGCTGCCGACGAAGGCCGCGAAGGCCTTGCCCCGCGCGTTGCCTACGCCGCCTTTGCAGACCACCATGGCTTGGCGCAACGGCTCGTGCAGGCTGCTGTCGATGGGCGTGTATGCGCCTCCGGACACCACCGCAAGGGATAGCGCCACCACAGAAAACTCGGTGTTGCCCGTCTGGGCGTAGGTGAGCGCTTGCTGAACGTTCTCGGCGTACACGAGCTTCTTTTTGGACGAATCCCACACGCCGCTCTTGCGCATGGCCTGTTCCGCCGCGCGCCCGTAAGGGGCGTGCTCGGGGTTTGCGATGCCCAACTTGACCACGGCGCTGCTGCCCAGCTCTGCAATGGTGGGCGGGACGACATTCGGGTTCTTGCCCCACACAACGATACGCCCTTCGGCGTAGGGGGTCTTGGTCTCGGCGGCGCATTGACCGCTCTTGATGACTTCGTCGACGAAGGACTCGTTGGCCGCGGCGAAGACATCGAAGGGGGCGCCTTCTTCGACTTGCTTGGCCAGCAATCCCGTGGACCCGAAGGAGAACGAGACCTTCTGCTGGGTCTTGGCCTCGAAGGCTTTGCCCATGTCTTCGAAGGCAAACTTGAGGTCTGCGGCGGCGGCGACACGAACCGGACGAGGGGCATCACCCTTGCCCGTTCCGTCACCGGCGCCGCTGCCGCTGCCCGTCTTGCCACATCCGATGCAGAGCATCAGCGTGCAGGCGGCAGCGGCATGGCCCCAGTCAGTCGCGCGTGATGACCGTCCCCACATTTTCGCCTTCGAGCGCTCGCGTCAGCATGCCCGGGATGGTCCCGTTGATGATCTGCAGTTCGCTGCAATAGCGCGACCGCGTGAGGTACTCGATGACCACGCGCTCGACCACCATGTCGGGCAGATCGCGCTTGATGAGCTCTTTGGCCGTGATGTGCGGGATCTGCTTGGCGCTCTTGTTCTTCTTGGGGTCGTCCTCGTACAAGCCGTCTTCGTCCTTGACGAAGATGGCGCGCTTTGCGCCAAGGACCTCGGCGGACAGGAACACGCCGGCATCGGTACGGTGCTGCGGAATGCGACTGTTCTCGGCGGGCTTCTCCCAGTACGCGAAAGGAGGCATGCCGGTGATGATCGGGATGCAGCCCAGGCGGAAGTACAGCGGCAACTTCTCGAAGTCGTCGTGCATCATGTAGAGACCGCCGTGTTTGGCCAGCAGCATCTGAAGCATGCGGGCGTTCTGCCGGGGCACATAGCCTCCCAAGGCGGCGAGCAGGCCCGTGGGTAGCTCGAGCTCCGATGCCACGGCGTAGATGTGCCGCGCACGGGTGCCGCCACCGCAGCAAACGAGCATCTTGTGCTTGTCCTTGTTGGCGGCAATCTCGTCCAAAATGGGAAACAGCGCCTTGCGGCCCCGGTCCATGATCGACTGGCCGCCAATCTTGAGCACCTTGACGTCGGGCATCATGGCGATGGGGCTGTAGTCGAGTTCTGGAGCG
>JBIKNA010000537.1:0-4698 GCA_044358965.1 Polyangiaceae bacterium
CCTCCGGATTCGCCGATGGTCGGCGGTCAGGTTGAACAAGGGCCCCGATACTATTTAAGTCGCATCGCTTCGGCGACAGTGTCGCGTAACCGATCGGAATTGCTGTGTTCTAAAGATCACGCCGATGGCCGAGCATGATCTTCGATCAAGCTCAGCGATTTAGCTTCCTATGTTATCGGAGGACGCTGTCCTCCGCCCCAGAGGCATTGCCGCTGGGGCCCCACCTCCTGCATTTGGGTCCCAAGCCCAAATGGCGCCCGGCGTCTGTATTCGAATCGCGCTCGGTCATTTAGGGCGCACACACCTTGCCCGCTGGGGGCAGGTCGCCGGCGAGCAAGAAGAAGTCGATGGCGTCGTCGACGCAGCCACCACCTCGGTGGTACGCGATGTGGCCGTCGCCTTGCCATTCGAGCAGGTGCCCGTGCGCGAGCGTGCTGGCCAAAGCGCGGGCCCAGCCCACGGGCGTGGCCGGATCGCCCGATACGCCGACCACCAAGATGTCGCCGGAGCCTTCGGCGCGCAAGGGCGCCGGGGGCACCTTGGTGCGCGCAGGCCACGCGGCGCATGGCGCAACGGACCAAGCACGGTTGCGTCCGGTAAACGGAGCATCGAGGGCCCAGGCATCGGCAAGCTGCGGCACGACCTGAAGCCCCACGGAGGCGCTGAGATCGTGACACATGACCGCGAGGTACGGCGCATCGGCGGGATTGACGAGCTGACCGGGCCCGTGGGCGGCATCGAGCACCGCCGAGAAATTGCCGGCAAGCGCAGCGGCCACCGCCTTGCGCAAGGCGGGCCAACCGGTTTCCGGCGTGTACATGCTCGAGTCGATGAAGTTCTGCATGCGCTGCCCCGACAACACCCGGCCGTCGGCGCCAACGAAGGGAGCTGCATCGAGCCCGCGCACCAGACCCGCGAGCTGCGCGGTTGCGGCTTCGACGGTGGCGCCAGACAGAGGACAATCGCTGCGCTTCTTGCAGTCGTCGACGAAGCGGCGAATGGAAGCATCGAGGGCGATGGCTTGATCGCGTCGCAGTTTGACGTAGTCATTGGCCGGATCCATGGCCGAGTCCAGCACCATGCGCCCGGTGCGGCCCGGGAACATCGCGGCGTAGGTGGCACCTAGGTACGTGCCGTACGAAAAGCCAAAGTAGTGCAGTTTGTCTTGGCCAAGCACCGAGCGAAAGAAGTCCACATCGCGGGCCACATCGCGGGTGCCAAAGAGCGGCAAGTCGACCCCTAGCGCCGCTTTGCAGGCGCTGCCCGCATCGGTGGCAAGTGTCGCAGCCTGCGTGGTCTCCACCACGGAACTCGGTCGGCTGGGCTGATCACGGATGGCCGACGCCAGCGTGTCCGTGAAGCAGCGAATGGCCGGCGCGCTGGCCCCGACACCGCGCGGGTCGAAGGTGACGATGTCGAAGCGGCTCCGAAGTCGATCGTACGCATCGCCGCTGCCCAACAGATCGCGTACGCCGGAAAGGCCAGGGCCCCCGGGGTTGACGAAGATGACCCCTTGGCGCGGCGCCTTGGCTGGCAACTTGGCCACGGCGAGCGACCAGCGGGTGCCCTTCGGCTCGTCGTAGTCTCGTGGCACCTGCATGGTGGCGCACTGGGCATCGGGGTGACTGCCCGCAGCGCAGGCCCCCCACGCCAGGGTCTGCGCGCGGAGCGAAGACAGCGGATCGTTGGAGGGCAACGCGCTGTTGTCGCAGGCGGCGGCCACTGCAACCAGGAGCGACAAGACAACGGTGCGGGCAGAGCGTAGGTGGGATTGGCTCATGTTGGGTGTCGTGGGGGTGGTCATCATGGCGAGGGCAAAGGCGCCTCGGGCAGCTGTACGCGGACCCGGGGGCTCAGCGGGCCTCGGTTGCCGGCCAGATCATACGGCCGAACAGCGTACTCGTATGCCGTGCCTTCCACGGCCCGCGCATCTTCGTAGCGGCGGCTCTGCGCCCGCACGCTGGCGTGATGCCCAAGGATGCCACCGGCCACGGCACGGAACACCTGGTACCCGTACATGCCCTCGTTGTCGTGTGCTTCGTCCCAGGACAAAAGCACCGCGCCATTCTTGCACTCTGCACGAAGGCCCGGACCTTGGGGCCCCCAGGTGGGGGGCTCTTGGTCGGCACTCTCGGGGGCCACGCCGGACTTCTTTGGCCACAGGGTACAGTCCACGCGGCGAAAGTTCTCGTCGAGGGCCTTGCACACGTTGCCGTAGACGCAGCGGATCACTTGGTCTTCGGCGCCCCGGGACCACTTGCGCGGCAGGTCTGGATCGGCCAGAAGGGCTCGGGCCATGCCCACCAAGTCGCCGGTTCCCTCGGCGAGCACCTTCTGCGCCATGGCCAGGGTGCCAAGCTTGCCTACGGCCACCACCGGCGTGCCGAGCCCAGCGGCCCGCAGCGCGGCGCGCACAGCCTGGGGGATGTAGAGATTGGCGCCATCGGGGTAGTGCACCGACGGCATGCAGCGGTCGCCGGAGTAGCCCGTGTATGGGTACAGAGGCTCGCCCTCGATGTGCCGTGCATCTTCGAACTTGCCCCCGGCGGACAGCGAGATCACGTCTGCACCGCATTGCGCGAGCCGCACTGCGATGGTGCCCGCTTCGAGCACCGTGTAGCCATTGCGGATGCACTCATCGCCGACGAAGCGCACGGAAACGAAGAAGTCGGGACCCACGCGTTCGCGCACAGCGCGAAGGACGCGCAGGGGCAACCGCAAGCGGTTGTCGAGGGTGCCCCCGTAGGCGTCCTTGCGGCGGTTCTGCCGAGACAAGAACGAACTCAGCGTATAGGCGTGCGCCATGTGCAGCTCGACGCCATCGAAGCCGGCGCGCTGGGCTCGCCCCGCCGCCTCGGCGTAGGCGTGCACGATGGCATCGAGTTCGTCCAAGCTCAGCATGTCGACGGTTTGCCGCCAGCCAGACCGGGAGATCTTGAGAAAGTGAATGATCTGCGGAATCACCTTGGAAGGCCCCGCGTCGTGGCACCGCGCCGCAAGCTCCCGAAGGCCGGGCAAGAACTCGTCGCTGCTGATGCGCAGCAACGGACCGCTCTTGGAGGCGTGCACGGCCATGGCTTCGACGACGATGAGCCCGACGCCACCCTTGGCAAAACGTTCATAGCGCTGCGTGATGTCGTCGTTGACCCGACCGTCTTCGCCAGACAGCCGCGTGACCATGGCCGGAAGCACCAGTCGATTGGGGAGCGTGGTGCCGGGCAGCTGCAACGGCGCGAAGATCTGCGTCACGACCCCGTGCCCTTGGCCAAGGCACCGCCAATGATGAGGCTCTGGATCTCGGTGGTGCCCTCGTAGATGCGCAACGGCCGGATCTCGCGATAGAGCTGCTCGACCGGTGTGCCCAAGGTCACGCCAAGACCGCCATGGAGCTGCACCCCCATGTCGATGATGCGCTGCGCGGCCTCGGTGGCGTACATCTTGGCCATGGCGACCTCGGTGCTGGCGCGCTCACCCTGGTCTTTGAGGTAGGCCGCGCGATACACGAGGAGCCGCGCGGCATCGAGCTCCGTGGCCATGGTGGCGAGCTTTTCTTGCACGAGCTCTCGCTCGGCGAGCGGCTTGCCGAACTGCACGCGGCTGCGCACCCGCGCAAGGGTCTCGTCGAGGGCGCGCTTGGCCATGCCACAGGCGGCGGCGCCCACGGAGGTACGAAATACATCGAGGGTGCCCAGCGCCAGGCGAAGCCCCTGCCCCTCTTCGCCAATGAGCGCGCGCGCCTTGGTGCCCGAAAACTGCAATCGCCCGAGCGGGTGCTCGAGGGACATGGGCACCTGGCTCACGCGGAGCCCTTCGGCATGGGCATCGACGAGGAACGCGCTGATGCCTTTCTTGCCAAGCTCGGGGTTCGCGTTGGCGAACACGATGTAGTGCGAACAGATGCCCGCGTTGGAGATGAAGACCTTCTCGCCGTGGAGCACATAGCCATCGCCCGTGGCCTGGGCCACCGTACACATGGACGCGACGTCGCTGCCCGCCTCGGGCTCGGTCAGCGCAAATGCGCCGACGCGGGTGCCGTCGACGATCTCGGAGAGCACCTGCTTGGCCAGCGGCAAAGCATTGGGCTGATGCTGCGCGAGCACGAAGGAGTGGGACCCGAGGCCTTGCACCGCAAAGATCGAATCGGCCAACGGAGAGCGGTAGCCCAGTGCTTCGCGGGCGAGACAGAGGGCCCGTACGCTGACCCGGGCACTCGATACCGCGTCCAGCGCGCGACCACCGTGGTCCGCCGGCACAAGCAGCGAGAACACCCCCGCCTCGCGAAGCTGCGCCACTGCGCGCGTGGCGTTGTGCTGCGCAAGGTCGAAACCTTGGAGCGCGCCTTGGAGCTCGGTGTCCAGGCCCAAGAGCCCGGGCGTCATGAACATGGGCAGCGACGGAGCGAACGCGGGCATCATGGCCTCAGGATGGTGTCTTGAGCATGAAGGGCACGGAGGCCCCGGCGAAGGTGGGCGCAGATTTGTTGCCCCAGGCCTCGTGCGCCGTCTTGAAGTCCGTGTGGGCCATGCAGATGGCCTGGGCCTGGGCCTCGGCCTCGATGGCCTGGTCGAGCGACATGGTGGCCTCGGCTTCGAGCATCTGCTTTGTCATGGCGTGCGCAAACGCTGGCCCCGAAGCCACGCGCCGGGCAAGCCCTTGGGCTTGGGACGGGAGCTCGGCCTCGCTATGCACCGCGTGCCC
>JBIKNA010000539.1:0-4683 GCA_044358965.1 Polyangiaceae bacterium
CACACGCTCCTAGGGAGCCCGGGTTGGTGCAAATGCACAACCACGCCGTTAGGCGCGGGGCCGCTCGATGCCGCATGGGCGCCCACTCTGGGAAGCTCATCGCGGCACGGGCATGCGCAGCAACGCCCGAACATCTGGTTGCGCAACGAGCCACTGCGGCTGGCCTTTGCTGTTGGACCGTGCCGAGGGGTGCCGCACCGCGAGCAGGGCGATGGTCTGCTTGCCGGAGGCGGTCTCCACCTCGATTCGGTTCGCGAAGTGCTTCCCCTCGCCAGTGGCGGTGGCAAAAGAATGCACTGCCATGTGCTTGAACGCGGGCCTGAAGCTCGGGTGAAAAGCCTGCCAGGCCCACTCCCAGAACGGCCGACCAAAGACCGTGATGACGTGAGGCAAGACCCCGTGCTGCGCCATCAAGTCGAGTTCGGCGTGCCAAGTTGCCACGTGCGGCTCGAAGTGTGCGCGGTCCAGCTGGTCCGAACGCTTGCCCTCCGATTCCCGCACGTACACTTTGATTGCGTTGGTCTGGAAGATGTTCGCCGTGCCCTCGTAGGTGAGACCCGCGAAGGGCTCCGCCTCTGCCAGCAGCGCACGCGCGATTAGCTCCGTGTCCCGCGCCACCTCTCGATGGAAGGGGTACCGCCCGTCACGGAACCAGTCCGCTTGATGCTCCGGGCGTGCCGAGGCCCAGTCGCCCTCCGAAACGTAGGCGTTGATGCCAATGGCCATGAGCCGGAGCACCCCGGGCGCGCCGGACGCGAACAACTCACCGATGTGCGGATGAATGCAATATTCACGTTTGTAGGCGTTGAAGACGTCTTGACGGAACGTCTGCGCCAACCTACTAGACCACCGAGCTTTGGCCTGCAGCGAGGCCTGCGCGAGTTCCTTTCGAACCAGCGCTGCAATGGATGCGTGAACGCGCTGCGGATAGAACTCCAGCCAATTGTTCGGTCGCAGGTGTCCCTCCAGCACTTCGCGCCAGCTCAGGGGGCCGTGGTCCACGGTGGGCGAGGGCTCTTCTCCGAAAAAGTCGTCGTGACCGTTCGGTCCGCCCGTCGAGGTAAAGAATGCGCACGCATGGCCACGCTCATCGAGCTCGGCGTCGAGATCGAATCCGCCCCCCTCGCATGCGATCTCGAGAACGCTCACCCGCGGCTGGCTCTTGTCGCTGATGCTGGCTGGCAGAGGCGAAGGCGCCGGCAAGTCCTCGATGGCCGATGCCGCGGCAAAGGCGATGACCGCGCGGACGTCGTCGACGGTGACGGACGGATAGTTGGCCAGGATGGTCTCGGTCGGTTCGCCCTGGGCGAGATTTGCAAGAATCACGCGAACCGGAACCCGCGTCCCTCGCACCACGGGCTGGCCACCACAGATCGACGGGTCGCGAACGATACGGTCTTGGTAGTTCATCGGCAGGCTCCTTGGCTCGTTGTCTCGCCAGCGGGACGAGACCAGCTGTCGGAGGGAATGCTCTGGGCAGACGAACTAGATGCGGCGGAATTCAAGCGCCCTCGGCCGCCTCGATCTCTTTCAGCGTGCGACCGTCGTCGGCCTTCCACGCCAGGCGACCATTGGTATTGTTGCCGTACACGACTGCGGCGGCGGCGCTCGGACTGTTGAACAGCACGTCCTCGGTGAACACAAGGAGCGAGCCCGTGTCGGCAAGCTTGCCGGACGCAACCAAGGCAATCTTGAAGGCCACCCAGCCGGGTGCCATTGCGTCTGTGGTGCCCTTGAGCGCGGTAGAGCCCTTAAACACAACCAGGCCCTCGTCCGTCACTGCACCGAATGCCTTGGCGTCTTTCACCACGTAGCTGACCTTGAGCTGACCAGCGGTCAACGTCGTCGCACTCGTCAGCCCGTCGAGCACGCGATGCCCAAGCACGCCAAGCAAGAGCGGGACCTGTTGAAGAAACTCCTCCATCGCATCGCGATCTGCGAGGGGCAAGCCAGACTGCGGTGGCTGGTTCCCGTTCTGCACCATGTAGCGGCCGGCCTTGCGCGCTTGGTCTACGAGGCGGGCGTCCAGGTACTTCACATGCGACTTGGTGAGGTTCTCGTCTTTGCTGCTGAAGATGAGCACCTCTTGCCAGAACTCCTTCTTGGCGAGGTGCTGCTTAAGCCGCTCGAGCACATCTTCGGCCTCTCCCACGTACACCTGGCGTCCAGCAAGCTCCTCTGCGCCGATCAGAAAGTACACGCCGGGTCTGGACACGACGGCTTGCCAGCGCTCTGCCAGCTCGTGCACGCGATTGCGCGGGCAGAGCAACGCCTGCCCCTTCCAGTTCACCAGCTCCGCGTGGCGGATGCCGGATACCTCCCCACCGTCCAAGTAGATGCGAATGCTGCGTCCTAGTGCTATGTGTCCCCTCCTGCCCGGCCCCTCATCGCTGCCCCAACCACCTGACGGTGCCCACAACGTCCAGCAGGTACATCTCGATCACCTCCAGCGCGAACTTCTCAGGCAGGCAGTCCTGAAACTTCGACAATCGATACTCCGGCAATCGGGACACCACCGCGCGACGCGTGTCTGCGTCGTTCCAAAACTCCGGGTTGGTCATCCGGGTGATGGCCTTGCGTACCGTCTCGTGGTTGATGCCATCGCCCTCGATGCGGAGCTGGAAGTTGTCGGCGACGGTCTTCCAGCCTTCCAAGATGTCGAAGCCGTACTTGAGCGTGTGGTTGATGCGCCCACCGGCGAAGGTCCACCAATGGGCCGCAGCGCCGTCGAGTTGTACCGCAGGGCCTTCGCGCCGCAGAAGAGCGCCAAGGTCCGCGCGCTTGCCCTCGATGTGCTGGAAGCCGGCCTCGTCCACGTACGGATAGCGCGTGCTCTCGGTGAGCACCTGCTTCATGCGCTGCGACAGCTCGAAGCCAAGGTGTTGCGGAATGAAGCCGCCCCACGAGGGCTTTACGCCACGTGGCGCCTCGCGCACGACGACCTCGCGGTCCTCGTGGCTTACGCGTTCTACAGTCCAGGCGCGTCCGCCCAACAAGAACGAACTCATCTGCTCGACAAGACGATCGACGAAGTTCTGCTCCAGCGATCCAAGATCACGTTTCGTGGCAGTGACCACCCGGTAGAGCACGGGGCTAGAGAACACGGCGTAGAGCTCTAGGAAGTTCTTCTTGCCGAAGCGCTTTTCGGCCTTGGCGCCCATGGACAGCAGGCCGGCGGACTCGAAGAGGTAGTCCTCTTTCTTCATGTGCTCGACAACTTGGTCGTACTCCGCCCGCGAGATACCGCGAAAGTCCGGCACGCGGCAGAGCTGCTCCCAGCACCGCTCGGCGCTGATGGCTCCGAACTGAAGGCTCATGGCCAGAAGTTGATGCACCAGAACGGGCCAGCACCGGGTTTGGTCGGTGACGCGTTCGACCCAGCCGGCACGCGCAAGCTCGATGAGCGCCACGGCTTGGGTCACGCTCTCGGGGTCTTCGCACAGGAACGTGGTGTTTGCTGTGGTGCCGGCGCGGCGGCCCGTGCGGCCCATGCGCTGCAGAAACGACGAGACGCTGGATGGGGCATTGGCCTGGTACACGGCGTCGAGATCGCCAACGTCGATGCCCAACTCCAACGTAGACGTGCACACAATGCAGGCGTTGGTGCCGTGGTGAAAGCGCTCCTCGGCGGCGCGGCGCTCTTCCAGGGACACCGAGCTATGGTGAACGAACACATCAACGTCGCGCCCACGCATGCGGTCGGCCACTGTCTCGGTGAGCGCACGGGACTGGCAGAAAAACAGACTTTTTCGTCCTGCAGCGCGGGTCGCTGCCTCGTCCGACAGTGCCACGATGCTGTCGTGCAAACCGATGTGCAGATCGCGTTTGGCCGGCACCTTGGGCGGGTCGACCACCACGCCTTCACGTTTGGACGACCCTTGAAGCCACCTGAGGATCTGATCGGGGTTGCCGACCGTGGCCGAGAGTCCGACGCGTTGCACGTCGTTCTGGCTCAGCGGCACGATGCGCTCGAGCACCGACATCAGGTGCGCGCCGCGATCGGTGCCCGCGAGAGCGTGCACCTCGTCGATGACCACCATGCGAAGGTCTTTGAACAAGCGTGCCACGGGCGAGCGCGATGACACGAGCATGACCTCGAGCGACTCCGGCGTGGTCATCAAGATCTCTGCGGGCTCTTTCACGAACGCTCGCTTGTCTTTGTCCCCCACGTCGCCGTGCCACACAAATCTGCGCAGACCCACCATCTCCGCGTAGTTGCCTAGGCGTTCTTCTTGGTTGTTGAGCAGGGCCTTGATGGGCGCAATGTAGACCACGCCAACCCCATCGGGTTCGCGCTCCACCAGGTTGGCCAGGGCCGGGAACATCGACGCCTCGGTCTTTCCTCCGGCGGTGGGCGCCAGCACGATGGCGTTCTTGCCATCCAAGATGGCTTCTCCGGCAAGTTCTTGCACCGGGCGCAGAGACGTCCAGCCGAGCCGCGAGACAATGGCCTCCTGAAGCCGAGGCGGAAACCGCGCGAAGGCCGTCACAGGCTAAAACTCCACGGATTCCACTGCGTAGCCCTTGTCGTCGTCGGGTTCCGGCTCGTACTCATAGGGCTTCTTCCCCGCTGCGGCGCGCAGCTCTACCGGTTGCGGATCGATAGAGGCGATGGGCTCGTCGGGGTTCTCGGCTACGACGTCGAACAGGTTGACCAGGCTTCGCAAGAACTGCCGAGGCACC
>JBIKNA010000538.1:0-4683 GCA_044358965.1 Polyangiaceae bacterium
CGTCGCTACCCCACGTGGCGCACCATGGCGGGCCTGCGCTTCAGCGCCAACGCCTACATCGATGCGCGAACGCCGGCTCCGGCACGGTAGACACCTGGCATCGGGCAGCGCTGCCGGGGCTACTTGCTGCCCAGAATGAACGGGAACGTGGGCTGCGTGGGCAGCTCCGCCGTGGGGAACTTCCACAGCTTCACTTGCTTGACGATGCAGGCTTCGGCCCGGGCATTGGAGAGCGTGCTGCTTGCCACCTCGGCACTGGACACGCTGCCGTTGGGTTCGATCTGCCAGGTGACGGTGACGTTGCCCTTGAGGCCCGGGTGCTTGGGGAGTTCGGCGTCGTAGCAAGCGCGGACGGTGGCTTGGTGCGACACCACCACGCGTCGCACTTGATCGCTCGAAAGGGCTCCTTTGGCGGCTTTTGGGTCCGCGGGGGCGCCCGCATCGAGCGCCGCGCTGGACGAGCCCGCGGGGCTGCCGTGCCAGCCCGTTTGCATGGTGTTGCTGGGCGCCGGGCCGCCGGCAGGCTCGGGTTTGCTGCCACCCTCGGCCCCCGGCACCAGCGTGGTGGCCCCGAGGCCAAGCAGCGCCGAGGGCACTGCGCGGACGCCGTTGATTCGCTCTTGCAGCGTGGTGGCCCGCGATGCCTCGAGCAGCTCGGCCATGCTGCTGCGTGGCAGCAAGCGAACCACGGGGGTGTTCGCTCCGGGGGCTTCACCTTGGCCGAAGCCGTGTTGTACGCCCAAGCGCGCGGCGAACTCGCCGGGGCTCGATAGCTCCATCGGCGCTGCGGGGGGTGGCTTGGGCATAAGTGTCTTGAACACCCCCACGGCGCCGCCATGCAGCACCACGCTCGCGAGCAGCGACAGAATCGTCACGGCCTCGAAGCCTCGGGGCGGTACGCGTCGCGTGGGGACCTGGAAGTACTGAAAGAAGATGGACAGCAGGCCGTATTGCAAAAGGCCATAGTCGCCAGGCATGACCGCCACGGGCACTCCGCTGCGCGCGATGGCGATGGGATCTTCTTGGCGCCCGCGCAGCAGCAACAGACCCGCGGCGATGCCACGGGGGTCGAGCTCCCACCCGCCGGGCACAGCGCGCAACGGCGCTGGGGCGATGTCCATGCCGTCGGGCATGGGGATCGAGTGTTTGGGGCCGTCACCCACGTCGAAGGACTCTCCGCGGCGCAGCTCGCGCACCGTGAGCACAGTGGTGCCCCATACGGCGGCGACGCGAAGCTGCGAGAGCTGGGTTTCCGGGGTGGCCACGGCGGATTCCCGAAGAAGCGTAGCACGCAGGGCCCCCGGAGCGGGAAGCGCAAGGCCCCGGATACCCCGCAATTGGTGTACCTTCCCCGGCCATGAAGCGGACGTTCCTGATTCCTGTGCTCATCGCGGCGAGTGCTCTGGGCGGCTGCGCCAATCGCGCCACCGTCAGCTCCAATCTGCCCTTGCAGCGCGTGGTCATCTATCGCAACGGCATCGCCTACTTCGAGCGCGGTGGTCACGTCGAAGAGCAAGACGTCCGCTTCAAGATGCGTGAAGGCGCCGTGGGAGACTTCTTGGCCACGCTCGCCGTGATGGAGAAGGGCGGACAGAGCGTTCGCGCTGCCGCGTTCCCCATCAAGAGCCCCGACGACATTGCCGACTGCGACCCATCTCCGCCCACGCTCCCGCAGCGCCGCAAAGGCAAAGACGAAGAAGACGAACCGCGCCTGCGCCGTTGCACCGACGACGAGCGCCGGCACATTCGCGACGTGGTGCTGTCGCTAGACGGCAAAGAGCACGATCTGCAGGTGGGCTACGTGACCGAGGCACCCGTGTGGCGTCCTTCGTATCGCCTCGTGGTGCAGTCTGCCGGCCAGGCTGATTTGCAGGCCTGGGGCATCGTGCAAAATCTTTCCGGCGAAGACTGGAAAAACGTGAAACTCACCCTGGTGGCCGGCGCGCCACTGGCCTTCGAAGCCACCTTGGGCACGCCGGTGATCCCCGCGCGGCCCACGGTCACCGACGAGGGCGAGGTCATGGCCGTGGTTCCGCGCGCCGAGACCACCCTCGCCGAGGCACCGCCGCCGCCGCCGCCACCACCGCCGCCGCCGGGCGCACCACGCGCCGAAGCCGCCATGGACGAAGAAGCCGACGACGCCTCCATGATGGCCGAAAAGAGAGATGCAGCCCCGCGTGGCAAGGGCGCGCCCGCCAAAGTTGCCGCCAAGCCCACGGCGCCCAGCGTGGCCGCGGCCAGTCGAGCCCAAGGTGCCATGGGTGGCGCTGGGCCCGCGCCCGAACCTGCGCGTCGTTCGGCCACCGTGCCCTCGCAGCCCCGCAATTTGCGATCCCTAGCGGCCGTGGTGGCCAGCGGCGGCCTCACTCGCTACGACTTGCCCGAGGTGGTCACCATCCCCGACAAGAGTGCCACCATGGTCATGGTGCTCGCCAAGCGCGTGCCCGGCGAGACCGCGCACTTGTTTGCGCCAGACTACGGCGTCCCCGATTCCATGCATCACCCCTTCCGCGTGGTGCGCTTTAGCAACCAGAGCGGCGGCGCCCTCGAGCGTGGTCCCATCGCGGTCTTCGATCAAGGCGCGTTCCTGGGGCAAGGCATGGTTGAGTCGCTGCCCGATGGAGCGACGACCACTGTGCCTTTCGCCCTCGAGCGGTCCGTGGCCATCGACAAAGAGATCAAACACGACGAGCTTGGCGAGCGCGTGGCCAAGATCGAAAACGGCGAGCTCACCATCGAGCGCGACAGCACCACCATCACCAAGTACAAGATCAAAAACGGCTCGGACACGCTGGCCAAGGTCTTCATCAAGCACCCGCGCGTCGGCGGCGCCCGCCTCGAGAAGCCGCCCGTCGGCACCGAAGACAACGTGGGCACGGGCTCGGCGCTCGTCCCCGGCGCCGTCACCCCCAAGGGCCAGCTCGAGCTCGTCGTCGACGAGCGCACCAGCATCCGCCGACAAGAAGCGTGGACCACCGTCGTCGCCGAAAACGCCGTCAAGGCGCTTCTGGCCGACGCCAGCGTCGACGCCGACACCAAGACCAAGCTCACCGAGGCCTGGAAGCTTCGCGCGGAGATGCTCACGCTGGCCGATCAAGAGCGCGCGCTGCTCGGCGAGCAACGCACCAACGAGCAACAGAGCGAAGAGACGCGCCGAAACCTGCGCGCCATCGAAAAGAACAAGATCGCCGACAAGCTCCGCGCACAGCTCACCAAGCGTCTCGAAGACCTGGCCAAAAAGAACGACGAGGTCGGCAAGAAGCTCGTCGAAGTCCAGGCGCGCAACGCCGAGGTCACCGTCCGCTTCCGGGAGCTGACCCGCAGCGTCCGTTACCTGGCGCCGGTCGTCGCGTCGCCCAAGTAGCGCTGGTTCACAGCGCGCCATGCGCTTGGTGGCAACAGAGACCTCGCGTCGCTGCGTGGCGCGCGGGACAAAGCGAGCGTGTCCCCGCCGCTAGCTTGCGGGTGCGTCGGCGACGAAGGTGGCGAAGCAGAGCGGCGCGCCCTCGGCGCGGGCCGCGGCAGTCGCGCGGTAGACGCGCGCGCGGGCCTCGCCGGCGTCGTAGGTTCCGACGAAGCCGTGACCCTTCTCGTGGGTCTCGAGCATCGCGTACGCCGCACGCTCCCTTTCGAGTTCGAAGTGCTCGCCGAGGATGTTCATGACGGTCCCCATCGTCGTCTGGTCGTCGTCGGTCGCGTAGACGTCGACGCGGCCACCTGACCGATACGGTGTGTCATCGGCGCGGGCGCGGCCGGCGACGTCCACGCGGCGCACAACGTCGAGCGGGGCGAGGGCCTCCTGCTCGGCGGGTACCAAGTCGGCGAAGACACTGCCCCGCTCGCGGAACGCGCGCAGGAGGTCGCCAAGGGTGATCGCGCTCGCCCCGCGCGCGGAGGCGATCTCCGAGGCGCGTCTGCACGAGACGAGCAAGCGGATCGAGATCTTCGCCCCGCCGTACTCCTCGCCGGGCTCGAGATCTCCTTGCTCGGCTGCGTCGTCGCGCCGGTGGCGCAGCGCTGCGCGAAGGTCCGCGCGGGCGGTCTCCGGGGAGATACCGCGGGCGCGGAGGAGATCCCGTACCCGCGGATCGAGGAGCGCGCACGCGACCACGTGCTCGGGCTCGAGCGGCCGGTCTTGGGCTTGGAAGCGCGCGGCGTAGTAGGCGAGGTTTGCGTCGGCATCGAAGGCCGGCCGGGGTGGCGGCGCGGCTTCTCCCGTCGGAGTCCGCGCTGGCGCCGCCGGAGCGGCTTTTTTTCGCGGAGCGAAGTAGTAGAGCGCTGCCGCGACCCCCACCACCAACGTGACCAGCATCTCCGGGGACATTCCTCGAGGCTACGCGCCGCCGCCCGCCGATCTTCCCTTGCCGAGGCGGTCAGAGGTTGCCGCAGCCCGAGAGCACCGGCCCCGTTGACCCGCCTGCCTTCCTGTCAGAGCGTTCATGTGGCCCAGCGTCGACAAACGTCCAAGCGTAGTTTTCCGCAATGTCCAGCTTTCCCCGAGGGATTTCCGGACAACCTCCCGGGAGCCACGTGGCGCCGAAGCCGGGAGTGCGTAAGGCACAAGTCATTGCTGGAGTCGCCCTTGCGTGGGCTGCTGCGGGCAGCTAGGAACTCCGCCGCCATGTCTGAGACCGAAGGCACGTCTGTCGCACCCGCTTCTTTCGACCCCCGAGCCGTTGCCGG
>JBIKNA010000147.1:0-15362 GCA_044358965.1 Polyangiaceae bacterium
CTCCGGATTCGCCGATGGTCGGCGGTCAGGTTGAACAAGGGCCCCGATACTATTTAAGTCGCATCGCTTCGGCGACAGTGTCGCGTAACCGATCGGAATTGCTGTGTTCTAAAGATCACGCCGATGACCGAGCATGATCTTCGATCAAGCTCAGCGATTTAGCTTCCTTTGTTATCGGAGGACGCTGTCCTCCGCCCCAGGGGCATTGCCGCTGGGGCCCCACCTCCTGCATGTGGGTCCCAAGCCCAAATGGCGCCCGACGTCTGTAGTCGAATCGCGCTCGGTCACTTAGACAGCAACGCCAGGGTCGATTTCGGACCCTAGCCCCTAAAGTTCCGAGCATTCGCGCCGTCTTCCATGGCCCATGCGGATGTCTCGCTCTGCACTGCTGGTCCCTGTGGTCTGCATACTGTGTGCCTGCGGAGCCGTGGCCAAGTCCGACGACACGGACACCTCAGCGCCACCGCAGCAAGAGGGCGCAACGGCTTCCACGGGGACCGACCCGGATGAGCCCGTGGTGCTCTTGCCTGCCCCGGACCGACGCCAAGAAGTCGCCGATGTCGCACCTGCGGCGCCGTCATTTGCCGACAGCGCCCACCCCCTTGGGCACGTCGAGGCGCCCGTCACGATCCCGCAAGTTCTCCCGCCAGAGCCCGAATGGTCCACGGTGCAAGCGCCACCCCCGCCCAGGGCCTTCGACCTACGTGCCACGAAGCGGGTCTCGGCGATCCGTGATCAGCTCGCGTGTGGCTCGTGTTGGGCCTTCGCGGCCCTGGGCTCCTCGGAGTCGGCGCTGCTACCCAGAGAGCCGCTGGATCTGTCTGAAGAGCACATGAATCTGGGGCACGCCTTCGATGTGCCCCCATGCAAAGGCGGCAATTCGCTGATGGCCACCGCGTATCTCGCACGGGGGACCGGCCCCATGACCGAGCGTCAGGTGCCATACACGGGAACCGTGAAAAAGCTGCCGACAGGGCTTGTGCCAACCAAGTACCTCAAAGAGGCGCTGACCTTCCCGAACCGCTTGAGCGCGACAGACAACACCACGCTCAAGAACGCCATCATCAGCTACGGCGCCGTGTACACCACCATGCGATGGTCCAACGAGGCGTGGCGGTCATCGACGTATGCCTTCGTCGACCCGGGCCCCCGCAGCAGTGCGAACCACGCGGTCATGCTGGTGGGCTGGGACGATGACTTCCCCGCCTCGCGGTTTACCCGGGCACCCAAGGGCAACGGCGCCTTCTTGGTGCGCAACAGCTGGGGCGCGGGGTTTGGCGACAAGGGCTACTTCTGGATCTCCTACCACGACGCTTACGTGGGCCGAGACAACGCGGCCTTCGTGTCATTTGCGTCGGCCAAGGACTACGACACGGTGTACCAACACGACACCTACGGCCAGACCACGGCTGTGTCGTATGGCTACCCCACGACTTACGCGGGCAACATCTTCACCGCCACGGACAATGGCTCCTTGGCCGCGGTGGGGTACTACACCACCGCGCCCCAATCGATCGTGCAGGTTGCCGTCTACGACCAGCCGGTCAAGACACCAAACGCTGGCAAACTCCTCCGCACCGCCAACGCCACGGTGCCATGGGCGGGGTACCACACCGTTACATTTCCGGCGCCCGCAATCCCATTGCGCAAGGGTCAGGTGTTTGGCGTGGTCGTACGGATCACCGCACCAACGGCGGCCTCCTATGTGTCACTCGAGTTTCCCTTTGCGGGCTACTCGTCCAAGGTGGTGGCTCGGGCCGGCCGCAGCTTCGTTGGCGTCGATGGCAGAGTCTGGGTGGACACCGCAAGCACCTGGAAGGCCAACGCCCCCATCAAGGCTTACGCCAAGCGGACGGTGCCCTAACACCAAGCAGATGCGGGCCTACGCGGGCCTACGACGGTCGCGTGGCGCGGTAGAGCTCGCGAAGCAATGGCAGCCCGGAGACCTTCTCTTTGCGGGACAAAGCCCACACGGCCTCGTGCACGGCCTTGTTGACGGGCACCGCGATGCCGTGGGTTTGGCCCCGCGACACGATCTCGCCGTTCAAGAAGTCCACCGCTGGAACGCGACCGCGCTCGATGGCCGACAACATGGAGCTGCGCATCCGGCGGTAGCGTAGGCCCACGGCCAACAGCAGCGTGTGTTTGGCCATCAGGCCCGCCGAACCAGCTTTGGTGCGCTCTTCGGGGGTGAGCGCGATCCAGTCGAGATCCAGGGTCCCGGAGACCTTCTCGAGGGCAATGTGCTCCGCACGGGACACGTGCACCACCTCGGTCATGATGTCGAGGGCGAGGCGCCGGACGAAGCGGTGTTGCAGGAGCGCCCCAAGCCGGTCGCCGCCCAAGGTGCCGAGGGACGAGATGGCGCAGTTGATGGCCAGCTTGCTCCAACGCTTGCCGGACAAGTTGTTGGTGATCTCGACGGGGCCCACGGCCTCGAGGGCTGCGGCCAGCGGCGCCAGCGTGTTGTCCGAAGCGCCATCGGTGCGGCCGATCACGAAGCCGCCCGCGGCCGTGCGATCGTAGACGCCCGTCTCGGGCATGGCAGCCCCCCAGGCCACCACGGCACCCAGCACGCGGTCGGCGCCACAAATGGCCGCGACGCGCTGTTCGCACAGACCATTCTGCAAGCACACCATGCGACCGTTGGGCGCGAGCGCAGGCAGTGCCGTGCGTGCGGCCTCTTCGACCTGCGGCGGCTGGGTGCACAAGATCACATAGTCGAACGTTCGTTCGGGCACTGTGGTGCTCGCGGTGCCCGGCACCACGCGCGCGCCGCCGTCACCACGAAGCTGATACCCCTTGGTGTTGACGGCCTCGGCAATGGCCGCATTGGTGGTGACCGCCACGACGTCGTGCCCCACCTCGGCCAGATGTGCCGCAGTGATGCCGCCAATGCCGCCGCACCCCATCACCAAAAAACTGGGTTTTTCCATCATCGCAGCGCCCACTTCGTAGCGAAAAGCGGCGAGTGGCACAAGCCGTAGGTCGGCTAGGAGTGTGGCCCGCGGTACACTGGCGCACGTGCCTATCGCGTCCACAGCCCCCCCTAGGTCGCAGCTCCAGGGCATAAGGGGCCAGCCCTTCATCGACCTCGAGCCCCACATCGATACGAGCGCCTTTGCGCTCATGCACGAAGAGATCTGCTTGGCCCTTGCCACCCTCGAGGTTGCCTACACCGGGGGTTGTCACCGCAGCATGGGCATCATGCCCGAGCGCTTTGCCCAGGAGCCCTTTGCCGACTACGGCGAGGTGATCCCCGCGATGACCGACGCGGAGTTCTTGCGCTTTGCGTCGCTGGGCGACGACACCGCGCTGGTGGACCCAAGCAATCGTGCACAGTACACATTTGGCGAAGAGCGGACCATTGCGCTCTCGAACGCACAGATGCGGTATCTCGAGGTACGCTTCGGGGTCTACTTCCCGTGGAAGACGTACCTGGAGCTGATGCCCGGCGGTCGTTGGGTCGACAAGGCCAACCCCGAGGGCAAACACTTCACGCGAACGGCCATGGTGCACTTTCCCCGCACCGTCGCTTTCGTGCGCTCGTTGCCTTTTGCGCACCTGGGCAGCGTCAAGCTGCTGGGCCTCGCCGCCAATGATCACGGCACCGTGCACCGCGATCACGAGCCGGACGCGTCACGCGCGCCAGACCACTTCATCAGCTTTTGCCCCAAGGGCGACAAAGAGCTCTTTCTGTGGGACGAGGGCACCCAAAGCAAGACCGTGGCGCCAAGCAGGGTCTACTGGTTCAACGATGGCGACTACCACGGTGTGTCCAAGGCGCCGTTCTTCCGGTACTCCATCCGCGTCGACGGCGCGTTCACGCCCGGGTTCCTGCAGACGCTGCTGGGCTAGCATGCGGCTCATGAGCGCTACGAGCGCCCGAAGGCCAAGGCGGGAGCGCGCCCCAAGGGATTCCCTGCGGTCAGACGAGCGGCACGTGCCTGATGGCTCTGAACACCGCGCGCAGCGACCAACACCGGCATTCGGAGGCGCAGTAGTTATGAAAACGCAGTCTGGTTCTAGGGCCCACCCCCAGGGCAGGTGCATGGCTCGGTCCGACGTCAACGGAACGCTGAGGGCGTGTACGGCCTTCGCCCTCCGTATGGCGTGAGCCTCACGAATCCGTGGCCTGTACGCGCGCGGCGGACGTCCGATGGCCCAGCACCGGACCTTCCGCTACGCGACGAAACGTGGTGTTCTCGAGTGCCCGAGAACACCACCCCCGAACCTCGGCCAAACGCTCCTGGAGACCGCGGTGCAGACCATTCTCAAGAGACTCGGAACGTGCCTCAAAAAGAAGCGCCCAGAATTCTTCGAGAGCCTGTGCGCCCCGCTAGGCACAAAGCAACTTGCGGATGTGGAGACAAAACTTGGGTTCGCACTCCCCGAAGAGCTTCGGGCGCTGCTGACCTGGCACGACGGCCAAGCCGATGACTTCGAGACCTTGGCGGGTCCGTACTGCCTCATGACCGCCGAGGAGATCGTGACCAACGTCAAGTTGCTGCCACAGGACGCAAAGGGCGCAGCCAACCCAGCAGCCTGGTGGAGCGAGACATGGGTCCCCTTCATGCGCGACGGCGAAGGCAACCTCGTGTGCGTGGACCGCACGACGGGCAAGGTTGTGTTCTACGAGCATGACAACGCAAACCGCGCCATTGTCGCCCCAAACGTCGAGGCCCTCCTCAAGGCCGTGACTGCGGGATACGCGAAGGACGCACTGAGTCCCGATGGCTCCGGCCCGGACGATGAAGACGCGTGGCGCGAGATCTGCGAGACGCACCAGGTGGAGCTCGCAGGCCTCGAGTAGTTTGCGTTCGTCTGCTTGCGCCTCGCAGAGATTGCGCACATTGCGCCAGACCATCGGATGAGGCGGCGCCCTCTCCTTCGCCGCCCTGGCCCGCGCCCGAAAGCGCCCCCGAACCCGCTCGTGGCCGAGCGGGTTCGGGGTTCTGCGTGCCGCCTTCGCGCAAGCGCCCGCTACGCAGCCGCCAACAACAAGAACGCCAAGCTCAGCGCAAACGTCAGCACGGGCAGCGCCCAGGTGATGTAGCGAAAGAACTCTTGGTGCACATACGGCCCGAACCAGCGCAAAGGCAGGTTGTACTGAAAGAGCATGACCACGATGCCCAGGGCTCCGGCCAAGGTGGCGTAGTTCAGGCCAAAGAGCCGGACCACGGTGTTGTCGCCGCCGGCCAGAATCGGGTACGCGGTGTAGATGGCGAAGCTGAGCGCGATGACCGAGAACAGGCCGCCAATGCCCATGTTGGCGAGCTCGAAAGCCTCGATCTCGAAGCCCTCGTCGGTGGCGCGGTTCATCCAAATGGCCAACAGCGGAATCAAGAGCGAGGCCACCAGCGGAATGAAGATGGGGGCAATGCCCGTAGACGGTACGCGGTCGATGAACAGCGATGCCGTGACACCGGAGTAACGGTCGCCGTTCCAACCGGCGACGACCTTTGGCCGTAGGTCGACAAGGCCCGGGTTCCAGCCGTCGATCTCGGCGCCAGTGGCGATGCGACTGAACTCGACGTCTTCTTTCTGGAAGCGCAAGACCACTTCGTCGGTGGTCTGCTCGCGCATCATGAGTTCGAGCGGAAGGTGCTGCCGGTCGAAGGGGAAGGTCTCGGCTTCGACGTGCGTCTTGTACCGGGCGGTGGCGCGCGTGATGAGCTCGACGCGGCCATCGGGGAACATGCGCAGGCGACGCCCCACGTAGCCAATGGGTGCGTCCGGGCGGTTGATGATGTCTGCTGCGGGAGTCCAGATGGTTCCGAGCTTGGCCTCGGCCTCTTTGCCGCGCAGCTCTTTGTAGCCGCGGTAGGCCTCGGCCTCGGGGAACCGCAGGCGCGAGTCTTCCCAACGCAAGCGCACGTCGGTCGTGCATTCGAACTCGCCCTTCGAGTCATCGAAGGCTTTGACCTCGAGGAAGTACACGGCCACGTTGACGAGCACCGGCAGGCCTTTGCCGAGCGGAATGGTGGGCGCCTCTTCTTTGTCCTTTTCCTTCTCTTTGTCTTTGGCGGGTTCCGGGGCCTTGACGGGCTCCGGGGCTGGCGGCGTCGCGCCGGCATCGACCCGGGCCGCACTCGAGGCCGCCGGTGCGGTCTTGCCTTTGCCTTTGGGGCCTGCCGCCGGAGGCGGCTCGGCGGCGGGCTTTTGCGAGCTTGCCCCCGTTGGGCCCGCGTGCGCCGTTCCGCGGCCGCGCAAGGGGAAGAACACGAGACCAATGCAGCAGCCAATGGTGAGCACAAGCAGGGCCAGGGCCCGGCCCCGCGACTTTCGGCGGCGGCTCATGCGCCCCTGCCGTGCCGAAGGCGCTCGTAGTGGTAAGCGAGCACGCGAAGCTCCTCGACCATGCCCTCGGCGGGCGGCGCCGGTTGCGACGGATCACCCGAGGCCAGCGCCTCGAAACGCTGGTTGAGCACCGCGAGAGGCCGCAACAGCAGGCCGCGAATGACGATGAGCACCATGCCCGTCATGAAGAGGATCCCAAGTACCGTGGTGAGCGAGAGCCAGACGCGCGCGCGATTGGCATCGCGTTTGTCGGCGGCAAAGCTCATGGACATGGCCACGACGCCGATCTGTTTGTTGGAGTAGTTGTACAGCGGCACGAGCTGCACGCCCCAGGGCGTGCCTGCCACGGTGCGCTCGTAGTGTTTGGGCTCGGTGATGTCGACGTCGCGATCAACAACGAGCGACGTGGCCAGTTGCGCGTGCGTGGCGTGGTACCGGATGTACTTGCCGACGCGATTTTTGGGCGTGATCACATCGCCGGGCAGGTCCGTCGCGATCTCGCGGAGCTGCTTCTCCTCGAAGAAGACCGCGGCCTCGATGCCGTAGGCCTCTTTCATGCGGTCGAACACCGGGTCCAGCTCGAGCCCCATCTCGAAACTGCCGGCGAACTTACCGCCCTCGCCAAAAATGGGCACGATGCCCGACACCGCAGGGCCGGCCTTGGTGATCACGACACCTTTGCGCAGCACCTTGTTCTGGTGCACATCGTTGAGCATCTGACGGTAGCTGGCCTGGGCGTCGCCAAAGAGCTCGGGCTTGTGCAAGCGAAGGAACGAGATGCCACCCGGCGTATGAAACTGCGCTTGATCCAAGCCGTACTTCTCGGATTGCTCCTCGAACATTTGTTTGCACTCGGCCAGCAATCGAGGCCGGTCGCCGGCCAAAAACGCTGTGTGCACCGCCGGCATGGACTCCACCAGCTCTGCCCGGGTGAGGGCGCGGTCTTCGGCGCCTTTGAGCGAGTTGGCGAGCACCTGGCGCATCAGCTCGTAGTCGCCCTCGTGCGCGGTCTCGAGCAGCCGCGAGGTTAGGGCGCTGCCCACCACCGCGACGATGGTGAGAATGGCGATAGAGGTGCCAACAAGCAGGGCCGTAGCCCTTCGTCCGAATCTCATGCGCGAGAAGCTCGCCCAAGGCGGGCCTCGCGTCAAGCAGGTCGACCGGCTGCCATCGGGGAAACGGCCTGCGAAAGGGCGCCTCGGGCATGCCCGGCAACATGCCGCGGTGCCCGCTGTTCATCGCGTGGACAGGAGGCGGTGTCGCACCAGCTAAATTCTCGAAGAATTGATGTGAAATCCCCGCGCATCATTCTTGCTGCGGTGTCCGAGCATGAAGAATTCCTCTTTTGCTTTTGCACTGTCCTCCCTTGGCCTTCTCCTCCTTGGTTGTCCTTCCACCACAACCAGCACCGCGGAAGAGGCCTGCGCCAACTACTACGATGCCATGCGCGCCCAGTCCGAGGCCTGCAGCGGTCCAAGCCAGGCCCCAAATACCAAGGACCGGTTCGTGGCAGCGTGCAGCGCGCAGCTTTCGGCACCTGGCCAGAGCCTGACCGCAGCCAAGCTCGACCTCTGTAGCAACGCCACGCGCGCAATGGCCTGCGATAGCCAAGAAGTCCCCGCGGCCTGCAAGCCCGAAGCAGGAGCTCTGACCGATGGCAGTGCCTGCGTAGACCACGGCCAGTGCAAGTCGGGCCTGTGCGAAGGCAATGGCGGCAGCCAGTGCGGCAAGTGTGCGGCGCTACAGCCCGCCGGAGCCAGTTGCGAGGGCGGCGGGGGATGCGCCCGGGGAACGACGTGCACGTTCCGCGATGGAAAGTCCACGTGTGAACCGACAAAGGAACTGAACGAAGGCGCAACTTGCGGTGGAGCCGAGGAGGGCCGCTGCACCCAGGGACTCCAGTGCGACCCGAGCACGCAGAAGTGCGTCAAACCTGCCAAGAAGGGCGAGGCCTGCGGCGGGGATGGCGGACGGTTTTGCGGCTACAACCTGACGTGCGTCGCCGGCAAGTGCGCAGACAGAATTGCCGAAGGCGGCTCCTGCGACCCGACGGGCACCGCAGACAGCGCGGACTGCGCGGCGCACCTGGCTTGCGATGAAGACACCAAAAAGTGCGTGAAGCTCACCGTCGCGGCGCCGGGGCAGGCTTGCGGCAAGTACGTCGACTGCGCGAATGGGTCCTGCCCAACCAGCTACGCCGACGGCAAGACCATTTACGGCAAGTGCCCGGCCATGTTGCCCGACGGCGCGGCCTGCGATCCCAACAGCAGCGACGCCGTGTGCGACGCCTATGCGACATGCTTCAAGGGCACGTGCCAGATCATGCAAGCAAGCAGCTGCAACTAGCACTCGGGAACCCAAGCGTAAGGAAGGCTGTCCCACGTGGCGGGCTCTTTGGGGTGTGGCCGCGGACTACGCGAGCGCCGTCATGCGGCGTGCCCGCAGATGGCTTCGCGCAGAAAACGGTGCGGCGCGCTGCCGTGGGTGCGCTCGGGCCAGACGTACATCAGAGGGAAGCCGCCAAGCTCGACCGGTGGGGGGAACATGTCGAGCTTGAGCTGCTTCTGCAGCAACAACGCGGCCCGCTCGGGCAACGTGGCCACGAGATCCGTCTCGGCGATCACCAGCGGCGCGACCAAAAAGTGCGACACCCGAAGGGCGATGTGCCGGGACAGACCCACCTTGGCAAGCGCGTTGTCGACGGCGCCGGGCCCAGACCTGCGCGGCGCCACCAGCAGGTGCGCAAGCTCTGCGTATTTGGCGAGCGTTAGCTTTTTGCCAGACATCAAGGGGTGCCCACGGCGGACGACACAGACGAAGCGTTCGCGCCCCAATACCTTTTGGCGGAAGCCCGGCGGCAGGTTGGGGAACACCCCAAGGGCGCCGTCCAGCTTGCCCTGGTTCATGTCGTCGATGGGCGACGTATCGCCAATGGGACGAACGTCGAGTTCGACTTGCGGCGCCGCGGCATGCACGCGCGCCACTATGGCTGGAAGCAGCACCATCTCGAAATAGTCTGTGGCGGCGATGGAGAATCGGTCCGTCGCCGTCTTGGCGTGGAACGGCGCCGGCTGTGCGACAGAGTCTCCGAGGGCCACCAGCGCCGAGCGCAACTTGGGCGCGATCTCTTCGGCCCGCGGCGTGAGCCGCATCACGCTGCCGCTGCGCACCAAGAGTTCGTCGCCGAGGGTGCCTCGCAACCGGCCCAAGGCGTTGCTCACCGCCGGTTGCGTCAGGCCCAGACGTTTGCCCGCGCGGGTCACGCTCTGCTCGTCCAGCAAGGCATCGAGCGTTCGAAGCAGGTTCAAGTCCAGCGCCATAAGATTCACAGCCATGATGCTCATCATTATAAACATCAATTGGAACAATGGTCTGCCAAGGCGCACATTGAACCCATGAGCGAATGGAACGTGGTCTTCGGTTCTGGGGCGCTGGGTCGGGCCATCGCGCGGGAGCTGCTCGCCAAGGGGCGCCGCGTGCGCCTGGTGAGCCGCCGCGGCGAGGGTGGGCTCGCGGGTGTGGAAACGTTCAAGGCCGACGCGTCCAACCGCGGACAGGTGGCCAAGGCCTGCGAAGGCGCTTCGGTGGCGTACCACATCGCCACGCCGGACTACACGAAGTGGGCAGAGCTCTACCCGCCCATTCAACGCGGCATTCTGGAGGGAGCGGGGGATGCAGGCTGCAAAGTGGTGAGCGCCGAGAGCGTGTACATGTATGGCCCCGTCGACGGAGAGATGACCGAGGACCTCCCGCACGCGGCCACCACGCGCAAAGGTCGCATTCGCGCAGAGCTCGCGCGCATGGCCATGGACGCCCACGAGAAGGGCAGCGTGCGCGTGGCCCTTGGTCGAGCGCCAGACTTCTATGGCCCGGAAGCCACGGAGACGACCATCTACGGCAGCCGTGTGTTCGGCCCCGCCATCCAGGGCAAGAAGGTGGACGTCATGGGCAAGCTCGACAACCCGCACACCTTCACCTGCGTCAAAGACTTTGCCCGCGGCCTCGTCACGCTCGGCGAGCACGACGAAGCGTTTGGCCACGCATGGCACTTGCCGTGCGCGCCTACGGTCACCCAGCGCGAACTCTGCACCATGATCTTTGAAGCTGCTGGTAAGGCACCCAAGTTGGGCCAAGCGCCGAGCTTCATCTTTGGCGCCATTGGTCTCTTCGTGCCCGTCATGCGCGAGCTGTCCGAGATGCTGTACCAGTGGGAACGGCCGTACCATTTCTCGCACGCCAAGTTCGACAAAGCCTTTGGCCCGGGGCAGTTCACACCGCACCGCGACGCCATCGCCGAGACCGTGCGCTGGTTCCAAGACAACCCGCCCAAAGCGTCGTAAAGGCGGCAACGGCGGCGGGCCCGTTCTACCGATCAGTCTGGCTCGTCAGTCGATGCCCGCGGCCCACCCGGCCACCTGGGGCTGCGCTGCATCCGCAATTTGTAGCCAAATTTGCGGTTCAGCAGGGGCGTTCTGGCATACATTTGCTGGCAATCCATGGGACGCGCCGATCTCTACCCGCTGGTGTTCGCCATTGTGCTCTCGGTGGTGCTGTTGCTCCTGTTGCAAGGGGTCATCGCCGTGCTCCGCAAAGACGAGCGACTGCACGTGGCCATGGCCGAGGGCAACGTGGCGCGGGCGGTGCTGCACGCGGCCGACTTCTTGAGCATCTTGCTCATGTCCGCGGCCACGGTGCAGAGCTGTGTCCACGGCGACAACGTGGTGACCGATTTGCTCTGGGGCAGCGCCTTCGGCGTCACCGCCACTCTGGTGTACGGCGTGACCTCCCGCCTTGGCATGCGCGCGCTGCTGCAAGCCAAGATGTTGGGTGAACTGCAGAAGGGCAACGCCGCGGCGGGTGTCGCAGCCGCGGGGCACGCCATCTCCACCGGCGTGCTCATGTCCAAGGCCATTGCCGGCGACGATCTGCCCTCGCTGGGTCTGTCGGCGTTCTTCTTTGTGCTGGGGCAAGTCACCCTCCACCTGTACGTGGCATTGTTCCGCGCCTTTACGCAGTACGACGACGCAGAGGAAATCGAGGGCGAAAACGTGGCCGCGGCGCTCAGCTACGCAGGCTTGTCCATTGCGCTCTCCATCATCATCGGGCGCGCCCTCGAAGGTACGTTTACCGGCTGGGCCAGCTCCTTGCGCTCCTACGGCGCCATGCTCGGCTACGGCCTCGGGCTGTACATCGTGCGCCAGGTGATCCTGCAAACCATCATCTTGCGCGGAGGCTTTGCGGTGCGGGGCGGCATCATCGACGTGGAGATCGCCCGAGACCGCAACGTGGGCGTGGGCGCGCTCGAGGGCGCAAGTTACATCGGCGCGGCGCTGCTTTTGGCCAAACTCGGATGAGCAGCCCGGTCCCTATGCACGACAACTCCGAGCAGGCCGAGCGCGACGCTGCGCTGGCCCAGGCACTGCTCGCCACGGGTCTGGTGTTCGATCCCTATGGCCAGGGCGCCCTGCGCTTCGACGACCGACCGCGCGTGATCTCCGATGCGCGTTATGCGGAACTGTGCAACGTGGCCGAGCTCGTGACACTGGCCTACGACGCCGCGGTCAAGTTGTGCGCTGCGCAGCCCAAGTTGCTGACCGAGTTTCTTGGGCTCACCCCATACCAAAAGCTCATGTGGCAGGCTGCGGCGCCGCACTGGCATGGCTTTGCCCGGGCCGACGTCTTCGAAACCACAGAGGGGCTCATGATCACCGAGCTCAACTGCGACACGCCCACAGGGCACCCCGAGGCCGTGGTGCTAGGCGCCCGCGCCGCTGCCACGAACCCCGGCCTGGCAGACCCCAACAGCGAGCTTGCCGCGCGCATGGTGGGCCTGGCCACGGCCATGGCCACGGCGCGCCTCGGCGAGCAGCACGAACGCACCGTGGGCCTCGTGTACCCCACCGACCAAACCGAAGATCTGGCCCTGGTGCGCTTGTACGAGCGATGGTTCTCCGCCGCCGGATACCGCACGGTGCAGGGCTCGCCGTACAACCTGACCACCGGCGCCGATGCCCATGCCTGCCTGATGGGAGTCCCCTGCGGCATCATCATGCGGCACTACAAGACCGACTGGTGGAGCGAGCGCACGCCAACCTGGAAGGGCGACGCCCCCTTCGACGACCCCTACCCGCTGGCCGCGCAGCTCGAAGTCTTGGCCCGGGCCGAGCTCGAACGGCGCACGGTCACCATCAACCCCATGGGCGCGGTGGTCGCGCAGAACAAGCGCATCATGGCGCTGCTCTGGGAGCACATCGACGCGTTCTCCGCCGAGGTGCAAGCGATTGTCCGCGCGCACATCCCCGAGACCTTGCGCCTCGAGTCGATGTTTCGAGCCCAGCTCTCGGCAGAGCGGGAACAATGGGTGCTCAAGAGCGATTACGGCGCCGAGAGCGACGAGGTACTGGTGGGCGCAGAACGCACCCAAGCCGAGTGGGACCAAGCCCTTGCCCTTTGCGAAGAAGGTCGATTCGTCGTCCAGCGACGCTTTCAGGAGATCAGCCACGACGACGACGTCGGCCTCAGCCGAAACTACGGAGTGTTCGTGGTCGCTGGCTGCGCTGCCGGCACCTACCTGCGCACCAGCCGTGGCTCCACCAACCGCGCGGCGCTCAGCGTTCCCATACTGGTTCGCCCCGCCCAAGGAGTAGACACATGAGCGGACAATTTCGCGGTCCCCCGCCCGGCCAGATGCCCGGCCAGATGCCTGGCCAGATGCCAGCGCAGAGGCAAGCTCCCAAGGGCCCCAGCGTGCGGGTCGAGTACATCATGCGGCCAGAGCTCGCCGGCGCGCGATGGTGGTACGAGAACCTGAGCGCCATGGGAGATCCCCTGGCGCGGCGCCACGCGCTGATTGGGTTGGCCGTGGGCGCCAGCATCGTTGGTGGCCTCGCCCTCGCCGTCGCCGCATCCCGCGGTGGCAGTAGCAGCAGCGGTGGCGCAGCCGTCACCAAGGGCTCGCTGGAGGCGCAAAAAGAATTCGGCTGGAACGTGGGCGCCGACAGCACGGATCTGACGTTCGATGGCAGCACCGGCGAGCCGTTCACCCCGGCGCAGCTCGATGCCATGCCAAGCGCGCTGGGGCCTGCGTCGGTCGCGCTGCTTCCGTTCTACGTGCCCACGCTGTTCCAATCGCTGCAGCCACAGACCGCTGGCATTGGCGACGCTGGAACCGCCATCAAACCTCTGCGCGACGTCATCAAGCCCATCATGACCGCCGACATGAAGCGCAGCTTCCAGCAAGGCCGCGCGCTGTCCTCGCTCTTCGAGGGCGCGCCAAGCGGCCGTGCGGTCATGGTCGACCTGCCCGGCCCCCTCGCCGTGGCGTTCGCCGCGGGGTTGTCCGATCGCCTCGACGTGGTCTTCGCCTTCGACGGCTGGCCGCACCCGCTCGGCGTGGTTCCGTCGCACCAGACCCTTGGCGCTGCATTGCAGTACCAACCGCTGCTCACCAAGGCCAAAGCCGACCGCCCCCGAAGCTCGCCCCCGGCCTTCGTGTTGGACCGCGGGCGTCTCTTGCCTTACGCCGACGAATCCACGGCATTCGACAACAGGTACTTGGCCAAGGTGCCCGCTGCCGAGCAGCTCCGGGGTCTCGGCATCACGCAGTTGCTCTACGTCAGCCTCGACAACGACAAAGAGGCCGATGATCTGAACGACGATTTTGTGGCCTACGAGAAAGTGGGCATCGAGCTTCGGCACATCTCGCCGGTAGACTTTGGTCCGCCCACCGTCGAGACCGGCGCCATCGCCGGTGGCACCGCCGCCAAGCCCGACGCCGGATCAACCGCAGGCAGCGGCAGCAGCGGCTCCTACGACGATCGCTACTACTACGGCGCGCACCCCACGCGGCACTGGTACTTCTGGTCGTTCTACGACTGGGGAACCCCTAGATATGCGTACCGCCCGTTCACCGGCGTCGCACTTCGGCCCGTGTACCACCCCTACACGCGCCCCACTTCGTTTTCGGGCGCCGGCTTGGGCATGCGCAAGACCAGCCCCGGCACCTTTGGCGTGGTGGGCGTGGTCAAGGGCCCCAGCGGCGGCACCACGACCACACGCTCGGGCTCCTGGAGCCGCTCCTCGGGCTACTCCTCGGGATAACCATGCAACATACACTTTTCGCCATCCAAGTTTTCTTGGGCCTGCCCGAGGCCACGGGCCTTCACAGCCAGCTTCTGCAGCTCTTGCACCAGGCCCCAGAGAGCGCGCACTTCAATCAGAAGAACAACTACTACCGGGCCGTGGCCAACCTGATGCGCCCCTTCACGGTGCAGTTCACCCGCGGTGTATGGGACTACGTCGAAGACCCCGCCAAGGCCCAGTTCGAGTGGCAAGACTGGATCCAGGGCACCATGCGCGACGCCGAAAGCCCGAAAGAAGACCAGGGCCCCTACCGCGGCGGCCGCTCGTACATGTTCATGACCATGCTCGTGCTCATGCGCAAGGGCAGCGTGTCCGATCGAACCGTCTGCGAGCTCTGCCGCATGCCCGAAGAACAAATGTGGCTCCGGCACACCATGATGCGCCTCATCGACGGCGCCTCGCAGCTCAACTTCTCCCAAGTACGCGGCGACGCCCTGTACTTGCGCCCGGGTCTCAGCACCGGCGCCGTCACCGAAGAAGAGCTCGGCGAAGATCACTACGAATACCTAAAGCAACTCGTTTAGGGGTGCCGGCTGGGGCTTAACGCTGTCTGGCTCGGAACGAGGGTTCTGCCGGCTGGGGCTTAACGGTGTCTGGTCGGAACGAGGGTTCTGCCGGCTGGGGCTTAACGGTGTCTGGCTCGAAACTGCGGTGCTGCCGGCTGGGGCTTCACGGTGCTCCGGCCCCTGCGGGGGCGGGGCTGCGCGCTGGGCGTTTTCTGGTTTCGGAATTCGGTTTTGTTCAAAAGGGCTTTTTCGGCGTTGGGGTCAGGTGTGGAGATCATCTTGATCTGGGGCCTGCGGGGCCACGCGCTTTCGGGTAGGGCTGCGCGCGCTTCGTTGGCCCGTCGGAAGGCGCCGCTGTTGTAGACCGGTGTTGGGAGACGCCTCGAATCGATGGCCTTGCCCCTAGGTAAGGAA
>JBIKNA010000148.1:0-15342 GCA_044358965.1 Polyangiaceae bacterium
CATGAGATCGCCAGAGATCTAGAGCGGACCGCCGAAGTAGAGCGTCTGCGCGTCGGCCTTGCCGGCCACCAGGGCCTGAAAGTCTGCGTCGCTGAGTTCGAGCACGCAGTCCGCGGTGGTGCCGCCCTCGGTGACGGCGCCTTGGCCGTTCTTGAGGTCGATGGTCCACGCGGAGTCGGGCCCCGTGAGCTTGAAGAGGTACGTCTTGCCGATCTGCGAGGCCAGGCTCGGGTTCTGCTGCACGTAGTCGGCGATGACGGCGAAGCCCTCGCGGCTGGTGGGCGGACCATTGGCGGCAGAGGCCGCGGCGGTGGCTGCCGGGGCCGCGGCGGTCTTGGCGGCGGGCTTCTTGGGGATCTCCGCGTAGAGCTCCACCGCGGCGTTGGAGATGACGACCTTGTCGCGCTCTTTGACCTTGCAGCGGAACACCACGCGGGTGTCGCTCTCTTTCCACATCTCGGTGACCAGGGTCTCGCCCGGGAACACACTCTCCGAGAAGCGCGCCTTGATGCTCTTGAAGTAGCGCGGATCGCCCTTGGAGAACTGCTTGATGACGTGACGGCCGGCAAAGCCAAAGGTGCAAAGGCCGTGCAGGATGGGCTTGTCGAAGCCGAAGCCCTTGGCGAAGTCCGGGTCGATGTGCAGGGGGTTGATGTCGCCGGAGAGACGGTAGAGCAGCGCCTGGTTCTCGTTGATCTTCTCGGTGATCACCGCGTCGGGCTCCCGCGTCGGCGGCACGTTGATGTCGGCGCTGGGGCCGCGATCGCCACCCCAACCACCGGCGCCACGCACGAAGGTGGTCACGTGGTTGATCATGAGTTCGTTGCCGGCCTCATCCAGGCTCTTGATCTCGGTGACCACCAGGGCGCTCTTGCCCTTGTCGAAGATGTCTTTGATTTTGATCTTGTGTGTGAGCTTGGCGTTGGGGGGCAAGGGGTACTTGACCTCGGTGTACTGCTCGCCGTGCAGCACGCGCTCGAAGCCGTAGTTCATGCCCGGGGCGGTCTTGCCCGACAGGTACATGCTGAAGATCTCTTTGAGCGCCGGCACCACCGCAAAGGTCGGCAGCGCGTGGAACCCGGCGCCGTTGCGCTCGTACACGTAGGCCAAGTCTTGAGCGTTGAGCGGGTCTTGCGCAGCGCCAACGCCCAGGGCGTACAACGAGAGATCTTTTTCGTCGTAAGACGAAGTGGTGGGCGGGAACTCGTAGCCCAGGGCCTGATCGAGATCGATGAAGTCGTTGCCGCCCAGGCTCTTTTCGTTGATGTTGTTCAAGATGGGCTGCATGGACTGCGTGATGTCTGCGGGGTGCGCGGACTTCTGGAAGCCCGTGACCTCGCCCCAGGCCTTTTGAACGCCCTCGGGTGTGATGGCGCGGCCAAGGCGGAACACCTTGCCTTCGGCGCGCTCCCAGCGGAGCTTGCCCATGAAGCCGCCCCCGACTTCGAACAGGCCGCCCGTCTCTTCGCAGCTCTCGTGCGCAAGGTACGCAACCAGGGGCGAAACGAACTCGGGCTTGAGCGCGTCGGTGATCTCTTTGGGGAGCACCGTCTCTGTGAGCCGCGAGCCGGCGATGGGCGCGATGGTGTTGACGAAGACGTTCTTCTTTTTGCCTTCGATGGCCAGCGTGTTGGACAACCCCACGAGACCCAGTTTGGCCATGGCGTAGTTGGCTTGGCCAAAGTTGCCGTAGATTCCCGCAGCGCTGGCGGTGAAGATGATGCGCCCGAAGCCGGCGTCGCGCATGTGGTTCCACGCGGCATGGGTGACCCGGAAGCCGCCCAGCACGTGCACGCGGTAGATCAAGTCCCAGTCTTCTTCGGTGAGCTTCTGGAAGCTGGTGTCGCGCAGAATGCCGGCGTTGTTCACCACGATATCGATGCGCTTGTACGTGTCCATGGCGCACTGGACGATCTTGGCGCCGGCCTCCACGGAGTCGTAGTTGGCCACGGCCTCGCCACCGGCAGCTTTAATCTCGTCGACCACCTTCTGCGCTGCTGTTTGCGAGGCACCGGCTCCGGTGGCACTGCCGCCCAGATCGTTGACGACAACCTTGGCGCCGCGCGACGCGAGCAAAAGGGCGTGGGAGCGGCCAAGGCCACCTCCGGCTCCGGTGACGATGGCAACACGGCCGTCAAAACGCAGTTCGGACATGGGACGATTCCTTGTGGAAAGAGGTTTCCCTAGAGATATTTAGCATGCGAACTATTGACCCACGAGGCCCCGCCGTCAAGGGTGCCCAAAGTAGAATCAAGGGGCCCGGTCCATGATTGCCATTACCGTCGAAACCCCGCTGCAAGAGGACGTGCGCGGCCTGGTGCGCGAGTTGAACGAGGCGCTGTTGGCGCTGACGCCCCGGGAGCACTGCCACCACTTAACTGTCGAGCAAATGGCCGATGCGCAGACCACCCTGTTTGTGGCGCGGGACGCGTTGGGCGCAGCCGTGGGCTGCGGCGCCTTGCGCAGGCACCCGGGCCGGCAGCGCCGAGGTCAAGCGCATGTACACGAGGCCTGCGGCCCGAGGCCTCGGGGTGGGGCGCGCCATCTTGGGGCACATCGAGGCGCTGGCCCGCGCCGAAGGCTTTGCCCAGCTTGCGCTCGAGACGGGCAACAACTTCGACGCGGCGCTGCACATCTATCGCAGCGCCGGGTTCGTGGAGTCCGGCGCGCTGCTCGGCTACCCGGAGTCGCCCTGGACCGCGTTCTTCGTGAAGGATCTGCGAGGGTAGCGCCCTCCGAGGCTGTTCTTTGGGGCGGCCCGCCCGAGAGGGCTGGGCAACGTTGCCCATTGCACCTATCTACGCCGACGAGATGAAGACAGCGTTCACCCTGCTCGCCTGCGCCGTGCTCATGGCGTGCGATCCGTCCAACGTGCCTCGTGGCGCCGGCGCCGAGCGTGCGCCTGGCCCGAGCGCGTGCGCATTGCCCGAGCGCCCCATCGTCGCCAAAGAATCGGACCTCAACGTAGACGGCGCAGCGCTTGGCGTTTGCTCCAGCGCTCCACTGACGGGTTTCTTCCGCGATGGGCGTTGCTCCACCGGCGCCGAAGACACCGGCGTGCACGTGGTCTGCAGTCGGGTCACCACGGCGTTCCTCGAGTACACCAAGTCGCGCGGCAACGATCTCGTGACCCCTCGGGGCTCCTTTGCCGGCCTCAAAGACGGCGATCGCTGGTGTTTGTGCGCCGCGCGATGGGGCGAAGCGGAGCGGGCGGGCGTGGCCCCGCCGGTGGTGATCGAGGCAACGCACGCAAGCGCCGCCAAGGTGCTCGACCCTGCGCTGCTGCGCGCACACGCGTTGCGCGATCCTGCGCGCTGACGAAGAGAACCCGAGACCAAGGCGCCGCGCGCCTCGGTCGGGTCTTTCCACAAATCCGTCCGCAAGAGCCGTGAAGCCTCTCCTGTCTTGCGGACCGTGGTCCTCTGCTCGGACATGGCGCAACGTTCTCGTCGTGCGCATCGCGAGGCTGGTACCGGCACTCGTTTGCGTTGGCCTCTCGTGCCAGAGTGCCACGCAGGCCACGCTGCGCCTGCACACGGACGTGCCGTTTGCGGGGGACCTGCAAGTTGGTGTCTATGCCAAAGGCGCAACCGGCGCCGAAGCTGTGCTCTCGGAGACCAACGGGCCCTGGAACGACGATGGCATCATTGGCTCCCTGGTGGCGACGCCTCCCTCGGATCGCGGACGAGACGTTCGCCTTTCGGTGCGCGCGGTGCTCTCCCGGGGCCGCCTGCCAGCATCGTGCCATCGCGGGGACATGCGTGGCTGCATCGAGACGTCCCGGGAGGTCTCGTTCCTGGAGCATCAGGGGCTGAACTTGCCTATGGGCTTGTACGCCGCGTGTGAAGGCGTCGCCTGCGACGATGGCCAAACGTGCAACTCCTTGGGCAAGTGTGTTGCGTCGACACTAGAGGCGAGTACCTGTACGGCGGCTTCCGGCTGCATTCTGCCGGGCGACCCGCCAACGCCGCCGGGGGTTCGACGCCCCCCAAACAACGTTGCCACCGAGGCGGGCGCCAGCTCTGAGCCACCACCAGAGCGCCCGCAACTCGCGTTCCGCGACACGGACTCTCGCAAGGGCAGTGTGGAGGGACAGCTCGCCGTCACCGCCGCAGCGAGTGGCCCCACCCCCGAGGGTCTGGCGCTGCGCTGGACCGACGAGCAGGGCCGAGCTCTTGTGGGCGCGCCAGAGTTCTTCGCCGAGGGGACGTCGCTGCGGCATGTGTTCTTGCGCGGGTCCGGGGCGCCGGCCGAGTTCTTTGCCGCCTCGGCTTACATTCGCGACCGCAAAGGGAACGTGCTTTGGTCTGCGCCCACCATCGCGCGGGCCGACAACCATCCACGTCAGTTCGACGTGGGCAAAGGACTCGGCGACGAGTTCTTGGATTTCCTGACCCCCTTCTACGACAACGTGGCCAATCGCGTCGGCGTCGCGGGCCTCGATGTCTCCGACAGACCGGTGCTCTGGTTGTGTGACCCCAAAGGAACGGCTTGCAGCCGCACGGACTTGGGGGTGGGGCTCGGTGTGGCCACGGGCATCGCCGGCGCCAACATCGTGCCTCTGGGCGGCAGCAGAAAGCTGGTCATCAGCCTCCGGCGACAAATACCTAGCCAACCGCTTTTGCTACTGGTGTGCGAAACCGACGGCACGCAGTGCGCCCAATCGGACCTCTCGGCGCGCCTGGGCATCGGCGAGGTGGTGGCGCTCGACCAAACCGCGCACAACAGCACGCTGTACTTTGCCACGGTCGACAAAGCGACGAAGCACGGGTTCGTGTATGCGTGTCCAAACGTGCACCTGTCGGCCAGCGATGCGGGGCCTTGCATCCGGGCGATGGATCTCGGTCCTCGGCAAGTCGACAACGTGCAGGTCGCGGCGAGCAGCAGCCGGCTGTTCCTCTCGACATTCGACAGCAGCGATGCGGGCGCAGGGGTCATTGCGCTCTATCAATGCACCCTGCAAAGTGGCAAGTGCGGCTCGATTCGACGCTCCGCCCCGCAAGCACCCGGCAGCGCTGCCAGCACCCCGCCGGGCCTCGTCGTGAACCCAGCCACGGACGAGCCATGGGTGCTGCCCTGGGGCGAGGACACCCTTCAACACATCTATCGGTGTGGCGACGCGGACCCGAGTGCACTGTGCACGCCGGTGCTGCGCACGGCGCCGGGGATCTTCTCTGGACGGACGGCCGGGGCCTTCGAGTCGCCAACGTCGCTCGCCGTGGCTGTGCGCGGCAGCAGTGGCCTTCGTTTCGGGCGGTGTGCGGCCACCGCCAGCACTCCGTGCGAGGACATCTACGTCGGCGGAGGGACCGGCAAGGTCGGCCCGCAGGGGCAGCTTGTGCAGTGCACCCTCGACACCAAAGCCTGCACGCGAATCACGACGGAGCTTCAAGTCATGAGCGTGGCCATCGACCAGGGCCGCAACGTGGCGTGGTTGGCAACGGTCAATGCGGCCTACACCCGCGTGCGGTTTCTACGTTGTGGGCTGGCCGCTGGCACGTGCGAAACGGTGCTCGATTCGGGTGATCTGGCATCTGCTATTCCGGCCGTCACCATGGATGAGTCCAATGACCGCGTGGTTTTTGCCGCACGCAGTGTCGAGTGGTTCGGACGCCCCGCCTTGGTTGTGCTCGATCGCTATTGAGTGGTCGAAAGCCCGGGGCCGCTAGGGCGCATACACCTCGAAGCCCACGGTCGTGCGGTACTGCGGGTACAAGAGCGGCAGACCATCGAGCCTGGGCACCGGCAAGGCGAAGCTGATCGGATTGATGATCAAGTACAGCCATCGCGACACCTTCCACTCGATGGCAAGCGGACTTGCGCCTAGGTACAAGCCAAGGCTGCCCGCCGGCGCGCCATACAAGTCCGTGAGCAAGTACGAAGCGCCCACACTGAAGCCCGCGCGAAGGTTGAAGCGCTCGTAGGCCAGCGGGAACCGCAGCATGCCCGTCGCACACAAGTTGGCAGCCCCCTTGCGAATGGCGGTGCCGTTGAATGCAATCCACGGGTTCCACTCGAGGTCGAGCCCCATGGACCACACCCTGCTTGCGCGCAGCCGGGCGCCGAAGGCCCATGCAGCTGCAGGCTTGTCGACAGATGCCGCAACGCCGGCGTAGGCGCCCACGGCCACGCGGGAGAGATCCGTGGGTCCCGGTTGCGCCACCGGCACAAGCACGGGCGGCGGCGGCGCACGCTCCGTCGCAAGGGTTGGTGCCACCATGGTCGTGGTGGTGGTGGAAGGCGTTGTCTCCACGGTCACGCGCGTCGGGACCTCGCCGATGTTCTCGGAATTGGTCGTGGTGGTTGTCGTACCCGTCGGGGGACCCTGCGCGCGCGCCTCGGCGCCGATCAGAATGCAAGCAACGCCGACGCCCCCGGGGACCAAGGACCCTCGACGTCGGAGAAGCAGGGCCAACAAGATCAGAAGTGCAAGGCCCATGGCGACGCCATTTCGGCCTTCCACGGGTCCTACGCGGCAGCCGCAAGCGCCGGGATCTTTGTATTGGCGCTCCGGCGCATCACACCAGTCGTTTTGAAACGTGCATCCCGAGGCAGCGCCCAAGTACTTGTCCAACAACGCGTCCACCGCGGACATCTTTTGCGCGGCATCTTTGCTCGGGTCCAAGGTGGCACGCATAAAGTCCGCGGTCGCCGTCGTCGCGAGCAGGCGTCTTTGCTGCCGTAGCTCGTCCGGGTCGTCACATCGGTCGAGGGCACTCGCATGCGCCGGGCCATCGCGGGCCTCGTCGTGATTGCCGTTGACCACCGCAAACCAGGTCAGCACCACGGTGATCTGGCGTCCGCCCGGCGTTCGGTAGGTGTGCGTAAAGCTGTCTTGGATGGCGTGGATCGCTGCGCCCGCGGCCAGATAGTACGTTGGCAGCGACGCGTGCACGGTGCCACGCAGAGATAGGTGCGTGGTGAGCTGGGTACGTTGTCCAAGGTCTGGCGCGCCGTGCACATCCAGGGCCGCGATGGCCGCCTGCGCCCGCTCGCGGATGAAGGCCCTGCACGCCGCGACGGCCTGCAACGATCCACCGGGCTCCTGGTGCGCCGGTGCGCGCAAACAGTGTTCCCTCTGCGACGACGGATCCCCATGCACTTCGGCCAGGGCGCTCAGATCGTCCGCAGCGTGCCCCTTGAGGTCCGCGTCGCGCACGGCCAACAGCAGCGTGACGGCACCGAGATCCCTCATGTCGTCGTCGGGAGCGAACGGCAGATCGTTCACCAAGGCTTGTTCGTTGGCGTCGACAGACAACGGACCGGCGGTGACCAACTCACCGCGGACCACGCGGAGCGCGCTCGAGGTCAACCGCTCGTGACACCCCTCGACGAACTGGTTGGCCACTGTGTAAGCCGCTGCATTCGCAGCAAGCATCAGCGTCGCGAGACATCCTGCAGTGCGGAAAGCGATACGGACGCCCAAGGCGGCCGCACACGACAAAGATGAACTCATCCGCGCCGGCGCTGAGCAAGGCACGGGCCCAAGGGCAATCCCCCCGCATTGACCGACGGAAGGTCCCGGCGCCGCTCACAATGATGCTCCGTGCATCATTGTGAAGGCTCGTTGGCAGTCACAAGCCCCCCGGCGCCGGAGGCCAGCCCACTCGACGCCCACTGCCTGACCGGTGGACCCATTATTGCTCGGACGAAGGCACATTGAGCCCGTTGTCCACCACTGTGCAGCCGCCTCTTCTCGGCGCGGCCGCGAGCATCAGCACCGCGCCACGCAACAGGGCAGCCCCCCCACTGCGGTATGCCACCGTGTTCGATGGCGCGCGGCGCACGATGCTGCGACCGCAGGCCGAAGACTGGATGGTGGGTGTCTACCTACTTGGATTGTGGGGCGCCGTGGTGGCCGGCAACGGGCCACGGCGGACCTTTGCGCTGGGCGTGACAACCATTGTGCTTGCGGTGTATTCGCTGCTTCAGGCAGTTGCGCACCAGCACCCGCTGCGCAGCACGAGACGCGAACTGCTCCGGCGCCTTGCGCTCGTGTTCGGTCTGCTGGCGCCGTTTGGTTTCTTGCACCACATCCTGGCCGCCGTGACCACCCACACGGTGGACACCTGGCTGTACGACTTCGACCTGGCGGTCTTTGGGCTGGAGCCGGCCCTTGCCTGGGACAGGTATGTCGAACCGGTCACCACCGAGTGGTTCTCGTTCTTCTACCTCAGCTACTACTTCGTCATCTTGGCGTTCCTGGCGCCGTTCGTGTTTCTCGCGCGGTCCGGTCGGCTGGTGCAAGAGTTCGCCTTCGGGCTGCTCTTCGTGTTCTGCGTGGGGCAGACGATGTACATGCTGGTGCCTGGCTACGGGCCTCACGTCATGTTGGCCAGCCGCTTCGAGCATGCTCTCGAAGGCCCCTTCTGGTGGCGGCTCGTGGCCACCACTGTGCACTCTGGGCAAGCGCGGGCCGACATCTTCCCGAGCCTGCACACCGCCGCTCCTGCCTTCTTTACGATGTTCTCCCTCCGACATCGGCATTTGCCGATCTTCCGGCTTACGTGGCCCATCACGGCGTTGGTCGCATCGCAGATCATCATCGCCACGATGTTTCTTCGGTGGCACTACGCCATCGACATCGTGGCAGGGCTCGGCCTTGCAGGGCTTGGCCAATGGGCAGCCACCAAGGTTGCGGCGCGCAACGGCGCTGCTTCGAGCGCGGTCTCTCCGTCGGCTACGGCGCCTTGCGCGGCGCCCGATGCCTCGACGGCGCGGGCGTCCGAGGAACCCCCAGGTAGCCCGCCACGAGCTTCCGGAGTTCTTCTTCGAACCGCGCGCTCTGCAGAAGCTCCGGGCGAAACACCAGCGCCTGGTCTGTGAGCGCGTCGAGCGCGGTGACGAGCACATGGGCCGTCAGTGAGGGGTCCGCGATGTCCAGTTCGTGCCTTCGGCTCGCGATCCACTCTGCAAGTGCGTCCGCAGTTCGTCGGTTGAGTCGGTCGAACGCTTCGAGGGCGCCGATGCGCGGAAGCTCGACCAGCACGGCGCGAAAGAGCGGCCCCTCTTTGCGGGCCGTATCGAGCGCCGCGCGCACGATGGCATCGACGCCCTTGTCGAGCGGAGCCCCCAGCAAGGACTTGCCAAGCGCCACCAGCTCGTCGCCCATTTGTTCGGCCAGGTCGACGACGAGGGCGTGGACGAGCGCGTCCTTGTTCGGAAAGTACTGGTACAAGCTGCCGACGCTGACCCCTGCTTCACGGGCCACGCGGTTGGTGCTGAGACCGTGCCATCCGTCGCGGAGCAAAATGCGAGCAGTCGTACGAAGAAGCGCCTCGACGAGGGCCTTGCTCCGCTCCTGCTCGGGAGCCTTACGAAGGGACTTCGACCTTGATTTTGGCTTCTTCTGTACCTTCATGTGGCTCCGCAAAATCATACGAGCACGGCGCGAGCGGAATATGCGAGCTTTTATACGTATCTTGTAGCCATGTCTCGAACGCGAGTTCCGGCGGTGGATGTACTTCGTGGAGCGTGCCTCCTTGGCATCCTGGTCATGAACATCCAGTCTTTTGCGATGCCGCACGCGGCCTACCTGAACCCCACGCTCTTTGGGTCCCTCCATGGGGCCGAGGGTGTGGCCTGGGTGGTGGGTCGCGTGCTCTTCGACTTCAAGTTTCTGAGTCTGTTCTCGATGCTCTTTGGCGCCTCGCTTGTGCTCGGGGGCCAAGAGACCCGGCCGGTGCGGCGCCTGCTCTGGCTCCTGGTGTTTGGGTTGCTGCACGCGTACTTGGTTTGGTACGGCGACATCCTGTTTACCTACGCGGTGGTGGGCCTGCTCTTGCTCGGCGCCACCAAGTGGAGCGTTCGACGTCAGCTGGGGCTGGGCCTGACCCTGCTCTTGTTGTCTCCGGCGTTGGTCGCGCTCACCGGTGCCTTCGTGCATGCCTTGCCGGCGTGGTTCACCGAATCCATCAACAAGCACCTCGACGCGCGGAGCGTTGCCGCAGAGGTGGCGGCGTATCGCGGAAGCTGGCTTTCACAAACGCCCATTCGCGCGGCGCTCTCTTTCGAGAGCCAAACCTCGGGGCTTGTGCTCGAGACTGGGTTCCGGGCTGCCGGGTGCATGTTGCTCGGCATGGCGGCAACCAAGAAGCGCGTCTTCGATGGCGCAGTCCCGAGCTGGCCTTGGGTTCCACTCAGCTTCGTTTCGGGGCTACTCATCACGGGCGCAGGCGTTTGGCTTGCGTGGAGCCAGAACTTCCAGATCCGCCCCTGGCTCTTCGCCCAAGCGCTCCACGAGCTGGGATCCATTCCCCTGTGCATCGGCATCGGGCTTTCGGTCATCGCCCTGGCCAATCGCTACCCCCAAGCCTTCGTGGTCTTGAAGGTGGCAGCGCTGGGTCGTATGGCCTTCACCGCGTACCTCATGCACTCCATTGTTGGCACCTGGGTCTTCGGCGGCCATGGCCTTGGCCTGTTTGGCACGTGGAGCCGCACCGCGCTTCTGTTGGCGCCGATCGCCGTGTGGCTCGTGCAAATCTCGCTGGCACATCTATGGACGCTCCGCTTTCGCCTCGGCCCGCTGGAGGCGCTCTGGCGGGGCCTTTCGCGGGGCGAGTTCTCGCTGGGGCGCGCACGGCCCGCGGCGACGACAGCCGGCACAGCCAGCGAGGAGCACACCTCGGCGCATTGAGCCGGTGCCCGGTGCTCATGCGCACGGTGGTGACCGCGCCTGCGCAAAAACCTGCCGCGCAGAACTTCGCCGGGGGCAAAGACCGCGAACGCTTGTAGAGTCGCCCGAAAGGGCGCCCTCTTCGCGATGTTGTCCGACGAACTCCACCTGCTCGTGCACCCCTTCCGGGGCTACCGAGTCATGGCGACGCGGCAGGATCCCCAGCCGCGAGGCACTCTCCTCGAGCGCGTGCTGGTGACCCAGGTGGTGCTCGCGGGCGCGGTCTCATTGCTCACCGCCGGACGCATGTCCTTGCGCCTGATGCTCGGCACCATGCTGGCGTGGCTCATGGTGCCGGTCATCCAGTTGGCGGTCATCATGCTGACGCACTGGGTGTCCGGCACACGTCGATCGCGCATCGAAACCGCGAGCCTCTATATGGCGGGCAACGCGCCGCCGTTGCTGCTGCTGCTCTTCGTCTCGGGCGTGTGCATTTTTACTCCCAACGTTGCCGCGGCGTTCTCGCTGCTAATGCGCAGCTTTGTCTTGCCCGTGGCAGTCGTGGTCACCCGTGTCTTTGGCTGGGTGCTGTCGTACGCCTGCTACCGAAGCGCGCTCGAGTTGTCGCGCGGGCGCGCGGCCGTGTGCTTGGTCGTCGACATGCTGTTCGCCAGCCTGCTCGTGATCGGCTGGTACGTGTCCATCGACAACATCATTCCGCAGCTCACCGGTGCACCATGACGCAGCGCTTGGAGCTGCTGGTGGCAGTGTTGGCGCTGGGGGTCGCAACGGCCATCGGCACCACGCTCGACACGCCTCCCTTGCGTCCGGTGGAGATGCGGGCGGGCTACCGTGTGCTGCAAGCAGATTTCCATGCGCACACGCGCTTCTCCGACGGCTTCTTGTCGCCCATGGATCTGGTCGATCACGCGGCGCGCCGGGGCCTCGATGCCATCGCCGTCAGCGAACACAACCAAGTGTTCCCCGGAAAGATCGCCCGCGCCTACAGCCATTGGCGCGAGGGCCCCGTGGTCCTGGTGGCCGAAGAGGTCACCACGCGGGACTTTCACATGTTGGCCATCGGCGTCGAGCAGCGCATCGATGCTCGCAAGCCCCTGGCCCAGATCATCGACGACGTGCACGCGCAGGGTGGCGTGATCGCCGCGGCGCACCCCACCAAGCGCTTTGCCTCGCGGTACGCACCGGTGTTGCACTCGCTCGATGCCACGGAGCTCATGCACCCCATCGCCTACCAGGGCACGTCGAGTGGCATCGGCCCCTGGACCGAGATGCGTGACTTCTACGAAGCGGCCAAGGCGCAGGGGCACGCGCTGGCCCCCTTGGGCAACTCGGACTTTCACGCAGGTAGCGTGCTGGGCCTCACACGCACGCTGGTGTTCGTCGACGAGGTGTCCGCAAAGGGTGTCGTCGACGCGATCCGCGCAAAGCGCACCGTCACCTTCGATCTCGAGGGCAACGGCTACGGCGACCCAACGCTGGTGCGTGCGTTGCAGCTCGCCCCCTTGGCCGAGCGCGACATCGACTACGGCTATCGCAGCCGGAGCGTGCTCGACCTGCTGGGCCGATCGCTGGGGTTCTTGGCGCTTGTGCTGTTGCTGGTGTTTCGGCGCCGCGGCGCCCCGGAAACAGCGTAACGCCGCTGCCGCCGCACCACGAGTCCAAGGGATGCGGCGACGACATGCAGGCCGCGCGCGCACCGCGGGCGGCTTAGGCGAGCCACTCCTCGAGCTTTTGGTAAACACTTGGCCGGTCGAGCAGGTCGAGATGACCCGTGCCGAGCGCCACCCACGTGTGGGCCTCCGGGAACTGGAGCGTGAGCTCTGGCTGCGCATGACGCCCAAGGGCGCTGTCGACGGGCACGAGCCCGTCGCCGGGCAGCGATGCACGCGGGTCGCTGGCCACCGAAGCTGCCATGGCGAAACAATCGACACCTGCGGGCAAAGCGAGCGCGCGCCTTTGGTCTTTCCCGCGGGCGAAGCGGTCGCTTCCTTGCCAGTGCTCTTCGCTTACGTAGCCGAAGCGAAGGTCCGTGACGCCGGCGCTGCGGATCTGCGCCAAGCGGGCGATGGGCGCGCTGTAGCGGCTGATGCCGATGAGGGCGTGCACCAGACTTCCGCCCCGCTCGACGGGGGAGCCGTGGTGTGGCGTACCCAGGCACACGAGCTTGCGCAGCAACGGCCTCCAGCCAAGCCCATTGGTCTCGGCCACGTGACACGCGCTGCGCGCAACCAAGCCACCCATGCTGTGGCCCAAGAGGCATAGCTCGGTGATGGGTACGGGCCAGGCGCTGCACAGCTGCTCGAGTAACGCGGCAAACGCGCGACCGTTGTCGGAGATGTGCAGGCCGCTGTTGTAGTGCAGGTACACCGGCGTGTAGCCCAGGTCTCGAGCCAAGGCCGCGCCATGGTCGTGACCTTTGCGAAGCCACCCGCGGTCGGCCATGCACGAGCCGTGCACCAGCACCAGAAGCTTGCCCGTGGCAGAGGGAAACGAAGCCCGCAGCGCCGAGGCATCGAGCGACAGAGCCTGCCCGCCAGAACGAAGGCTCATGGGGATGGCGAGAGGGTTATTGGACGCAGCGAGATGGTCTCCCAAGACGCCGTTGAGCGCGGCGACCACGGCATCGCGCTCGGGCCCCGGGGTGCTGTCGCCCAGGACCGGCTCGAGCGCGGCCAGTGCTTTGTCGATGCCGCTGCCCACCAGGTTGGTGACCCCGCGCACCTGCCCGTAGATCAGATCGGTAAAGAACCGCACCGGTCGCTCGAGGGGTTTGCCCAATACCAGCGGGCCACTGGCAATGGTGGTGTGCATGTCTTGCACCACCTGCGTGATGCTGGTGGTGGCCGAGACGGCGAGCTGGCTCGCGGCCCGAAGATCGCCGGCGTTGCTGCGTGCTTGTTTGCTCATGACGATGACTCGATTCTTGTGCGAGACCCGGGTTTGCGCAGCGGAGCTTCTAGCCGAGGAGATCCGCCGTGGCCTCGTCGAGGGGCGTGGGAAAGAAACTGGGCGGGCGCTGCCGCTCGTCCGGGCTGGTGTACGCGGCCAAGGCGCACTGCAAACTGCGCCCGAGCACGAAGAGCGGCAGCGACAGGGGCATACACACGACTCCCAGCGCCTGGCCGACGGCCCGACCGGCAACACTCGTGACCGCTTGAACCTTCATGAGTGTAACTTACGTCGGCGTAGGTAAAGGTCAAGGGGCGGGCCCAAGAAACACGCAGACGTACATGGTTTTGTGGCTACTTCCGCACCATTGCCCCTGCCAACGGCATCGCCCGTATCTACAAGCGTGTCGCGCGCACGGCGAACACTACAAGAGGTCGACCACCGCGTTGTCCACGTAGACGTTGAACGCCGGGTGCGGACCGCGGAATGAAACGGGCCCCATGGTCGCCGTGAAGAACGGATTGGCGCCGGGCACAACCGCAGCGAAGGGCGCCGCCACAGGAGGCGCACCGTTGATGGAGACGATGAGTTGCCCGGCCTGCGGGTGGATATCCATGACGACGTGATTGAAGGCGCCCCGGGTGAGGTTCGGGATCGCGTGGTACTTGTCGTCGCTCAAGGTGGCCACGGAGCACTCGGTCGCGCCGAGGAACAGAACCGTACCGGCAGTTCCCATGCTGGAGCTGTAGTACAGCGTAAACAGGGCGAAGGGTTGGTCTCCGCCTTGCCAAGCGATGACGGGCACGTACACATCGAGTTCCATTCGCGCTCGTTTCCAGCCGTTGACCCCCCACGCGGGCGCAGCGCGCATCTCTGCTTGCGTGGTGGCGCGCTGGGGCAAAAACGCGCGCAATGAGCGCGTGGGCGAAACGCTATAGGCGGTGGAAATTTCGATCGTTGCCCCGGGGCTCGGCGTCAAACCGTCGGTAAACCCCGCTGTGAGCACGCCGTCGTCGAAGTCGCGGCAGAACGCGTGCGACCCGAGACACGGGGAGCCCGCGGCGTCACTCTTGGCATCCGCAGCCGCGTCAGCGTCGGGAGCGGCATCCGCAGGGGGCCCGCTTTCTTGTGGTGCATCAGAACCCGTCGACGCATCGACCACCGTCGACGCATCGGTCACCGTCGACGTATCGGTCACCGTCGACGCATCGACCGACGCGTCGACGTCTAGCGAGGGAGCTTTGCCGGGCGTCGCCTCTTCGACGATGACGCAGGAGATCACGCCAGTGGTGGCGAGAGCGGCTGCAATGCGCGCGACTTGGATGGCTTTCATCCGCAAGCAAATGTAGCAGTACACGGAACACGGACCGCCCAATACTTTGCGGGGACCGTCGCTTGTACGTCCGAACGCTTGGCGCCGCAGCGGTTAGGTATAGGCCAACGTTGCCCCCTTTGCCGCAGTGCGCGGTGCCGCAAGGCGTGCGTGCATCGCACAAAGCCCCTGGCTGCCGAAGGCTGAAGCGCGGTGACAAAGGTCTGGGGAGTAGGTCGCCTTTTTGCGAGTTCTCCAGCCGAGGGGGGCGCTCCGGGCGCCTCGCACCTGATTTTTGCCTACAAATTTGCTGCGACAAACATTTCTCTGCGGAGGCCACAGATCGGTCGATGCCCGGCCAACTCCAGGGCATGCGCCAATCGAAACTTGCTCCCCTGGTTTCCTCCCTTGCCTCGGGCTCCCCAAAGGCTGCCCCGCGAGTGCAGGGGTTCATCGCCGCAATGATGTGCCTGACGGCCTGCGTCGGCGCCGAAGCCAACACCGG
>JBIKNA010000540.1:0-4643 GCA_044358965.1 Polyangiaceae bacterium
TCGGCTTCCGCGACACGCGCAAGACGACGGTCACGGGCGTTGAGATGTTCCGCAAGCTTCTCGACGAGGGTCGCGCTGGCGACAACGTTGGCGTTCTGCTTCGCGGCATCGAGAAGAACGACATCGAGCGCGGTCAGATCCTGGCGAAGCCGGGCACGGTCACGCCGCACAAGAAGTTCCTCGGCGAGGTCTACGTCCTGAAGAAGGAAGAGGGCGGCCGTCACACGCCGTTCTTCACGAACTACCGGCCGCAGTTCTACATGCGGACCACGGACGTGACGGGCACGTGCATGCTGCCTGAGGGCGTGAAGATGGTCATGCCGGGCGACAACATCACCATGAGCATCGAGCTCATCACGGCGGTCGGTCTCGAAGAGCAGATGCGCTTCGCCATCCGCGAGGGCGGCCGCACCGTCGGCGCCGGCATCGTCACCAAGATCCTCGAGTAACCTCGAGCGTCTCGCAACAAAAGGCCAAGGGCTCGCCATTCGTGGCGGGCCCTTTGCTCGTTTGTACCGCGGTGTTTCTCCTACCGCTTACCGCGGGAGGATGACTTGCGCGGTGCAGCTGGTGCCCGACACGCGCGGGGGCAGCACGCCGTCGGCGGCCACGGCGCGCGCGGTATCGTCGTAGGTCTCGAAGCCCAGGTGCATGGCGCGAATCTCGGCGTCGCGGACGGCTTTGTTGCTGACCATGGCGTGCGAGAGCGTGAGCGAGGGGGACTTGAGTGCGGCGACGATGGCCGCGCGGTCGGACTCGCTCAGGCTGGTGTCGCTTTGCACTTGCGCCTTCAGGCCTTCGACAGAGTCGACAGAGACATCTTTGCCGGCCACGGCGTAGCGGGACGAGAAGCCCACCTTCGGGTCGACGGCGTAGGAGCACTCGAGGGATTTGCCAGCGCCCTGCGCGACGACTTTGGAGCCGCTCACGCGGTAGGTGCCAAAGTGCTCGCGGAAGCCCAACGAACCGTTCGGGGTCTCGCAGGTGATTCGCACATCAACGTCTTTGGCGGGGCACTGGGCCTCGGCGGCCACCACGCTGCTCTCGCTGCTCTCGGTTCCGTCGCTCGTGTCTTCGGCGGCGCAGCCGGTGGCGAGCGATGTCAGGGCAAGCGCGAACAACCCGACGAGGGGGGCGCTCAGCTGCTTGAGGGAGGCGGGAAGGAACAACATGGCCAGGGTTCATCGTACGGACCTGCAATCCGGTTGCCAGGTTCTTTTGAGACGCATCTGAGATTATTGGGGGTGGGCGTCATGGAATGTGCGGGGATCTCGGCGCTTCGATAACCGGCCTGCGGGTTGGTTTTGCGCAGTTCGAGCGGATATCGAGCCGGTTTTGCCGCGCGCTGGTGGATCCGCTGCCTTCCATGCGGCGTGCTAGGGTGCTGTCCCACCATGTCGGAGCGCCTCAAGATTTCGCTGGCCTGCAGCGAGTGCCAGTCCCGAAATCACAAGACCACCCGCAGGCCCGATCAGGCGGGGCCCATCAAGCTCAAGAAGTACTGCCCCACCTGCAACAAGCACACGGTGCATCAGGAGACCAAATGAGCGAAGACACGACGCGGCGAGCCCGCAAGGTCCCCGGCAAGAAGCTGCTCATTGCGTCGCTTGGGGTCGCCGCGGTCAGCTACGCGTGCGCCGAGGCCAAACGCCCAGAAGTCACGGGCAACTTGGTTGCGCCGGTCGAGATTCCCGACGCGAGCCCGCGAGTGGCCGACGCTGGCGCCGAGAAGCCCAAGCCCAACGACGACACGCTGACGAGCGGCAACCTGATGGCGCCCATGCCCACCGATGCAGGCCCGCCCAAACCGCAGCGCCCGCCCGAAATCGTTGGCAACCTGATGGCGCCACCGCCGCCCATGCCCCCGGACGCGGGCAAAGCGCCAACACCAAAGCCAAAGAAGTAGTTCCACCGACGAGCGCCTTTGCACCAGCGTCGGTGGCTCGTACACTCGATAGCCGATGAGCACGCCCAAGCGAGTGGTTGGCAAGAAGCTGCTGGTGGCATCCGTTGGCGTTGCGGCCATCAGCTACATGGCCTGCACCACCAGCGAGACCTCGGGCAACCTGGTGAGCCCCATCGACGACGCGTCTGTGGCGCCGCTCGATGCCGCCGATGCCAAAGACGACGCGCTCATCAGCAGCGGCAACCTTGTGGCTCCGCCCCCGGACGATGCCGGCGCCGATGCTGCCAAAGATGCAGCCGACGAAGACGTGTTCATCGGCTCTGGCAATCTCGTGCCGCCGCCGGACAGCGGTGGGGACTGAGCCATGAGTCAGGGAAACCTGGGCGAGCTGTTCGAGCTGTCTCTGTACGGCGAGGGCATCGAAAAGCGCTTTCGGCGCATGCGGCCCGAGGTGATGGCGATGCCGTGGGGCACGCTCTCGACCGAGGGCTTCCCCGAGAAGGACCTGATCTTGGCGCGCAAGGCGTGGACTGGCGCTGCCTTTCAGGAGCACCGGACCGGCATCGCTTGCGCGGCCACGCTCCGCGCCCTCATGGAATGTCGCGCGCCGCTCGATCTCATCAGCGTGGCCACCAGGTTTCCGCTCGACGAGATGGTGCACGTGGAGCTGTGTGCGCGCATGGCCATGGAGCTCGGCGGAGGCACCGAGATCGTCCACGACCCCACCATGCTCATTGTCGACGGCGAAGAACATGTCTCTCCCATCGTGCGTGCCGGCGACCTCGTGGTTCGATTCTTCTGCGTGGGCGAAGCGCTGAGCATTCCGCTCTTGCGCGGCACCTGGAAGGCCGCGCAGCACCCGTTGCCGCGGGCAGTGCTCGGGCGCATCGTCAAAGACGAAGCCGTGCACGGCACCTTCGGCTTCGCGTTCCTCGACTGGGCCTGCCAGTTCTATACGCCCGAGGATCTTGCATACCTGGGACACCAGGCCGACCGCGCCATTCGCGCCATCATGCGCCAGTGGGAAGACCTGAAGAGCCGTCCCCCCCGACCCGTGCGCGAAGGCGACTCGTTGGCGTGGATGGAAACCGGCGCCTACCTCAAGCTCGCCGAGAAGAGCATGCGCGAGAAGGTCGTTCAGCCGCTGGTCGCCCGCGGCATTCCCATCACGGCGTTTCCAGCGGTAGCTCTGCCAGCGTGACCGTTCTGGTGGGGGGCGCTCCCCGCTGCTCCGGCGCCACGGCGTAGTCGGCGCGTTCGATGCGAATACGTCGGGCGCCCTCGAGGGCGCGTGCAACATGCAATTGTTTGCGCTCTTGTCGTAGGTACTCTTGGACACGCGCGGCAGAGAACGGGGTGCCGTACACGCCGGCCAGGCTGAAGGCTTGCCCCCAATTCTCTTGGCTGCGCCGGCCTTGGGCGTTGCGCCCTACAGGAACCTCGCGTTCGCGTCCGTCGGCATCGATGGCCACCACGCGAAGGTCTGGCAGCGTGTTCCCGGCACGCCACTCGAAGGTGGGGTAACAGGCAAAAGGAAAGCTCTGCATGCGGCCGCGAAGGCCTTGGGCGAACACCAGGGCAACGAACAATGTACCGAGCACAAGCAGTGGCCGGCCGGGCGTCAAGTCTGCAAGCCCGACGGGCTTGGTGGCCCGGGTCGACGCGAGTGCGGTGTAGCAGAGCCAAAGACTCGAGAACGGAATGAACAGGAACACCTGAATGGACAGATGGAACGCAAGCCCCGCGAGGGCCAGCGCGATGCGCGTCCGACGGCCGACGTGCACCAGGAACACGTTGCTGAGCTCGAAGAGCAGCGTGCCGAGGCCAAGCGCTTGGAGCAATCGCGGGTAGTGATCGATGCGAAACGGCGGGAGCACGCCATGCTCGAACCACTTGATGAACATCTGGTTCTGCAGATTGTCGGACAGGGCCCAGGCCAGGCCTGAGGTGTGGAGCTTGTGCAGCCCCGGGAAGAGGTACACAAGCCCAAGGAGCGTGCGCGCGAAGAACAGCGTGAGCCCCGCCTGCGCGTGCGGCTCCGTGGGGCCCAAGGGGCGCCGCCACCATCGCGCATCGGTGCTCTCGAAAAATGCATCGAGGCTGAGCGCCGAAGGGCAGGGGCACGCTGCCAGCAACGCGGCGAACCAAAGCACGTGCATGTCGTGGAGCACGGCGCCAGACAGCTGGCAGGTGGCGAAGACCAGGTACCCCGAAAGGCAAAGGGCCAGCGCCGACGCCCGGGTGAAGAGCCCCACGAGCAGAAAAGCTGCGCTCGCGTAGTACGTGATGCGAAGCAGGTCCGTTGCGAGCGGGCTCCAGGGGAATGTGTGCACCAGGTAGCCGAGGCCCTCGGGGGCGCGCAGCACCGCGGGGCTTCGCGCAGCCCGCGCGGCCAGGTCCGCCGGCTCGTGAGAGATAAGGAAAACGAGCGCAACGCTGGCCCGAAACAGCGCGAGGATTCGGGGACTCTCTGCCCGAAGCATCCGTGACGTGACCATGCGTGCCCTTGTCCCTTGCGCTGGCCCCGGAGCTTGCGATAGTTTCGCTGGAGACCTAGGGGTTTAGCTCAGTTGGTAGAGCAGCGGATTCCAAATCCGCAGGTCGTGGGTTCGAGCCCCCCAGCCCCTGCTACGGCGACGCTTCGCGTCGCCGGTCGCATGGCTGGGGTGCACGAGTGAGACCTCGGCCCGCCGCCTTCGGCGTCGGCCCGTCGGTAGCGAGCCCCCCAGCCCCTGCT
>JBIKNA010000149.1:0-15219 GCA_044358965.1 Polyangiaceae bacterium
AAGAAGCCCGTTGCGAAGGCGCCGGCCAAGAAGCCCGTGGCCAAGAAGCCCGTTGCGAAGGCGCCGGCCAAGAAGCCCGTGGCCAAAAAGGCTGCAGCGAAGGCGCCGGCCAAGAAGCCCGTGGCCAAAAAAGCCGCGAAAAAGAAGCGCTAGCCCCACCGGGCCCCGGCGCCAGAGCGCGCCCGCACCACGGGCGGCGCTCTAAGTGTTGCGCTTGCGGATGTTTCGTGTACGAAATATGTGCATGCCCAGCCCGTACCGCGAAGAGCACACCCAGTTCCGCAACACGGTTCGCCAGTTTGCCCAGAAGGAGATCCTCCCCTTCGCGGACGAGTGGGAGGCTGCGGAGATATTTCCCAAAGAGCTCTTCAAGCGCGCCGGTGAGCTGGGCTTGTTCGGAGCTCACTACCCCGAAGAGCACGGCGGCGCCGGCGGCGACTATTGGTTCAGCATGGCCAAAGCCGAAGAGCTGCCCCGGGGCCGCTGCGCAGGCGTCACCATGGCGCTCTTGGTGCAAGGCGACATGGCAACCCCGGTCATCAGCGATCTGGGCACCAAAGAGCAGATCGACGAGTTCCTGATTCCGGCACTGCGCGGCGAGAAGATGGCAGCGCTGGGGGTCAGCGAGCCCAACGCTGGCAGCGACGTCGCGGGCATCCAGACCTGGGCCAAAAAAGACGGCGACGACTACATCATCAACGGTGCCAAGACCTACATCACCAACGGCACTCGCGCAGACTTCGTCACGATGCTGGTGAAGACGAACCCCGAGGCCGGGGCGCACGGCTGCAGCTTCTTTTTGGTGCCTACCAACACCAAAGGCTATTCCGTGTCGCGCAAGCTCAAGAAAATGGGCAACCACGCGAGCGATACCGCCGAGCTCGCCTTCGAAGACATGCGCATCCCCAAGCGGTATCTGCTGGGGCAAGAGAATCAGGGCTTCATGTACCTGATGCAGAACTTCCAGACCGAGCGACTCATCGCTTGTGCAAGCGCTTGCGGGGGCATGCGCTTGATCATCGAAGAATCCATCGCCTTTGGTCGCGAGCGTAAGGCCTTTGGCAAGCCGATCATCAAGCGCGAGTATTGGCAGCACAAGTTCGTCGATTTGCTCACCAAGGTCGAGGCCGCCGAAGCCCTGACCTATCGCGCTTGCGAGGCCTACAACGAGGAGCGCCACGTCAAGAAGGGCCCCATCAGTTTCGACACCGTGAAGCTGATCTCGATGGCCAAGGTGTTTGCCGGCGAGATGGGCACCGAGGTGGTGGACCAGTGCCTGCAGTTCCACGGAGGCGCCGGCTACATCGAGGAATACCCCATTGCCAGGGCCTTCCGCGATCAACGACTCTTGCGCATCGGCGGAGGCACCACCGAGACCATGCGCTACTACCTGGCCAAACTGCTGGGCCTGTAGCCGCGCAGCGGCCGCCGAGGGGGCGCGAAGCTCCTTCCAAGAGGGGCACAGGCTCAGATAGAGTTGAACGTTCCTCGCGCATGGCCAAACCCATCAATGTCGCCGTCCTAGGCACGGGCACCGCCGCTGACGTTCTCCTGGCTCCGGCCCTGGCCAACGTCGAAGAGCTGCGCCTCTGGGGCGTCGTGAGTCGCAGCATGGATCGGGCCTTGGGCTTCGCCGAGAAACATGGCGCCAAGGGCAAGCCCCTGCGCGTCTTCGACGATTTGTCCCAGTGTCTCGCGGACCCGGAGCTCGACGCCCTCATCGTCGCGACGCCCGATGCACTGCACGCTCGGCACATCATCCTGGCTGCGCAGGCCGGCAAACACGTGTTCTGCGAAAAGCCGTTGGCCACGTCGTCCGACGATGCGCAAGCCATTGTTGGTGCGTGCGAACTGCACGGGGTTCGTTTGGGGGTGGGCTACCACCATCGCTGGCATGCCGGCCACCGCATGGCGCAAAACCAGCTTCGAGATGGAGTCATCGGCGATTTGCGCCACATGCGCGTGCAGTGGACCTTCAAGGCGCGCAACAACGAGAACTGGCGCGCCAAGCGCGAGATGTCGCGGTGGTGGAGCCTGGCTGGCGTGGGCACTCATGCCCTCGACATGATCCGTTGGTGGATGATGCCCTCGTGCGGCGAGGTGGTGCAGGCGCGAGCCATGATTTCCCGGAACACCTACGGGGGGCCCAACGACGAAACCGCGTGCATCCTGCTCCGCTTCGAGTCCGGTGCCACCGCGGAGCTGCTGAGCTCAGTGTTGTTCGAGTCGCCGCGGCGTATCGACTTGTTCGGAACCTCGGGCGCGGTGCACTGCGAGAACACCCTGGGCCCCTACGGCGAAGGTTTCATCTCGGTGCTCGGCGCCGACATACATTGGGAAGTCGTGAACCCCTACGAGGGCGAGCTGCGGGACTTTGCGCTCGCCATCGTGGAGGGGCGCAACCCCGAGGTGAGCGGCGAGGAAGCCCTGCGCAACGTCGAGATCCTGGAGCACGCCTCGGAGTTCGACCTCAAGCGCCCCATGGCCTAGGCGGTCGCAGGTGCGGAGCTCCTGGGCCAGACGCGTCGGCACAACGGTGTTCGCCGAGCGTCAAGCGGCGCGTAGCTTGCCCTCTTGGCCGGCCTCGTAGAACGCCCGCAAATCGGCCCGGAGTGCATCGTAGCGGGCGCGCGCTAGGTGCCTCCGTTCGAGCCTACGCAGGAACCGGTTGGCTGCGGTGTTGGCCGTTCGATAGCGCGCGCCGATCTCCGAGTCCTGGGCGTGGGTGAACTCTACCTGCCCATAGAGTTGCGCGCGCAGTCGCTCGCTGCTCTCGACGGTGGTGCACCCGGTGGACTCGGCCAGCACCACGTACTTGTCGACTTCGGCCTGCAGCTCGAGCTCGAGCTGGGTTGTCTCTCGTGCGTGCTGCGCACGGTGCACCACGTACACGAAGTGGCTTACGCCCTCGATGAGCTGGCAGAGGGTGTCGATGCTGGTGCCGTTGTTGGGGGCCATACGAGGCACCCGAAGGCTGACCTCGAGGCCCTGGTCCTGCGTTGCCCGCACGAACAAGGTCTCGCGCTCTCCCGCGTCCGCACCGAACATGAATTCCGACACACAAAGGCCAAGGTCCAGGCGGTAGAGGCGCTCCAGACCCTGCTGCACCCGCTTGGCCAGGGCGATCTCGCGCACCAGCCCAAGACCGTTGCCCGCAAGCAACGGCGCCTGCGAGGCGCTCAAGACGGGACCATGCCCCCGCGGGGAGGAATGAAGCCGTGGTTGGCCAAGGCTTCGGCGAGCGTGTCGCTCTTGGTCTTCATCCAGCGTTCGTACAAGCGCACGACGCCGCGCGAGCTCTCGGCTGCGGCGGCGATGCTGGCATTGGCCACCTCGTTGATGACGGCGACGAAGGCCGCAAAACGCGATGCCAACTCTCCGAAGATGTCGTGTGCGGCACTGGCCTCGAGATCGCGCGTGGACGGCCGGAGCAGGTTGCTGGCGGAGCCGTAGGCCGTTTGTCCGATGCCGATGATGTATCGCGTGTCGACGCCGCGCGCCTCGAAGTGGTCGCCGAAGAAGCCCGACGTGTAGAGCACGCCATCGCCCAAGGTTCGTAGCTTCTCGAAGCGCTCTCCCACCTCGCTGGTGTGCAGGGCCTCGTCGAGCAAAAACGTCAGCGGCCGGTCGAGTTGCTCTTGGCCGTGGTTTGGCTTTGCGAAGTCGGCCAAAAGCGCAACCAAGTAGCTCGTGGTGGCGTCCGTGGCCTCGATGCGCTGCGTTTTCATGGCGGCGCGTACTGCTTCTTCGAAGAACACGTTGATGGAACCTGCGGTCACGATCGACATCGGAATCCTCACCCTCCAAAACGGCAGAAGGAGATCTGTTCTTAAGGGATACACGCTGGCACCGGCGACCGCAAAAAATGCCATGAAGTTAGATGGTTGCATGTGTGCGCTGGCACCCTCAATTGGCACCAGAGAGCGAGAGTGCGTGTTTCCGGCACTCGACGTGACCGCGTCTAAGTATTGAATATTGATTGTGTATGCGGAGTTGGGGGGCGCGAGCCTGAACGTCCGAAGGGCATCGAGGGGGGGCGGACTTGGCAGGAGGCAATGTGGCATGCCAGCGCCAGCGGTCTCGGACCTCGCGGAAGGTGCCGCGGCGATGGAGAAATTTGCGACCGCGAAGGTGTTCTCCTGGGCGCTACGTGGGCTCGCCGCTGCGCAGGCGAGCAGTCCGAATTCTGCGTAAATTCAAGGAATTGAAGAAAAGGGGCGCCTTTGCTCTGGCGGCCTTGACGGTTCGAGACGGCGGGTTATGTTCGGCGCGCTGGCACTCGCTCCGGTGGAGTGCCAAACCCCATCTCCCGTCGGGCGGGGCCCGGCGTACGTAAAAGGAATCACACCATGGCGAACATCCGTCCCCTCCAAGACCGCGTCATCCTCAAGCGCGTCAAAGAAGAAGAGAAGACCAAGGGCGGGATCATCATCCCCGACACCGCCAAAGAGAAGCCCATCGAGGGCGAGGTCGTGGCTGTCGGCAACGGCAAGGTCATGGACGACGGCACCGTGCAGAAGCTCACCGTGAAGGTTGGCGACCGCGTGCTGTTCGGCAAGTACAGCGGCACCGAGGTCAAGATCGACGGCGAAGAGCGCCTCATCGTCCGCGAAGACGACATCCTCGGCGTCCTCGAGAAGTAACGCGCGCTCTCGCGAAAGCGAACCCGCGCCTCCAAGATTTTCTAGAAAGAAGTAGGTCCAGATATGTCGGCTAAAGAAATCGTCTACACGGAAACTGCCCGCAACCTCATCCTCTCCGGCGTCAATCAGCTCGCCGACGCGGTTAAGGTCACCCTCGGCCCCAAGGGTCGCAACGTCGTCATCGAGAAGAGCTTCGGCTCCCCTACGGTCACCAAAGACGGCGTCACCGTCGCCAAGGAGATCGAGCTCGAGAACCGTTTCGAGAACATGGGCGCCCAGATGGTGCGCGAAGTTGCCTCGAAGACCAGCGACGTGGCCGGCGACGGCACCACGACGGCCACGGTCCTCGCGCAGGCGATCTACCGTGAGGGCAGCAAGCTCGTTGCCGCCGGTCACAACCCGATGGAGATCAAGCGCGGCGTCGACCTGGCCGTGACCACCCTGGTGGACACGCTCAAGAAGATGGCGAAGACCACCAAGGACCCGAAGGAAATCGCCCAGGTCGGCACCATCTCCGCCAACGGCGACAAGGAGATCGGCGAGAAGCTCGCGCAGGCCATGGAGAAGGTCGGCAAAGAGGGCGTCATCACCGTCGAAGAGAGCAAGACCGCCGAGACCACGCTCGACGTCGTCGAGGGCATGCAGTTCGACCGCGGCTACCTGAGCCCCTACTTCGTGACCGATCCGGAGCGCATGGAGGCGGTTCTCGAGGACCCGTACATCCTCATCTCCGAGAAGAAGATCTCGAACATGAAGGATCTCCTGCCGGTGCTCGAGGCCATTGCCCGTCAGCAGAAGCCGCTGATGATCATTGCCGAGGACATCGAGGGCGAGGCCCTGGCCACGCTCGTCGTCAACAAGCTCCGTGGCACGCTCCACTGCGCCGCCGTCAAGGCCCCGGGCTTTGGCGATCGCCGCAAGGAGATGCTCAAGGACATCGCCACCCTCACCGGCGGTCAGGTCATCGCCGAGGAGCTCGGCCTCAAGCTCGAGAACGTCACCATCAGCGACCTCGGCCGCGCCAAGCGCGTCAGCCTCGACAAGGACAACACCACGATTGTCGACGGCGCCGGTGACAAGGAGCAGATCAAGGCCCGCATCCAAGAGATCCGCGCCCAGGTCGAGAACACCACCAGCGACTACGACCGCGAGAAGCTCCAAGAGCGCCTCGCCAAGTTGGTCGGCGGCGTTGCCGTGGTCAAGGTTGGCGCTGCCACCGAGACCGAGATGAAGGAGAAGAAGGCCCGCGTCGAAGACGCTCTGCACGCCACGCGCGCAGCGGTCGAAGAGGGCATCGTCGCCGGCGGCGGCGTGGCGCTCATTCGCGCCCAGGCCTCCCTCGACGGCATCAAGTGCAACGACGAGCAGCGTTTCGGCGTGCAGATCATCCGTCGCTCCATCGAGGAACCCCTCCGCCAGATCGTGGCGAACGCGGGCCTCGAGGGTTCCATCGTCGTCAACAAGGTCAAAGAGGGCAAAGACGACTTTGGCTACAACGCGGCCACGGACACCTACGGCAACCTGCTTGCCCAGGGCGTCATCGACCCGGTGAAGGTCGTCCGTACGGCGCTGCAGAACGCGGCTTCGGTTGCGAGCCTCATGCTCACCACCGAGTGCCTCGTCGCCGAGCGCCCGAAGGATGAGAAGGCCTCTGCGGGCGGCGGTCACGCCGGCCACGGCCACGGCCACGACTTCTGATCCGAAAGCTCGCTAGGCGTTCTTCGCCAAGCGAACGAAAGAGCCCCGAGGACCGGCAACGGTTCTCGGGGTTTCTTGCTTTGCGGGGATCAAACCCGTCGCCCCGACGCCGGCGCCCGAGCGGCACAGCGTGACACAGTGACGATGTTGGTGATGTGCAATGAAAGCAGGGCATTGGGCTGGCGTGCTTGTTGCTTCGGCGCCATCTCATGCAACTCGAAGTTCGCCGCTCACCTTCCTTTCCCTCGCTCGCTTCCTTCTGCCTCGTCCTTGCGGTGGCCGCTTGTGGTGGGGCTACCGCTTCAGAAGCCGGCAAACCACCCGACCGGGGCCAAACTCCTGCAGCCACTGACGATGGCGACGCAACCAGTGCTGCCGGGAACCGCACTGGTGGTTCCTCTGGGGGCAGCGCCGCTGGTCAGGGCCAAACGCAGGTGCCTGGCGCTTCGGGCAGCTCTGCGCCAAAGGGCAGGCAAGCGGTCGATGGGAATGTCGAGTACGTAGAGGTTTCGACGGACTTTTTGGGGGCCGTACCCAAGAAGCAGCCAGGGGATGCTTGCGAACCCGGCGCCGTTGTCTATCGAGTGACCCGCGCCAGCGGTGCGATTGCCTTTGTGGAGTGCGCCGGAGCGCCCGGGGAACACGCTTGGGTCGAAACGACGCGGGCACTGACGGCGACGGAGCGTGCTGACGTTGAAACGCGGATGCAGGCGATCGTTTACGACGCGAAGCTCGAGTGCAATGGCTACGACGGCCTGCTGATCTCGATGGTGACCACGGACAAGGCTGGCAAAAAGCAGCTGTACGTTCACGAGAACGTCAACTGCTACAAAGACGATCGCCGTCGTGCACTGGGCGTGAAGAGCTTGTTCTACACGCTGTCGCAACTGCCGCGTTCCGCTGGCGCTGACGAGCCCTGATCGCTCCGCGCCGATGGCAAGGCCGTCCTAGGAGACGGTCGGAAAGTGCCAAAACGAAGCCCGCGGAGCTGGTGCGCCGCGGGCTCGTGTATGCAGTGACGCTTGGCCGTTACTGCAGGGTCTTGGTCTTGATGCCGAGCCGGAACGGCTTGCCCGCAGACGACGTGCCGTAGCCGCCCGTGTAGATGACCATGCTCTTGCCTGGAGCGATGGTCGGCGCGTTGGTTCCGACGAGGCCGGACCAGTTGAACGAGTTGCCCGCGGGGCAGGGGGGTGACGTGCTGCAGGAGTCTTGGACGCTGCCGGTGCACGCCTTGCGGTCGGCATCGCTCTGCGGAGGCGGAACCTTGGAGTACACCGCCGTGATGAGATCCAAGTCCTCGGTGCCGCCATCGGGGCGCTCGGTCCAGATCTCTACGGTGGCCGTTTGCGCCGTGGTGTTCTTGATGACCGTGTAGACGTGCCCCGTGGACGTCGTGCTGACGGTGACCGGGCAGCTGCCCGTGCTGAGCCGCGGGATCATGGCCGCGCCCTGCGACAGCGTCAGGTTCAGCTTGATCTCGCCGCCGACGGTGTTGGGGATGTTTGCGTCGACCGGGTACGTCTGGCACCCGCCGCCCGCGCCGAACTGGCACGTGGCCTGACAGACCTGCTCTTGGAATTGGTCGATGCCGCAGCCCGCCGAGACATAGCGCTTGGAGCCGGGTGCGCAGGCGTCGGTGGGCTCGCCAGAGCAAGCGCCGGGCGCCCACTGGCAGTTGTTTTGGCAGGACTCAGGGCGTTTACCGCAGAGACCACAATCGGCCATGCGCGAGGTGCCCGGCGTGCAGCCGTTGGGCACCTCGTTGGAGCAGGCGCTGTAGACGCTGACCTTGCCGCTGCCGCCGTCGGCGGGCTCGCAAATGGCCTGCTGCGTGCCACAGAAACCGCACGCGCGGTCGAAGAGCTTGCCGATGCTGGTGCAGGCGTCGCCCGGGTTGGGCGCCGGCGGACCGCTGTCGACCACCACATTGGTGTCCGGCTTTGTATCGGTGCTGGTGTCTTTGCCAGTGTCTTTGCCGGTGTCTTTGCCGGTGTCTTTGCCCGAATCTTTTGCGCCGCCGGAGCTGCTGCTGCTGGAGCTGTTGTCCTCGCCGCTGTCCTCTTCCGGGGCCCCGCCGCCAGAGTCCACCTCGGGGTTGGCGTCGCTGCCGCCGTCGGCGGAGCAGCCAGACACCCAAACGATGGGCAAGGTGACGAAGGCAAGTAGGGAGAGGCCGACGGTGGTCGATCGCATGATCCTGAACTCCAAGTGGTGGTCGCCGATTGCGACGGAACTGTTGCCTCGTAGCGCCCGAACCGTCACCGCGCAAGGACAATGTCAGCCACGTTTCTCCACCTGTGCCTACGGTGGGCAGAGCCGCTGCGTCCCATCGAATTCTCAATGAATTCGAGACTTGCCCTGGGCTCCTTGCGCATGCTGCGCCCCCGCGCTACACGTGCGCCGAAAGTGAAGGACGATGTAGCCACAGGTACGATTCATTCGTCCAGTGTTCGTCGCTCCCAAGGAGTCTTGTCATGAGCATGCTGCGCACGGGTCTGGTGTTGGTGTCGGTCATCGGAGCGAGCGCAATGCTTGCGGCCTCGGGCTGCAGCGCCGACGGGGGCAGTGACGCCGACATCGACTCTGGGGCCGCGGTGCCTGGCGGTGAAGACGGCGGCGAAGACAACAGCAGCAGCAGCTCGAGCAGCTCGGGCTCGACCGCGAAAGACGCCGGCAAAGACACCGGCAAGGACACGGGCAAAGACACCGGCAAGGACACGGGCAAAGACACGGGTTCCGTGACCGACACCGGTAGCCCCGACGTCGTCGTCGACGCGGGGCCCCCGCCTCCGGTGCCTGGCACCGCGTGCACCACCGTGGGGCAGGTCATTTCGGCGGCATGTGGCTTCTGTGGCCAAAAGCAAACCATCTGCGAGAGCGCCAAAACCTGGAGCGCCTACGGGCCCTGTGAGAACGAGGTTGCCGGTGGCTGCATGCCGGGCACCAGCGCCACCGAGGCGTGCGGCAAGTGCGGGACCCGCAACAAGGTCTGCCAGAACAACTGCACCTACCAAGCGGGGGCCTGCGGTGGCGAGCCCGTCGATGCCTGCACCCCAGGCGAGACGCAGTACGTGAGCGCCGGCTGCCCGGCAGATCAGTACAAGGCAAAGAGCTGCCAGAACAACTGCCAGTTCACCGTCTCGACCACGTGCGCCGCGCCCGTCAATGCCAACAAGCTCACCATTGCCGCCGCTGTCGACGGCGTGGTGTCGGGCGAATTTACGCTGGCCCCCAACCCCCTGATTGGCGAGTGGGACTACATCTTCAGCGACCCGTGCCCCCTCGCAAGCTTCGACCCGATGTCGCCCATCAAGTCGTACTACGTCGAAGTCACGAACCCCACGGCGCAGACAGCCAACCTGCTCATCTACAACACCAAGGCGGCGGCAGGCACCGAGGCCGACACGATCATCTGGACGTACAACGGGGTTTTGCCGCCCCAGAGCGCCGCCGCGGTCAACGCATGCGCCGTAGGCGTGGCGGACGAATGCGCCGGTACCGTGGCCAACAACGTCTGCGGCAACACCATCGATACATACAACCTGGCTTCTCTCGACAACGTGTCCATCGGACCCGGCAAGAAGATCCTCGTGTACGTGGGCGGCTTCGACGGCGCCGTCTCTGGCCCGGTTGTGCTCAACATCAAGACCAAGTCGTTGATGTAACCGGTCGGGGACTGGCGGGCTCGGCCACGCCGGCGACCTCAGCCGAACATGCGAGGGAACGCCTCCCGGGCGCCGTCGATCACGAACTGGATCGCCAGCGCCGCGAGGATGAGGCCCATGAGCCGTCCGATGATGTTGATGCCTGTGCGCCCCAGGGCCCGGGACATGAACGCCGCCGACGCGAGCACGACGAAGGACGCGACGCCGATGCCCAAAATGGCGAGGTGAACGGCGACGCGGGCTTCGACGTTGGCCGCCTTGCCGCTGAGCACCATGACCGCGGCGATGGCGCCGGGGCCCGAAAGCAATGGCAGGCCCAGCGGAATGAGGGCCACGTCGTCGCGGACCTCGCTCTCTTCTTCGGGGGTCGACCGGGTGCCCGAGTGTTTGGCCCGCATCATCTCGAGAGCCACGCCAAACAAGAGGATGCCGCCGGCGACTTTGAACGCCGGGATGGTGATCCCAAAGAAGTTGAAGATAAAGGTGCCAGCGACGCCGAAAATGCTGAGCACCGCGAAGCAGGTGAGGGCTGCGCGCAGCGCGATGCTGCGCTTGTCCACCTCGGACTTGTGCCCGGCGAGCGCCAAAAACGCCGGCACTGCCGAGAACGGGTCGACGATGGAGAAGAGCGAGCCGAAGGCCAGGAGTGTTTCCTTGAGGAGCAAGGCCTCATGGTAGCTGCTACTGTGGCGCTGGCCCATGGGCGACGAGGTGGCCGTCGAAGGAGAGGTGCAGCGCGTCACCTACGAAAACGCGGAGTCAGGCTTCCGCGTCCTGCGCATTGATGTGCCCGGTCGCGCCGAGCGTCTGACCGTGGTCGGCGTGTTTCCGGCGGTGAGCCCCGGCGCTCGGGTTCGGGCCTACGGCACCATCGAGACCGACGCCCGGCATGGCGAGCAGCTCCGCGCCCGGAGTGTGACGGAGCTGGCGCCAAACACGCTGCTTGGCATCGAGAGGTACCTGGGGTCGGGGTTGGTGCGGGGGCTTGGGCCCCAGACGGCCAAGCGCATCGCCGAGCACTTTGGCCTCGATACCCTGCGCGTGCTCGACGAGGAGCCTGCGCGGCTTCTGGAGATCGCCGGCCTCGGCAAAAAACGCGTGCAGCTCTTGCAGCGGGCCTGGGGAGAGCAGCGGCAGCTGCGCGAGGTGATGGTGTTCCTGCAAGGGCATGGCATCACCGGCGCCCTGGCCGCCCGCGTGGTCAAGCGCTACGGCGAACGCGCGGTGCATATGGTCTCGACGGACCCGTACCGCTTGGCCATCGATGTGTGGGGCGTGGGCTTCAAAACCGCCGACGGCATTGCCGAGCGCGTGGGTATCGCCAAAGATGCGCCGGCGCGTCTCGAGGCTGGCATTCTGCAAGTCCTTCGCGACCGCACCGACGCTGGTCACACGGTCGTGCTCGAGACCGAGGTGTACGAGCGCAGTGCTGCATTGCTCGGGCTCGACGGTATCGACCCACGCCTGCAGCTTGCGGTCTCGCGTCTTTTGCAAGGTGGCTTCGTGGTGCAAACGCGCATCCATGGCGGCGAGCGGGCGTTGCAGTCCGCGCGACTGCAAGCCGCGGAGCAAGAGATCGCCGACCGCATTCACGCGTTGCTGTCGCACCCGATGCCTGCCCTTGCCCGGGTGGACGAGGCGCTGGGCGACTTCGAGCGCCGTACCCAAGTGGTGTTGGCCCAGGAGCAAAAAGACGCCGTTGGTCTGGCTGCCGCACACGGCTTGGTGGTGGTGACCGGTGGCCCCGGCGTGGGCAAGACCACGATCATTCGCGCCGTGATCGGCGTCTTCGAGCGCGCAGGGTTATCGGTGCGCCTGGCCGCGCCCACGGGCCGGGCCGCCAAGCGACTGTCCGAGGCCACGCAGCGACCCGCGCAGACACTGCACCGGTTGCTGGAGTTTGACCCGAAGACCATGACCTTCAAGCGCAACGAGGAAAGCCCCCTCGAGGCGCAGGCGTTGGTCGTCGACGAGGCGTCGATGGTGGACGTGTACATGGCCGAGGCGCTGCTCCGCGCCGTGGCTCTGGGGGCGCGCCTGGTGCTGGTTGGCGACGTGGACCAGCTGCCCAGCGTGGGCCCCGGCGCGTTCTTGCGCGACAGCATCGACTCGAAGGCCGTGCCCTGCGCCAGGCTGCGTCAGATCTTTCGCCAAGCCGAGCAGAGCTTCATCGTGACCAATGCCCACAGGGTCAACGCCGGCGAGATGCCCGCGGCCAACGTCAATGCCGATGATGGGGGGGACTTCTTCGTCATCGAGCGCTCGGACCCGCAAGCCGCCCAGGCCATCGTCATGGAGCTCGTGACCTCTCGCATCCCCAAACGCTTCGGCCTGGACCCGGTTCGCGACATCCAGGTGCTCGTGCCCATGCACCGCGGACCGTTAGGCACCGCGGCGCTCAACGCGGCGCTGCAGGCCAAGCTGAACCCCACGGGACCAGGGCTTGCGCGCGGAGACAGCGTGCTTCGCCTTGGGGACAAGGTCATGCAGCTTCGCAACGACTACGACAAGAGTGTCTTCAATGGCGACGTCGGGTTCGTCAAGACCGTGTCGCTAACGGACGAGACCTTGGTGGTGAGGTTCGACGCCGACGAATCTCGCGACGTGGAATACAGCGCCGACGAACTCGATGCGCTTACCCTGGCATACGCGTGTACGATACATAAGTCGCAAGGCAGCGAATACCCCGCGGTGGTGGTCCCCTTTGCCATGGCGCATTTCGTGATGCTGTCGCGGAACCTGCTGTACACGGCGATTACGCGCGGCAAGCAGCTCGTGACACTGGTGACGGACAAGCGGGCGTTGTCCCTCGCGCTGGCGGAGACCCGGCGCGGCGAGCGCGACACCACCTTGCGGGCGCGGCTGGCCGAAGACGCCGCAGGCAACACGACGTTCGCCTCGTGACGATTCTTGAGTAGACTTCGCGGCCTGCAACATGACAGCCGAAGATCCCATCGCGCGCTTCTGGTCGTTCTGGAACCGAGAGCGCCAAGTGCTCATGAGCGCCCTCGACGCCCAGGACCGGGAGACCTTCGCCCCCATGCTCTCCCGGGCCGTCACCCAGATGGAGCCCAAGTTGGCCTGGGAGGTAGGGCCTGGGCACAAAGCCAAGCGCTCGTTGAGCTTGGTGAGCTACGGCGATGTACGGTTGCGCCGTCGCGCGGAAGCGTGGGTCAAGGCGGCGCCACCCCCGGACGACGAGTGGGAGTTCTATCCGGCCAAGCCTGGCAACAAAGACTTTGCCGGGTTGGTCATCAACATCGGCGGCAAAGACATTGATCTGAGCGTCATGACTTGTTCCGCCGTGGCTGACTTGAGTCGAGAGCGCCTGGACGTCCAGTGTGATCATCCATTGTTCGCCGGCATGGACGACAAGCTCAAGCGGCAGATTGCCTTCATTGCGCTCGACGGCCTTCTGGGCGAAGACGCCGTGGAGCGCTGGTTGGGGGTCATCGAATGTGCGGCGCTGCCCCCGGACGCGATGCCCCTAAAGGACGTGTTGCCCAAGGTCGATGAGTTGGCTTCGCAGGCCACTGGCGATCGCTTCGTGCTCATGCGTGGCCAGCGCGACGGCAAGCCCGTCTTCGTTGCCAAGAACATGGCCCTCAAGCGCATCGATTTCCTTCACTGCGAAGATCTCATCAGCGTCCAGATCCCCATCAAGACTGCCAACGAATATGGCTTGCCCGACCGCAGTGAGGCCGATGCGTTGACCAGTGTCGAGGACAGCATTCTCCAGGCCCTGGGGCCCGATGTCGCCTATCTCGGCCGCGAGACCCACGATGGCGTGCGCACGGTCTTCGCGTTTGCGCCGCACAACGGCGACCACGAAACGCGCATGCGCCTGTTTGCCCGGGAGCGCAAGGACTACCGGCTGAAGGTCGAAGCAACACACGATCCCGTTTGGGAAGCCACCCATCGCTGGGGATGAGCCTTCCCGCGTTGCCTCTCTAGGCGCCGGAATGTGGTGGATCGGTACCATCACGACCGCAAACAGGGATAAGCTGCCGGGGCAGCCATGCTGAAGCGTCTCTTCGTTGGCCTGATCCTGGGAGTGTTGCTGGGCGGCATCGTGGGCTTTGCCCTGGTGCAGGGCATCGGCCTGTCGTTTGCGGGCAATGGCGCGCCGCTTTCGTACTTCGTGGCCGCGGTGCTCGGGGCCATCACGGGCCTTGTCGCGGGCAAGCCCATCTGGGCGCAAGACGCCAAAATAGAAGCGGGCCTCAAGAGCTTCTTTGGCGCGCTCTTGGCCCTCGGTGGAATGTTTGCCATCCGTCGTTGGCTCAACGTGCAAGTGGATCTCACGGCACTCAAAGCAGGGTCTGGCGCACTCGGTGATCTTCCGGTGGCCTCGTTGCCGCTCTTGGCTGGCGTGTTGTCGGCTCTTTTCGAGCTCGATAACACCGACGAGGCTGACAAGGCCGAAGGCGAACCCAAGCGTGTACGCGTTGCGGACAGCAGCAAAGAGAGCGACGCCGAAATCGACGAAGAGGAAGAAGAAGAGCCCGCGGCCAAGCGGAAAGGGCGGTAGCGCACCTCGTGCCGCTGGGCCGGGGGATCTTCCTGTCGGTGACCTTGGGCGTCATGCTCTTCGTTGCCTACTCGGTGTTTCGATGCCCCTTGCCCATCACGTGGTCGACGGCAGTGTTCTTGGGCTACTTGGCCTTTATCGCAGCGTGCGCCAGGTGGCCGCGTTGGCAGGTGTTCGTGGACCTCGCGCGACCACCCCGGGGGAGCGTGTTGCTCGTGGTAGACGCCGGGGCCAAAGAGCCCGCGGTGCTGCCAGGCTTTGCCGTGCTCGTGTCGAGTGCCGAAGCCACCTGCGCGCGCATTCCTTCGCAGAGCAATGTGGAGCTTGGCCTGCGCGTGGGCAGACAGGTACCCGCTTTTGGTCGCCCGGGCCATAAGGCCATGGCGCAGCTGGGCGAAACGTTCGTCAAGCAGGTGGGCCAAGCGCCGCGGTTCTTTCGGCCGGCCGGCGCAGTGGGCTTCTCGCTTCGCTCGGCGTCGCAACAGCACGTCGCAGCCGTTGTGGTGCCCGATTGCGTGGCCGGGAACGGGCAATCCGCTCGGGATCTTCTGGACCGTCTGCCCAACGAGGGAGGCGTGCTGGAGATCCCCGCCGGCATGATGACCGCGGACTACGTGACCGAACTCGAGGCAGAGCTCACCCGGCGCGGACTTCGCCCGGTGGGGCTGGATGCTTGTTA